>JBGQNR010000127.1:0-18433 GCA_041501225.1 Acidobacteriota bacterium
CGTCGTCAACGATGTGCACCGACATCGCCTCCTCCTCGCGCCTTGAGCTCGCCCCGCACGCCCCAGGCGCGCGACCCCTCCTAATTTTCGGACGGGCTCCTAGTGACGCATGAAAGGGTCATGCCTCTCCGGTCGGCAATTGTCGGGATCGCAATCACTATCGGCTTTTTCGGACTGGCAAGACCGATTGCGACAGCGATTGCGATCCCGATGCCGATTCCGATTCCGACGTTTTTGGCTTTCTGCCTCTATTTTCGGAGCAGCCTTCTATGCATCGGGGGCGCACCCAGGCGCATGAAAATTAATGGTCTTTTTAAGGCAGCCACGAATAACACGAATGGGCACGGACTTTCGAGCCAGCAAAAGTTCGTGTCATTCGTGGCTGCTTTTGCAGTTTCTGGTCGGATTATTTTCGCAGCAGAGGAAGCAGAGGATAGATGGTGTAACGATCAACAAAACACTCTCTGCAAGCTCTTTTCTTTCTCTGCTACCTCTGCGTTTAACTTTTTGTGCGTTGCCACTTTCCTTGCGGTGTCTTGCTTGCCCATTCCTGGGCGCTTGCACATGAGGCTTGATAGCTGAGGCGATGCCCCTTAGAATATGCATTGCTATGAGAAAAGTTTGGATAGGTTTATGCATTGCTTTGCTGGTGCCGATGGTGCTGATGGCGCTCGAATCGGGGCAATTCCGGCTGCTGTCGTCAACCGACGTCACCAAGATGATTCTCATCTCGCAAAGCCCCGAAAAAAAAGTCAAATACCTCCTCGATGCGACGACTGCCAAAATCACGGTCGATGGCAAGGCGACTGAATTCAAAGAGCTGGCCCACTACAGCGTGGTCAACGTAAGATTCGAGCTGAAGAAATTAAGCAAAGACGGAATCTCGCTCGACGGCGTAGCCACCGAAATCCGCATCCTCACCCCGGAACAGCCCAAAAAGATAGACGGAAAGTTCCTGCCCTAAATTCTGTATTCTGCATTCTTGAATTCACCCCCTGATCCGGTACGGCTCATGACCAAAACTGCCGCATTTTCGTGCTGGCCCGGACCAATACCATGAAAAATCACTTCACTGCCGCACCGGGTTATGCGTATAATTCGATTGTCCGGCACACCCGCCGGGCAATGGGCAGACCCGCTCCAAAGGTCCTCGTAAGGTTTTCATAAAGTATTGTAAATTAATACCTTGGAGGCCAGAGGTTTCAGGTCCACAGATAGCGTGACTGCGATCGCCGGGCAGGATTCGTCCAGCCCGCAGATCGTTATCCCCGCGTCCTGGATTGAGTAGAGCCTGCCCTAAGCGGTTGCAATATAACCGGTAGGAGGTACGATGGGCTCCGCGCTGCAGTATGAAGACAACTGGGAAACCGAAAGGTACGCGCTGCTGACCACGCGCGTATGCGACCTCACGCTCAACTTCGAAGATACGCTCTTATGTCGTTGTATTAATAAGCTTTACGATGAACTCTCCCTGAAGAAGCTTCAGTTCCGGCCCCGGTATTACTTTACCTGCGAAGGGGACGAGTGGGGCTGCCCCGATCGCGTTCCCATCGTCGGCATCCCATTTCATCTCGCGGACAACCGGCTGACCCGAATCGAAAAAGAAATGGGATACACATCCTACGACAAGAATGAGCTTATCCGCCTCCTTCGGCATGAGACGGGCCATGCCATCAACTATGCCTATCAGCTGTACGCCAAGCAGGAGTGGAAGGAAGTTTTTGGAGATTTCCACAAGGTATACCCGATAAACTTCAGGTTCAAGTTTAATCCCTATAGCCGCGATTATGTCCGCAGCCAGGGCGAGCCGAAATACTACGCCCAGGCGCATCCTGACGAAGACTTTGCAGAGACTTTTGCCGTCTGGTTGACGCCCCGCTCCAACTGGCGCGTCGCCTATCGCAACTGGCCGGCTTTGAAGAAGCTCGAATATGTGGACAGAGTGATGCAGACCCTGCGCTTCAAAAAACCGCAGATGGTCGCCGGGCCCCTGGATTCACCTTATCACGCCAAAAACTACACGCTCATCGAGTACTACGGCGAAAACCTCGATGACTATAAGGACAACGCGCTGGGGATTTACGACGAAGATTTAAAGTGGATCTTCCCGGTGCAGTCCAATGGCCACAACCGGTACATTCCCGCCAAGGATCTGATCCGCAAAAACCGCCGCTTCCTGATCGCGACGATCGCGAGCTGGACCGGCGCGCGAGAAAAAGTCGTCGCCCCCGTCGTGATCAAATTTTTCCAACGCAGCCGGGATCTCGAACTCAGCCTCCCTGCCGATGACGAAAAATACCGTCTCGCGTCTCTGACCGCCCTCGGCACCACGGTCGTCATGAACTACCTTCACACCGGCCGCTACATCCCTGACTAGTGCAGTGCGTTCAACACTTCTTGACATAGGGATCTGAGGGCAAAAGAGCATTAACAGCACATGAACGCAGATGAACGCGGATATCTGCGGTTTCCTCCTCCCCGCCTGGGGGTGATTCGGATCGCGGCAAATGTCAAGCGACTTCAGACGCACTACACCGGGTAGTACGGAGTGATTAGCCGAAAAAGAGGGCCACCGAGTTCTGAGTGAGTTGCTGGATTCGGTCCCAGAAGATCATGAGGCCGGCGGTCGGAAGCAGCATCGCCCACACGAGGATGTGACTGGCCCAGGAGAGACGGATCGAGTCGCGCCTGGCTCCTTCTTCCTCCGCGTCGATGATCATGGTCTTGATTACGCGGGCGTAATAGTAAACCGCGACTACGCTGTTGAGCGCGCCCACGACCGCGTACCAGGCCAGGTTGTGATTGACCGCGGCGCCGAAAATGAAGAGCTTGCCGAAGAAACCGGCAAAAGGCGGGATCCCCATCAGCGAGAGCATGAAGATGGTCATCGCGATGGTGAGGAATGGCGATCGGCGCCAGAGGCCCCGATAATCCTTAAGCTCGAAGCTCCCCGTACGGTTGTAGACTTCGATCACGATCAGGAAGGCGCCCAGGTTCATGAACAGGTAGGTGATCAGGTAGATCAGCACCGATTGCAGACCCTGCGACGTCAGCACAACCGTTCCCATCAGAATGTAGCCGGCATGCGCGATGGAAGAATACGCCAGCATGCGTTTGATGTTTTCCTGACGCAGCGCGGCAATGTTGCCGAGCGTCATCGTGATTATGGAAATCGTCAACCACAAAACCACCCAGTTCATGGCCGGGTAGGAGCTCCAGGGTGTGCCGCCGGAGGTGTCCGAGAGGCCCGTGAAAAAGAAGCGGATCAGGGTGGCAAAGCCCGCGGCTTTGGGAGCCACGCTCAGGAAGGCGGTCACCGGCGTTGGAGCGCCGGTGTAGACGTCGGGGCACCAGAAATGGAAGGGCACCGATGCGGTCTTGAAGCCGAAACCCGCGATGATGAGCACGATCGCGATCAGCAGCATGACCCCGTTGTTGCCGGTTCCCGCCCCATGGGCGATGGCATCCCGGATCAAAGACATCTTGGTGGTTCCGGTCAAGCCGAAGAGCAAGGTGATGCCGTAGAGCATGCTGCCGGTCGATACCGCTCCAAACAGGATATATTTCAGCGACGCCTCGTTCGATTGCCGTTCGGTGCTCAGATACCCGACCATGATGTAGCTGCTCAGCGACACCATTTCCAACGACAGGAACAGCATCAACATGTCCACTGCCGAGGCCAGCAGGAGCATCCCCAGGGTTACGCCCAACAACAACGTATAAAACTCGCCGATGTGCTGCTTGGCGATCTCCTTCGATCCGGGTGCAGCCAGGAGGATCAAGAAAGAAGTAAAAATCAAAAAGACCTTGAAGAATACGGCCATCGGATCCAGCGCGACCATGCCGTAGAAGTGCGTGCCTGACGGGGCGTTGAAAAGCGGAATGGAGAAACCCAGTGCCAGCAGCAGTCCCAGGGCGCTGAGCAGGAAGGTCGTTGCCTGCCGGATGCGCGGTGCAGCCAGATCAATGACGATGACGGCGAGCAGCGTCAGCGTGAGCGTGATTTCCGGGTAGAAAGTCTGCAGGTCTTGAAGAATCTGTGGATTCATGACTTATCCCTTGAGCGTGTCAGCCTTATCCAGGTCCACGGACTTGAGCAGCCGGTACATCGACAGGACAATGGCCAGAGCCACGGCGGCTTCGGCAGCGGCGATGACGATGACAAACACGGCAAACAGCTGGCCATCGAGGTTCATCCAGGAGAACCGGGAAAATGCCACCAGGTTGATGTTAGCCGAGTTCAGGATGAGTTCTATACCCATGAGGACATTCACGGCGTTCTTGCGCGTCATCACCGCCATGATGCCCAGCGAGAAAAGCGCGGCACTTATGATGAGATATTGGGTGAGCCCGATCATTGAGGTCTCCTCCTGACGATCATTGCCGCCCCGATCAAGGCGATCAGCAAAAAGATGGAGGCGATTTCAAACGGCAGGATGTATTCCTTCATGAACAGTTCCCCGATCGCCGCGGTGGTCGGCTTCAGCTCCTGCAACGCCGTGCTGTGCCATGTGGTCTTCATCATGACGAAAACCAGGCAGAGGAACACGATGCTCACCAGAATCAGTCCCGGCCAGAACTGATAGGTTTCCGATTTCAGGCTCATCTCGGAGATCTTGTGGGTCAGCATCACGCCGAAGATCAGGAGCACCAGGATGCCGCCGACATAAATCACCATTTGGGTCCCAGCCAGAAAATCGGCGCCCAGGAAGACGTAAAGCGCAGCCACGCCGAAAAAGGTAAACAGCAGGGCAAAGGCCGAGTGAATCAGGTTCCTGGAAAAGACCACCACGGCTGCCGAGATCACCGTCATGGCGGCAAAGAAGTAGAAGACAATCTGGGTCAGTATATTGGCAATATCCATATGTCAGGCCTTGTCTGCCGGAGTCTCCTTGGTGGGTTTGGCGAACAATGGTTTGTCCTTGGCGAAGTGGTATACGTGCTCCTGCTTGTCGTACACCGAGTATTCGTATTCCGGCGTCATCACCAGGCAATGGGTCGGGCATGGAAAAACGCACAGGGAGCAATAGCAGCACAGCGTCATGTCGATGTCGAAGACGTAGGTGCGCAGCTTGATCGCTGTGCCGTCGGAGGCAAAAATCGCCGGCTCATCTTTGCCGCGCTTTTCGGTCTCGATGGTGATGCAATCCGTCGGACAGGCGCGCACGCATTGACCGCAGCCGATGCAGTCCTCGATCTTGTTGAACAGCCGCGCTCGCGATCGTTCCGGCATGGGCCACTTTTCGGTCGGATACTGCAGCGTGACCGAACGAGTAAAGAGGTGAAGCCATGCCACCCACATTGAGCGGGCCACGGTAACGATCCCAAGCCCGAGATCCCTGAAGTAAGTCCTCATATCGAAGCCTCAACCAAACGCTACTTCCAGTAGACGGCGAGCCAGCCGACTCCAATCACCAGCACAAAAGAAGCGGGAAGCAGCACTTTCCAGCACAAATACATCAGCTGGTCCACGCGCAGGCGCGGCAGCGACCAGCGCAGCCACATCTGCACAAAAATCAGCGCCAGCACCTTAATCACGAACATGATCGGTCCCGGGACAAGCTGTGTGGCGCCCGGAAGAACCTGAGTCCAGCCGCCCAGAAACAACGTCGCGGCCACGCCGGCCACCACGATCATGTTGGCGTACTCGGCGAGGAAGAAAAACGCGAAGCGCATTCCGGAGTATTCCGTATGATAGCCGGCCACCAGCTCGGATTCCGCTTCCGGAATATCGAACGGGGTCCGGTTCACTTCGGCCAGCGAGCTGATGAAGTAGATGAAAAACGCCAAAAACGTGAATGGATTCCTGAACAGGAACCAGTTCTGTATGCCGCCTTTCTGAGCATTGACGATTGCCTGCATGGACAGGCTGCCTGCAATGATAATGACCGTCATGACCGCCATCGCGGCCGGGATTTCATAACTGACAATCTGGGCGACGGAACGCATGCCGCCGTAGAGCGAATACTTGCTGTTCGAAGCCCAGCCCGCCATCATGATGCCGACCACCGCCAGGCTGCCGACCGCGAATATGTAAAGAATGCCGATGTTCAGATCGGAAACAATGGAAGTGGCGCCAAACGGAATGACCACGAAGGCCGCAAACGCGCCGAGGAAGACGATGAACGGCGCCATTTTGAATAACATCTTGTCCGTCGATTGCGGGACGATGTCTTCCTTGAGCAGGAGCTTGAGCGCGTCGGCAATGGTCTGAGCCCACCCATGCCAGCCGCCGACGTACATCGGCCCCAGCCGGTCCTGCATGTGAGCCGAGATCTTGCGCTCCCACCACACCAGGAAAAGAACGAAGACCGACAAAAGCCCGAAGATGACGAGGCTGCACACCGCGGCAGGCATATATGCCCGCACATACTCCGGCAGCACATCGTACTTCGGTATCATGTTTAAAAGCTGCGCGATCGATTCCATCCCAGCTACCCTCTTTTTTAAAATCTCAACGCAGTCTCCCATGCTCCTGGGGCGCACCTAGGTGCATGAAAATGTCGTGCTCTCATCGAGCCTTCCCTGCGCCGCCCTTTCAGGGCTCTGGCCAGCTCAATCCCCTGTTCCCAGGGCTCACGCCCTGGGCTTTCCTGCACCACCCCTTCGGGGTTTTCGCAGTTGCGAAATGCTTACCCCTGATGGGCTTTCCTGCACCACCCCTTCGGGGTTTTCGCAGTCGTGAAATGCTTAGCCCTGAAAGGGCGGGACAGGACAGCCCAGGGCGTAAGCCCTGGGTTGAGGTCCGGAGATCTGAAGCCCTGAAAGGGCGGCACAGAAACACACGAGTTGATCCGCACTGTTTTCCCAGAGAGTGCCTCTGCGTCTTTTGCGTTAAGATTTTGCTTTTATCTCGTCACCTGTCAATTTCTCCTAAAACCACGTCTACGCTGCCCAGAATGGCGATGATGTCCGCGATCATCGCTCCACGGCTGATCTCCCGGAATGCGCTCATCACCGTGAAACAGGGCGACTTCACCTTGAGGCGATAGGGCTTAAGGCCGCCATCGCTCACAATGTAGTACCCAAGCTCGCCGCGCGGGCACTCCGTGCGGTGATAGATTTCCCCAGCGGGTGGCTTCACGCGCTTTGGAATGGATTCCTGCACGTCACCCGGCGTCATCCTGGCTGCGGCCTGCCGGATGATCTTGCAGCTCTCCTTGACCTCGCGAATGCGCACCATGTATCGGTCCCAGCAGGATCCCACCGGGCCGTGCTCCCCTAGTCCCACCGGCACATTGAAATCAAACTCCTCGTACCCCAGGTAGGGCTCGTCTTTGCGCACATCAAATTTTACGCCGCTGCCGCGCAGGTTCGGGCCGGTCACGCCGTAGCTGAGCGCCACTTCAGGAGACATGATGCCGACGTTCGCGGTGCGCTTGATGAAGATAAGGTTGTTCGACAGCAGCGTGTTCAGGTTGTCCACCTGCGGTTCGAAATAGTTGATGAAATCCACGACCTTCTTTTCGAATCCCGGCTTGACATCGCACATCAGGCCGCCGATCCAGTTGTAGTTGTAGAGCAGGCGCGCACCGCAGGTTTCTTCGAACAAATCCAGGATGGTTTCGCGATCACGGAAGCACCACAGGAAAGGCGTGAAGGACCCGATGTCGTTTCCGTACGTGCCAGCTGCAATCAGATGGCTGGCAATGCGGTTCAGTTCCGCCATGATGATTCGCAGGCAGCGCACGCGGTTATTGACCTGAATCCCCATGAGTTTCTCGACCGCAAGCACATAGCCGAGCTCCATGTTCATGGCCGCGCAGTAATCCATGCGATCGGTGAACGGAACTACACCGGGATACTCGATGTTCTCGGCGTGCTTTTCAAAGCATCGGTGGAGATAGCCAATGTGGGGAATGGCATCGGCGACAACCTCGCCATCGGTCTTGAGCTCGAGGCGCAGCACCCCGTGCGTCGAGGGGTGTTGCGGCCCCATGTTCAAGGTCATGACATCGCCGTCATACTCTACTTGCATCGGTCCTCCTAAACGGGCATGTCCCTGTAGGTCGTGGGGAACTTATAGTCCTTGCGCAACGGGTGCCCTTCCCAATCGTCCGGGAGCAGAATCCGGCGGGGATCGCTATGGCCATCGAACACCATTCCGACCAGGTCGAAGGCTTCGCGTTCATGCCAATTTGCCACGGCCCAGACCGACTCAACGGAGGGGAGGTGCGCCCCTTCCCTGGGCATGCGGCACTTCAAAGCAAACCGGTGCCTGTGCTTCATGGAGTACATGACATAGACCACTTCGACGCGGTCCTTGAAATCGACCCCGGCCAGGCACTCGAGATGGTCCATCGCGAGACGGTCGTCATCGCGCAAGAAGCGGCAGACGGCGAGAATCTCCACCGGCTCCACCACGCTCCAGGGATTGAGCCCATCGAGCTTCGATTCCAGGATCTTCGCGCCGAATTTTTCGCCGAGCAGAGCGGCAATTTCTTCTGCTTTCATGCGACACCTTTATCTTTGTCCGTTTTCGCCAACGTTTCCTGACGGATCTTCTTCTGCAACTGTATGATTCCATCCAACAGCGCCTCCGGGCGGGGCGGGCAGCCGGGGACGTACACGTCGACGGGAATAACCTCATCCACCCCTTTGAGCACGTGGTAGCCGTACTGCCAGTATGGGCCGCCGTTGTTGGCACAGCTGCCCATGGAGATCACGTATTTGGGCGCCGGCATCTGGTTGTAGAGCCGCTTGATGCGTGTGGCCATCTTCAACGTGACCGTCCCGGCAACGATCATCACGTCCGCTTGGCGCGGCGTGCCCCGAAAAACTTCAGCGCCGAACCGTGCTATGTCGTAGCGGGATGCTCCCGTCGCCATCATCTCGATCGCGCAGCAGGCAAGGCCGAAAGAAAGCGGCCACGGCGAATTGGAGCGAGCCCAGTTGAAGATCCAATCCATCGACGTGATGAACACGTTGTCTTCAAACTTACCTTCTAACACTCCCATGGTGATCTCCTCAAAACCACTCGCCTCTGCCCGGAGAGCGCCCCATTACTGACGCTTCATGGCGCTGACATCTTCCGGCTTCACCCAGGCGAGGTCGCCCTTCTTCCAAACGTAAGCCAGGCCGAGCGCCAGGATGGCAATAAAAATAAGCCCTTCCACAAACGCAAACGGGCCGAGCGTCTTGAAAACAACGGCCCAGGGCAGAAGGAAGATGATTTCGACGTCGAAGATGATAAAGATCAGGGCGCACACGTAAAAACGGATGTTGAAACGGATCCAGGCGGAGCCTTCCGGAACCTCCCCGCACTCGTAGGGGATGTACTTATCGGGAGCATCCTTTCCTTCCCGTTGCAGCAGCCGTGACAAAATGAGAGCCACTGCCAGGAGCACGAAGCCCACACCAAGGAATATCAAGACACCCGAAAAACTGAACAACATAGATCTACTCCCATGCCAGATAAGATGCGTACCGGTATCCCGAACTATATAACGCGATACCCTACCGATCCATCGGGCATTTTGCAAAGCAAATCTGGGATGGACGAGGGATTTCTACCCGAGCGTAAATCAAACTATTCAGTATAAATACCTGCTTTCCCATGGTCAAGCCATTCGTTCAATTCCCCGCAGAAAAAACCAGTCACGAAACACATGGAATCGTTCCTGCAATTTTTTCGCGTTCTTCGTGGCTGCTTCTGCTTTTTTGGGTCTCTGTGATTCAGACAGTAGAGAAGATCTCACCGCGAAGACCTCAAAGACCGCAAAGAGGCCAATGCGATTCTTCACGCCCGGGGGCCAACGCTTCGCATTGCGCCATCCTCGGCCGTGAGCGGCGGAAAAGCTGCGCCGACTCTCACTCTTCAGCCTGCACGCATCGGCTTTTCCGCCGCTCACGGCTGAGGATGGCGGCCGAAGGCAGCCCCCGGGCGGGCCTTGGAGTCGGCTTTGCGGTCTTGGTGGCCTTCGCGGTGAAAAGATGATCCATTTCTGCTCTCCATGCCTATTGTCTGAATCACAGTTTGGGTCTCGCATGGCTTGAATTTTAGTATAAGATTTGCGACATTGCAGTTCTGAGTGCTGCAGATTCAATCCATTCGCCCGGATTGAGCAAGGAAACCGTCTATGAAGGCAGTGCGTTTTCATGAGCATGGCGGCACGGACCGACTGCGTTACGAGGATGTCCCCGATCCGGTTCCCGGGCCGGGGGAGATTGTGGTGCGTGTGAAAGCCTGCGCTCTCAATTATCTCGACCTCTGGGAGCGGAAGGGCCTGCCCGGAGTCACATTTCCGCTTCCGCATATCTCCGGCAGCGATGTCGCCGGCATCATCGAGAGCGTCGGGGCGGGCGTCACGCATTTGAAAGCCGGCGACAAGACGCTGGTGAATCCGGGGCTCTGCTGCATGCACTGCGAGCTGTGCTATCAGGGAAACGACAACCACTGCCGCAACTATTCCGTTCTTGGTTATTTTACCGATGGCGGTTATGCCGAGCTGGTCAAGGTGCCCGCAGTCAATGCCCTGCCGTTCCCTGAAAGCCTGTCATTCGCCGACGCATCGGCCATTCCCCTGGTGTTTACCACCGCCTGGCACATGCTGGTGACACGATGCGGATTGCGCACGGGCGATGATGTTTTGATTCTGGGAGCGGGGAGCGGGGTCGGCAGCGCGGCAATTCAAATCGCGAAGCTGTTCCATGCGCGCGTCATTACCACGGTAGGCAGCGAAACGAAGCTCGAAAAGGCGCGCGCCCTCGGTGCGGATCATGTCCTGGTTCACTCAAAACAAAAAGTTCGGGAGGAAGTCCGCAAAATCACGGAGAAACGCGGCGTGGATATCGTGTTTGAGCATGTCGGCGCCGCCACCTGGGACGACAGCGTGAATTGCCTGGCCCGCCACGGGCGCCTGGTGACGTGCGGCGCGACGACCGGTCATGATGTCCGCCTTGACTTGCGCCACGTATTTGCGAAAGAACTGACCGTTATGGGCTCCTACATGGGCTCCAAGCATGAGCTTCTCCATGTGCTCAAGCTCGTCCAGACGGGTCATTTGCACCCGGTCGTTTCCAGTGTCCTGCCGCTCGCGGATGCCGCACGAGCCCAGGACAGCATGGAAAACCGCGAGCATTTCGGCAAAATCGTCCTGGAAATTAAATAGGAACCAACCTGCCTCCCGACCTTATCCCTGTTGATCGCAGGCCGGACGTCGGAGGTCTGAGGTCGGCATTCGGAGGTCTCTTACAGAATGCTTCATGTGCTCATTTTCGCTCTGGTACTGACGGCGTCGCTGGGTTTCTTCATCCATAGCAGCGTGCGCCTCGTGAAGTTCCTTCAGCTCGGCAAAAAGGATGACCGATTCGATCAAATCGGCACGCGCCTCAAAAAGGTCCTGGTGGTCGCCTTCGGTCAGACCAAGCTCATGCGCGAGCCGCTCGCGGGGCTCATGCACTTCTTCATTTTCTGGGGATTCGTCATCCTGCTGACCGCAGTTGTGGAGACGATCCTTGAGGGCTTTGCCCCCGGTTTTACCCTCCAGAAGCTGGGACCGCTTTTCCCGCCGCTCGCAGTGCTGCAGGAAACCATTGCCGTGCTGGTTGTAATTTCGTGCCTGCTGGGCCTGGCGCGCTGGCATTTTGCTCCTCCCAAGAGATATTTCGGCAAAGAAATTACCGGCCATGTGCGCACGGATGCGACCATGATCCTGGGATTGATCCTGGTGATCATGTTTTCGATGTTTGGCATCAACGCTGCGCGCATGGCGTTGTCCGGGCAGTTCAGCCAGGCGCGGTTCGTTTCCCTGCAACTCGCTCCCCTGTTTGCCAACGCTTCAGGAGAAATTTGGTTTGGGATTTTCTGGTGGGTCCACATCCTGGCGGTGCTGGGGTTCCTAAACTACCTGCCACATTCCAAGCATCTGCATGTTCTCACTTCGATCCCCAATGTCTTCTGCTCTTCCCTCGAGCCGCGCGGCCGCCTTTCCAAGCTCGACCTTGAGGATGAAAATGCCGAAAAGTACGGCGCCGAAGACATCCGTGATTTGACCTGGAAACAGTTGCTCGACGGCTTCAGTTGCACCGATTGCGGGCGCTGCACGTCCGTTTGCCCTGCCAGCAACACCGGCAAGGCTCTGAGTCCGCGCAAGATCATTATGAACATCCGGGAGCGCGCCGCCGAAATCGCGCCCATACTGCTCGCCGGCACCGTAGAGGGGCACAAGGATCTTGTCGCCCACCGCCTGCTTGGCAACTTTGTGACCGACCAGGAATTGTGGGCCTGCACAACCTGCCAGGCGTGCATGCAGGAGTGCCCCGTCAATATTGAGCATGTGCCGGCGATCCTGGATATGCGCAGATTCCTTGTTCTCTCTGAATCGAGCTTCCCTGAAGAGCTCACAGCCACCTTTAAGAACCTCGAAAACAATTTCACGCCCTGGGCCTTCAGCCACGAGACGCGCGCGGATTGGGCGCAAGGTCTCGACGTGAAAACCATGGCGGCAACCGGCGGCCAGGACATCGACCTCCTTTACTGGGTGGGATGCGCCGGCTCGTACGACCAGAGGTATCAGAAGGTCAGCCGCGGCATGGTCAAGCTCATGAACGCGGCCGGCGTCAAGTTTGCGATTCTTGGCGTCGAAGAAAAATGCAACGGCGACGCGGCCCGCCGCGCCGGCAATGAGTATCTCGCCCAGATGCTCATCACGGAAAATGTCGAGACTCTGAATCGTTACCGGGTCAAGAAGGTCGTTACGACGTGCCCGCACTGCTACAACACGCTGAAGAACGAATATCCTCAGTTCGGCGGCAGCTACGACGTGGTGCATCACACGGAGTTGCTGCAGGGTCTGCTGCAATCAGGACGATTGAAGCTTTCGAAGGCGTCACGCGAAAAGGTCGCTTTTCACGACTCCTGTTACCTCGGAAGGTACAACAATATCTATGATGCACCGCGGAACCTGTTGTCTGCCGCCGGCAGCCAGCTTCTTGAAATGCCACGCTCCCGCGATCGCGGCTTCTGCTGCGGCGCAGGGGGCGCGAGGATGTTCATGGAAGAGAAAGAAGGCAAGCGGGTCAACGTCGAGAGGACCGAGGAAGCGCTCCGGTTGGACCCGGCCACCATCGCCACCGCATGCCCGTTCTGCATGACGATGCTCACCGATGGGCTCAAAGCCAAGGACGCCGACGAACGGGTCCAGGTCCGCGATGTTGTCGAGGTTCTTGCCGATTCCCTGTAATAGCAAAAGCAGCCACGAATGGCACGAACCCAATAAAAACAAAAGTTATTCGTGCCATTCGTGGCTGCTTTTGTCTTTGTTTTTAAAATCAAAAGTGCTTCGTGTCCTTTGTGACTGCTTTTGCTTTTAGTCCCGCCAGGTATTCCAGGATTGGAGTTTTGACTTGAGCGCGGCCATGGATTGGTCTGCGACGGCGCCGTCGATAATACGATGATCAAACGAGAGCACCAGGTACACCATGGTGCGGATCGCGATGGCATCGTTAATAATGACGGGCCGCTTTTCCAGGCTCCCCACGCAGAGGATGGCCACCTGCGGCTGGTTGATGATCGGCATCCCGAAGAGCGAACCGAAAATGCCGGGATTGGTGACGGTGATCGTGCCGTGCTGGACCTCTTCTGGCCTGAGCTTCTTCGTGCGCGCGCGTTTGGCAAGATCATGAATCGCGAGCGCCAGCTCCGGGAAAGATTTCAGGTGCGCGTCCATTACGACCGGGACAATTAACCCGGTGTCGAGGGCGACCGCAATCCCGATGTTGACGGACTTCTTGAGTATGATCTTGTCGCCGGAGACGGAACTATTCAGGATCGGGAAGCCGCGCACGGTTTCGATGAGCGCTTTCACAAAAAACGGCGTGTAGGTCAGACTGATGCCGGTGCGTGCTTCGAACTTGTCGGCGTGCTTTTGCCGCAGCTGAAGGATGGCCGTCATGTCGACTTCGAAGACGGTTTGAACATGCGCGGATGTGCGTTTGCTCAGCACCATGTGTTCCGCGATCGCTTTGCGCATGGGCGACATCGTCATTGTCTCGGAGTCTTCCTGGAACCTGGGAAGTTCGACCGGTTGGGCCGGCTGGCTCGGTTTCTTCTCCTGCTCAGCCTCAACCGCGACAACGATGGGCTCAGGACGCTGAACTATTTGAGTCTCATCGCGAGCGGGCGTCATCGAAACCGGAGCGTCAACAGGTTCTTCCACAAGTGTCGCTGCCGGTGGCGGCGCTGCTTTGGGTGCATCCCCTGCGCCCTTCTTTCCCTCCAGATGACCAAGAATGTCCTCCTTCCTGATCCTTCCTGAGAGCCCGGTCCCGCAAATCTTCGACAAGTCGACGCCATGATCGCGGGCTATCCGCCGTACCAGGGGAGACGTGCGAACAAATGCGGACTCTTCGGCGGGAACTTCGGTGGCCGTGTCGCTCTTCACGGCCTCAGCTGGCTCGGCAACGATCTCTGCATCGGGAACGACCGCATCCATGGGGATAACTTGAATCTCACTCACGGCACCAACCTCGGGCGGAGCCGCTGCCTCGGGAATTCCACTCCGTTCGACAGCTGCCTCAGCCTCGAGAACCGCGACCACCGTGTTGACCTGCACCGTTTCCCCCTCTTTAACGAGTATCCGCGTTAAAACTCCTTCGGCCGGGGACGGGATCTCCGTATCCACCTTGTCGGTCGACACCTCAAACAGAGACTCCTCCTGTTTGACCCTGTCACCGACTTTCTTCAACCACTTGGTGACGGTCCCTTCAAGAATCGCTTCCCCCATTTGCGGCATGATCACATTGATCGGCATGAGTCCCCCATAATTTCGGGGTCAGGCCTGGAAAATTTCATTTTTGGCTTCCTGACCACTGCAAAGCTCTGTCGGATTCAAAAATGAAATTTTCCAGGCCTGACCCCACGATTATTTTGCGGCCGAAGATGCGGCCGAAATGTTCCGCCACTTTGTCGGCAACTTCTCTCATATCCACTTCACGACCCAGGATAGCCTGCATCGAAGTGACTGACTTCCCCACCAGACCGCAGGGAATAATCAGGTCGTAGAACGACAGGTCCGTGTTAACGTTGAAGGCAAAACCGTGTCGTGTCACCCAGCGGCTGATGTGGACGCCCATGGCACAGATTTTGCCGGCAGCGGTCCAGACGCCTGTCATCTTTTCCTCTCTCCAGCCCTCGATCCCGTACTCGGCCAGAACCCGGATGATGGTCTCTTCCAGGTTCCGCATATAGCGGTGGACATCCTGTTCGTCCCGCTCGAGTTTCAGCAGCGGGTAGCCGACGAGCTGCCCCGGGCCGTGGAAAGTGATGTCTCCGCCACGGTCCGTGGCATAGCGGCTGACACCTCTCGCCTTCAAGGTTTCCTCCGATACCACCAGGTTGTGCCAGTTGCCATTCCGCCCCAGCGTGATCACCGGGGGATGCTCCAGCAGCAGTAAAATGTCGTGCGCGCATCCACCCTTCTTGCGCTCGCAAATTTCCATCTGCAGCGCCAGAGCGCGCTCGTAATCCACGCGCTCCCGAAAGAGGACCGCATAGCAGGTTTTATCGGATCCGGTCACGAAGCCGCTCAAAAGTGAATCGCTGCCCCGTAGATCGCCTCGGCAGCTTCCATGACCGCCTCGGAAACCGTGGGATGAGCGTGGATCAGGTGGGACATATCCTCCGCCGTCGCTTCCAGGCCAAGCGCAGCGGTCCCCTCCGCAATCAGTTCAGTAACGTGCGGCCCGATCATGTGGACGCCAAGAAGCTGGTTGTACTTTTTGTCGCAGACCAGCTTCACAAAACCGTCATTCTCCCCGAGAATCGATGCCTTGCCGATCGCGGCAAACGGGAACTTGCTCGTCACCACCTCATGCCCCCTGGAACGAGCTTCCTGCTCCGTCAGGCCGACGCTCGCGACCTCGGGATAGCAGAACGTGCAGTTCGGTACCCGATCGTAATCCAGTGGCACCGTAGGCTTACCCGCCAGGTGGCTCATGACATGCAAACCTTCGTGCGAAGCGACATGAGCGAGTTGCTGCGTCGGCACCACGTCGCCGATCGCAAAAATACCTGGCACGTTGGTCTCCATGTCCACATTTACAGGAATCCGCCCTTTGCTGACAGCCACCCCTAGCTTCTCCAGGCCGATCCCTTCGGTCATCGGCTTGCGCCCCACGGCAATCAGGGCCTTTTCGGCAGTGATTGTCTGCACTTCGCCGCCCGCGCCTTGCACGGTCGCAACCACACTGCCATCCTGGACCGCCAGATTTTCGAGGCGAGCACCGGTCAGCAGCTTGACTCGTTTCTTGATCAGAAGCTTGTGCAGTTCGGCGGAAATCTCCTCGTCCTCCAGGGGCAGGATGCGCGGCAGCATTTCTATGACCGTCACCTCCGACCCGAAGCGCGCAAACATCGATGCGAACTCGATCCCGACGGCGCCGGCACCGACCACCAGCAGTGATTTGGGGATGCTGTCGATGTCAAGAATTTCCTTGTTCGTCATGATGGCGCGCCCATCCAATTCCAAACCGGGCAGGAGCATGGCTTCCGAGCCGGTCGCGATCACGATGTTCCTGGCTTTCACTTCTACCGGGCTTTCGGCTTCGACGTGGATGATCCCGGGAGATGTGATCGTCCCCCTCCCGAGAAATGTCGAGATCCGGTTTTTTTTCATCAGGAACGCCGTCCCCATGGATAGCTTTTTAACGATCTTATCCTTGCGCGCCATGACGAGACGGAAATCGACCTTGATGTCCTTGCAGAGAATGCCGAATTCCCTTCCCTTGAGCGCCTTGTCGTAGAGATCGGCACTGTAAAGCAGTGATTTGGTGGGGATACACCCCCAATGCAGACATGTGCCGCCAAATTTTGCATATTTTTCGATCAGCGCGATCTTCAGTCCCAGCTGGCTCGCCTTGATCGCGGCCACATATCCTCCGGGACCGCTCCCGAGTACCGCCACATCAAAAACTTCATTTTCAGTGCTCAAGCATCACCTTCTATGAATTCAGGTTCAAAGACTTATGCTCGCCGCCCTTCACGTCTACAAAATTGGATACTATCACCCGATTCCCAGGATATCAAAAAATATCACGCCCGCAAAAAACAGCCACGAATGACACGAATAACTTTTTGTTTTAAAGGCAAAAGCAGCCACGAATAGCGCGAATAATCTCTTTATCGAATTATGCGTTTTGTTTGGAGGTGCGGCGGGCCGAAATTCAAGAGGATGGCCAGGCGGAAACCCGTGGCGGTCAGGCAGTTTATCGCTTGGGCGGTACCGACTCCCCCTATAAATGATCAATAAAAACAAAAGTAATCTGTGCCATTCGTTCCTGCCTTTGCTTTTGCCATAGTTTTTAAAATAGAGATTATTCGTGCCGTCCGTGCCTGCATTTGCTTTTGTCTTTAAACAGAAGATATTCGTGCCCTTCGTGGCTGCTTTTGCTTTTGTTTGTGAGCTGAGGCATAATGCGCCTCGCATGAAAGAGGATATTTTCGAGGAAATCGTTCAACTTCGTCGCGCTGGACTCCGGGCGAGCCTGGCGACCGTAATCGTGCGCAAAGGCTCCACGCCGCGTAAGGACGCCGCCAAAATGCTGATCTACGAAGACGGTCGGCGCACCGGTACGATCGGGGGCGGCTGTGCCGAGGCCGAAGTCTGTCGCGAAGCCATGGCGGCGATGCTCAGCAGCAAGCCGTCGCTGCTGAAATTCGATCTCACGGGCGACGATGCGGAAGATGGCGGCATGATTTGCGGCGGGAGCATGGAGGTATATGTGGAACCCATTTTGCCGGATCCTACCCTGATGATTTTCGGAGCAGGTCATGTGGGCCAGTGCGTGGCCGACATTGCCCACACCCTGGGATTTCGCATCCACGTGGTAGACGATCGGATCAAATACGCCAACCGCGAACGATTTCCCCATGCCGATGCCCTGCATGTGGCGGGCTGGGATGAAGTGCTCAAACAGGTGTCCGTCAATGACTCCACCTACCTGCTGATCGTCACCCGCGGCCATCAGTACGACCTTGCCTGCCTTCGTTTTGCGTTGAAATCCCCGGCCAAATATATCGGACTGATGGGAAGTTCGAGGAAGGTGAATCTCTTCTTTGAGACACTCGAGAAGGAAGGGATGGAGTCGGCGCAATTCAAGCGCGTCCACGCTCCCGTAGGAATTCAGATCGGTTCGGAAACCCCCGAAGAGATCGCCGTCAGCATCGCCGCCGAACTGATTTCCATCCGCAAGCAAAAAACCTAGGAGCCCGTCCGAGAATTAGGAGGGGCCGCGTTCCGAGCGCCGCGGGGACAGATGCAAGGCGGCGCGACGCAGGCGATGTCTCGGTACATCGTCGAGAAGCGCCAACGCCGCAGATGCTCCCGCGCCGCCGGAACCCGAAGGGCGCATGGGGGTTGCGGGGCGATCTCCGCGTTGCTCGCCGTCAACGATGTGCACCGACATCGCCTCCTCCTCGCGCCTTGAGCTCGCC
>JBGQNR010000128.1:0-18292 GCA_041501225.1 Acidobacteriota bacterium
ATCTGCGGCGTTGGCGCTCCTCGACGATGTACCGAGACATCGCCTGCGTCGCGCCGCCTGGCATCTGCCCCCGCGGCGCTCGGAACGCGGCCCCTCCTAATTCTCGGACGGGCTCCTAGCGGTTGTTTCAGCCAGGAAGATCTGTTTGGCGTATTCCCGTGATGAGCCGGAATGTGCACTTTTGACCAGGTTCGTGAGCAATTGTGAACATACAGACGATCTTACGCGGGGTATAAATGAGTAACATTGGGATGTACGCGGGGATCGGGGGTGTGTAACAGCATGATTCAGCGCATGGCTCGTGAGCCGTAACTGCGACTTGCGCACCCGCCCGATGCCGCCACGCTCCAGATCGGCCGCAATGCAGCGGAATGACACAATGCTGGAGCGGATTGGATATAGGCGAGATCTGGCAGTGGGTCTGTCTGAGAGATCAGGGGATTGAATCGCGTGGAAGCGAAAAGGAAGTTCTCCGTTGTCAAGGTTCGTGGCCCGCAGAGAGCAGGTGGTGCCGAGCAACTCGCGTCGAGATTGAGGAACTCCGGGCTGAGTCTTAAGGAAACGCGCGAGCGCTTCGAGAGCGCGTTCGGCAATGCGCCGATCGGAATGGCGCTGGTGGACCTGGATGGCTGCTGGTTCCAGGTCAACGATGCACTTTGCCGGATCACGGGTTATTCGGAGTGCGAACTTAGGGCCACAACGCCGCGGTCGCTCACTCATCCAGATGACGTCGAGCTTGATCGGCCATTCCTTCACCAGCTGCTCGCCGGTCAGATCTCCAGCTATCAGATCGAAAAGCGCTGCCACCACCTCTGGGGCCACTTTTTCTGGGCGCAGGAAACCGTCTCACTCGTCCGCGACGGGGAGGATCAGGCACTTTATTTAATCACACAGATTCAAGACATATCCGAGCGCAAGGAGTTGGCGCGACGCCTCGAGTTTCTCGTAGACCACGATTTCCTTACCGGTTTATTTAACCGGAGGCATTTCGAGCGGACGCTCGCGCAGGAGGTGGAACGAACGGCACGCTACGGCGCCCCGGGAGCCGTGCTTTTGATCGATCTGGACAATTTCAAGGAGGTAAACGATACGTTTGGTCACATGGCCGGCGATGACCTGCTCAAAGGAATCGGGGGATTGTTGAGGCACCGCATGCGCCACACTGATATCCTCGCGCGAGTCGGTGGCGACGAGTTCGCGGTACTGCTTCCGCAGACTGGCGCTGAACAGGCGCAAGTGGTAGCCGACGAATTCGTGAAAGCACTGGGCCGGCAGACCGCGGTGCTGGCCAATCAATCAATCCGCATTACGGCAAGCGTGGGAGTTGCCTTGTTCGACGGCCTCGGCGCAATGGATGTGCTGGCGCATGCCGATCTAGCGATGTACGAAGCCAAGCAGGCCGGACGGAATCGTTTCGTCCTTTGCCAGCCGGGTAAATCGGCCGGAAAGGATCCAGAGTCAACACGCTACAAGGAGGTCGAGCGAATCCGCCAGGCAATCCAGGAGGAGCAGTTCGTTATCTTCTGGCAACCAATCCTTGACCTTGAGACGATGAAGATCAGCCAATACGAGATCTTGCTGCGACTTCCGGGAAGTGATGACTGCGAGGCTCTCCTGCCAAGCTCGTTTCTTTACGTTGCTGAACGCTTCGGACTCATCATGGCGATCGACGGCTGGGTCGTACGCAAAGCGATCGCGCTCATCGCGGCGCACTCGCGGGCAGGACGAAAGCTGGTGCTCCACGTCAACCTTTCGGGCAAGTCCATTTGCGATCCCAAATTCGTCGGGATCGTTGAAGAAGCATTGGTGGAGGGGGGAATTGATCCGGCGTGCTTGGTATTGGAGATCACCGAAACGGCTGCGATCGCAAATCTGGAGCAGGCCAGGGTTTTTGCCGACCGGCTGCGCAGCCGTGGCTGCCTGCTCGCCTTGGATGATTTCGGAGCGGGATTTGCTTCCTTCTATTACCTCAAGAATTTCCCTTTCGACTACCTCAAAATCGACGGCGAGTTCATCCGAGGTCTCAGCGCCAATCCGGTAGATAGGCTGGTCGTCCAGGCAATCGTCGGGATCGCGCGGGGAATGGGCAAAAAAACCGTCGCTGAGTTTGTCGGAGATGCGGATACGGCCCGCCTGCTCCACGAGAGCGGCGTCGATTATGCCCAAGGGTATCATGTAGGCCCGCCGCGGCCGGTAACGGAAGTGAATACCCCTTTATGAGGCGGTGTAGGCGGCATACCACTCCGCGCCGGTCCAGCAAGCAATCTGGACGCGTTCCTCGCTTTGAGAAGTTCCAGTGGCACACTTGGATCCTGTCGTAAAGGTCTCAATCTCCGCTGTTACAACCACTAATCGTGCAGGACCACGCTGAGGAGGCCACTGTGAACCATCAACCCGTCGTTATCGCTGTAATCGATAAAGCCTAGCTTCCGGAACTTATTCATGAAATGACTGACCCGCGACCGGGTTGTGCCGATCATTTGGGCCAGGTTATCCTGACTGACTACCGGAAGCACAAGTTCGGCTCTGCTTTCCTTGCCAAAATGAGCGAGCAGCAAGAGGATCCGCGCGAGACGCTTTTCGCTCGAATTAAAAAGCTGGTCCACGAGATCCGCTTCGTACCGGATATTGCGTGAGAGCAAATGCGCGACGAACAATTCCGAAATCTCGTGCTTCTCGTGAAGCAGGCGCAACATCAGCGACTTCTCGATCCGGAAGAGATTGCAATCTGTGACCGTTGTGGCCGTTGACATGCGCAACGGCTGACCTGCGAGGCATCCCTCGCCGAGGAAGTCGCCGGGACTCAGTGTGGCGACGATCGCTTCCTTGCCCTGTTGGGAGATAACCGAGAGCTTCACCTTGCCATGTCGAAGATAGAATATGGAATCCGCGGGTTGTCCTTGATCGAAGATGCGCCGGTCGGCGCTGTATTCGGCAACGGTTTTCCCGCGGGAGAGTTCAGCGAGCAGGGCTTCCCAATCGACAGGCGCGCTATTCTTTTTTGGCATGACGACCTCCCTTTATTTGCTGATGGCGAACTGAGATACTCGGATAGAAAGGCTACCTCTGTGGGATCCGCGTGTCCGTTCCGTATTGCTCACAGACATGGTCAATATTGCTCATGACCGTTTAGCGATGGGAGACTACAGTGTGGGGTCGTTCGAAATCGCCAAGGGCTTCAATAGGGATGCTCGTCGTCCAGGACCACACTCCGGAGGCCGCTATTTACGATCAGCGGGCTGGGTGTGGCTTAGGAGTCCGGCCTGGCACGCAGAAGCGCCACGGCAAAGAGCAACATCAACTCGGCGTCGCGAAGAAAATTCAGGAATACCTTGTGCGGGCGAATGAGGAGGATCTTCCGGCGGCGCCAGCTTTTCCAGGTCGTGTTCCAGAATTTTTGAATATCCGCGCGGGAGTAGTTCACTCGTCTTGCGAGATTAAGATTGAGGTCCCGGAAAGCCAACGACAGCCTGGAGGGTACACGCAGCTCCGGTACATGGACTTTCGCCCGGTAATGAGCGATCTGCAGTTCGGCCGTCCGCAGGTTGCGGTTGACCTCCTCGCGCGCTCGCTTCAACTCGAATATAAGACGGAGCTCGGCCTTGCTGCGGGTGCGCGTTTGCAGCCATAGCTCCTCCATCTCCAGCAATAGCGCGATGCACCTCCGAAGGAAAGTGCGCACATCGTGAAAGCGCCGCACCATATGCCTGAGGCGTGATTCGATGGGAAAGCCGGGGCGACGGTCTGTGCGGTCCTTTATGCGGAACAACCCGTGGATCATCGGATGGCCGCCCTCGATTTGTACGGAATTCTTGTACCAGATAAAATTGCGGAGGATATTCCAGTAATTCTCGGGATTGGCATTCGCCAGGACGTGCCGCATGTAATCAAAGGAGTAGAAACTCCGCCACGCTTTCCGGTACGTGGCATGCCACTCACCGGGCGCGAAGTTCGGGTGCCGCGTGGTCTCATGGAAGGCATCATACGCATTCAGATCGGGATTCATGTACTCCCCGGCATGCACCATGCGCGCATGATCCTGCGAGCCGGGCAAGGGAGTCAGCATGAAGAATGATGCCTGCTCGACCCCGAGGTCATGCTTCAGGCTGTTTACGTCTTCTCCAACCGATTCGGGGGTATCGAAGGGAAAACCGATGATATAGGCGATGTGCGTGGCGATCTTTGCCCCATGCCACGCCGCGATCATCTCCCTGTACTCCTGCACCTTGTTCTGGGCCTTTCCCGCGGCTTTCAGGTTTCTTGGATTGATGCTCTCCATCCCGATGAAAACCTGGGTGCAGCCGGCGCCGGATGCCAGTTCGACGAAGTCCGGGATCTTGTAGGACTGTGTGTCCACCTGAATCATGAAGCGGATGCAAATGTCCTCTTCAGCTCGCAGCCGTGCCAGCATCTCGAAAACATCACGCCAGCAGGCATTGCGCGCGAAGTTGTCGTCGGTGAAGAAGTAGAAGTCGATGCCATGTCGGTAATAGTTTTCGCGAATGGCGCTGGTCACGGTCTCAACGGACCGGAAGCGCACTTTGTGCCCCTGCACGTTAATGATGGTGCAGAAGCTGCAATTGTAGGGGCAGCCGCGGCCGCAGTCGATCGTGCCGAAGTTTGAAGTGATGAAGCGCTTCAGGTAGGAGCGGGTGATCATCGGCACGGGCTTGTCGTAGAGATCGGGTTTCCTGTCCAGGAAGTCGTAGATCGGTCTGAGCCTGTCGTGGAGTGCATCCTCGAGAAGATCCCCCCAAGTCTCCTCCACCTCACCTTTCACCACGGTAACTCCGAGATCCATCAAATCCTTGATTTCAGGTCTGATTTCCGAAAACAGAGCCAGGATGCCGCTGACGTGAAACCCTCCGATAAGGACCTGCAGCCCACCCGCACGAAAGCGGCGGGCCAGGTCGGCAGCACGAGGAAACTGGTTGGATTGAACACCGACCAGAGCGACGACCGTCCGATTTCGAGGCAGTTTGTTGGAACGAATGATTCTGTCGACAGGGATCGGTTGGACCGTATCGTCGAAGATTCGGATCCTTATCTCGAGATTGCGGCCAAGCACCCCGCGGCGCTTCAGATCTTCGGTGAGGCTCGAAAGGCAAGCCAACGTGTTGCTCGGCAGGACGCCACGGAAATGACGAATGACGTAGCCTTCGTCATCATACTTGGAGGGCTTGATCAGGGTCACGGTCAGGCGTTTACACGCAATTCTTTTTGCAGGAGCTTGCTGTGCCACAGCTTCAGATCCTCCCTATCGTGTGTTCGGAGCCAGGTCGCAGAGGGCCCGTTGTCTCGGGTACGTCTTAGAGCACCGCTGATTTGAGACTAAAGCGTACCAAGCATACCGCTGTGCTTGCAAGAACGTTTGCGATCATCTGTACGCACCCGGAGATCCTGCTGCCTCCTCTATAGGGTGCTGGAGGACGGATGGTTTCACGCGGCGCGCGCGATAGATGAAAAGTGCTTCATCCCGGTCGCGCGAAAGCTGGTAAACGGCATCAAGGCAGATATCGCATCGGTCCAGATGATCGTAGATCTCCAGTTGCCCATCCAGATCCAACTGCTTGTTGACGAACTGCAACAGCCGGTCAAAACTGCATGCGCTCATAACGCCCCCTACTGACCCATCGCGCTCATGTCAGTGTAGCATTCCGTTCATCCCACCGGCACTATCACAACTATTTTACTAATGGGATCATTTGCGCGTCTGTTCCCTATTGCTCACACATCTGGTCAAGATTGCTCATATCAGTAAATTGGGGAAAATCAGAGGGTCCGCTTCGTACCTCTAACGATCAATCACCCCCGGAAGCACCTCAGCCAACGCGCGCAGTCATCCGTGCATCCGGGAGGTTCCACTCGCGACTCCGGAGGACGGGGCGGCTTGCCTGTCAACGTTTTCATTCGTGGCGCAACGCAACCATGGGATCCACCCTGGCGGCGCGTCGCGCGGGCATCCAAGCAGCGAGAACGCTGGCTCCGAGCATCACCAGGGTCGCGCCCAGCAGCGTCGCCGGATCATGCGGTTGGAGACCATACAGGAGGTTTTGCATGACGCGCGTGGAGGCGTAGGCAAGCCCAAGGCCGGCGCCTAACCCTGCGGTGACGGTCAGCACACTCTCGCGCAGAATCATCACCAGCACCTCACGCCGGCCAGCGCCAAGCGCCATCCGCACGCCGATCTCGCCAGTGCGGCATGACACGCTGTAGGAGAGCACCCCATAGAGACCTACCATCGCCAGAATCAACGCAACCGCGCCGAAACATCCGGCGAGCGTGGCAAACGAGCGCTCCAGTTTCAGGTGATCGTCGATCTGCGCGCGTTGCGTCGTGACATCGAAGAGCGGCAGTAGGGGATCGACCACCTCGAGTGCGCGGCGTACCGCCGGGAAAACCGCCCACGGGTCGCCCGCCGTGCGTAGTTCAAGATGTACACGGCGGACATAATCGAGATGCTGCCGGTAGGAATAATAGAGCATCGGGGGTGTTTCACCGCGCACACGGGTATAGTGAGAATCCTTCACCACGCCGACGATTTCATACCGGGTCTTTTCGCGGATCCCTATGTCCAGGGTCCGGCCCACGGGATTCGCACCGCCGAAAAACTGCCTGGCGAAAGTCTCGCTAGCCACGGCGACGCGGGGCGCTCCTGGCCCGTCCCGATCCTCGAGCAGCCGGCCGGCAAGCAAAGGAACACCCATGGTCTTAAAGAACTCGGGATCAACGGTCAACACCCAGGCACCCACTTCTTTCGGATGGGCCGGGTCGGAGCCGGGAATGTCGATTCCGATGATCATGGCGCGGTTGCTGATCAGGCGTTGGGTAGATAGCGAGGCGGCACGCACCCCGGGGACCGAGCGAACCGCATCCAGCACCTGGAGCAGCAGACCGTCTGTCTCCTTTTCCTGGTGCCCGGCGAGAGAAGGGTCGGTTGCGAATACCAGGACGTTGTCAGGCTGGAAACCCAGATCGACCGAGTTCAGCTTTGTGAGGCTCCTCAGAAAGAGGCCAGCCACAACCAACAGCAACAGCGAAAGTGCCGCTTGTGAGGCCACGAGGAGTTTGCCCGACAGATAACGGCCGCTGGGCACACCGCGGCCTTCCTTTAAAGCCGAGTTGAGATCGACACGGGTAGCCCGGAATGCCGGCATGAGGCCGAACAAAACTCCGGTGAGGAGAGAAACCAGAGCCGTGAAACCAATCATGCGCAAGTCAGGAGTGACCTGCAAAACCACCGGCATGCTGCCGCGCGGGATCATTCCGATCAGAACCGTCCCGGCCCACTGCGCAACGCCAAATCCAAGGAGGCCGCCCAATATTGCCAGCAGCAGGCTTTCGGTAAACATCTGACGGATCAGCCTCCCACGCGCTGCCCCAAGGGCGTGCCGCATCGCCGCCTCTCGCTGTCGCGCCGCAGACCGCGCCAGCATTAGGTTGGCGACATTCGCGCAGGCAATCATCAAGACCAACCCGACGATCGCCATGAGGATGGCCAGTGGTTCGGAAAATCGCGCGCGCATTTCATCCAGCCCCCGGCTGGCAGGCACCAGCCGAATTTGCGGCCATTCTTCCGGCTTGAGCTGTGCCAGATCAAGGCTTTGCTTGAAAACTGCATTCAGAGAAACACGGGCCTGTTCTTCCGCAACGCCCGGCCGCCGGCGTCCCATCAGCTGCATCCACCAATACTTGTCGTCGAGAAACATCGACTTACCCGTCTCGGCCCAACGAGGCACTACCTGGGGCTGCGCGTGAAGCGGCAGCGAAAAATCGGGCGATTCCCCGACCGAGACGCCAAAAAACTCGCGCGGCGTAACCCCGATGACCGTCACCGGGACACTGTTCACCGCAATGCTTTGCCCGACGACCGCGGGGTCACCGTTAAAGCGCTTCTGCCAGTAACGGTAGCTGATCACGGCCACCGGAGTTGCGCCGGCCCGGTCATTCTCCTCACTGATGAGCCGGCCGAGAATCGGACGAACGCCAAGTCCCGCGAAGTAATTACCCGAAACGAGCTGCCCGTCGGCCACGTCCCCCCTGCCGTTCACGACTATGTTCGCCTTCTCGTAGAATTTCACCTGTGCAAAAACTGATTCGAATCCCGCATTCGGTGTGCGCAGGCGATCAAACAGGGCAGAGGAAAAGAAGTCTGCCGAAAAACCGCCGGAATCATCCTTACTGCTGCCCCTGCCTTGCTCGAGCAACTTTTCCGGATACTTGGGCGCCGCCCACCGGATCTCCTCGAGTTGCTCCGGCTGCCGCACCGGCAGCATTTTGAACATCACCGTGTCCATTAGCGTAAAGATGGCGGTGTTTGCGCCTATGCCGAGCCCGAGTGAGAGGATGGCCGCTACGGTGATGCCGGGCGTGCGCCACATGGTGCGCCAGCCATAACTCAGATCACGCCACACACTCTCGAGCCATTGCAGAATATCCATATCGCGGGCCCTTTTTTTTGCATGCGGCACGTTGCCAAAACGCCGGAGCGCCTCGCGGCGAGCCTCCTCAGGACTCATGCCGGAGTTTATGTACTCGCCGATGCGGCTCTCGAGGTGGAAGCGCAGCTCGTCGTCGAGATTACGTTCCAGGCGAATGCCCATCATCGTATTGCGGAGGCGGCGGAACCAGGACATCAGGATTCCTCAAGCAAACCGGAGCACGCGGGCCACCGCGCCGGTCAGCTTGCTCCAGTTGGCTTCGGCTTCGGCCAGGTGCCGCCGCCCGGCAGCGGTGATTTCGTAGACCCGGGCGCGCCGGCCGTTGTTCGTTACATGCCACTCAGCCCGAATCCACTCCGATTGCTCAATCCGGTGAAGCGCGGGATAGAGGGACCCCTCCTCGACCCGGAGGACATCGCCCGATACTTTTTCGATATGAAGTGCGATGCCATAGCCGTGCTGCCGGCCGCGATCGAGGGTCTTGAGGATGAGCAGATCCAGTGCGCCCTGCAGGTTGTCAGTTTTCTTGGTCATGGCTGGTACCTAGATGTCTAGGGTACACAATCCACGCTGCTTCTTCCAGAAAAAAATCATGTGCTGCAGTACTCATTTCAGGAGTTGCGCTGCTTGTCCTCAGACCTCGTCGGCTTTAAGCTCGCGAAGCAATGGGAGGCGGGTGCGAGCGAAAATGAACAGAATGGCTCGCGTAATCTGAAAATCGGTGGCGGAAAATCGGTGGCAGGCAACTATTTCCCCAAATTCCAGGTGATCGTCGGGGAGGTCGCCTCCTCGCGCAATTAGGGAAATAGTTGCCTGCCACCGATTTAGTCATTATTTCTTAATCGGGTCCTTTTTATCCTTCTGATTCTGATCCTTGATATTGCGCTGGTGCGCATTTTCCCAGGCTTTCTGTTTAGCCTGCGTGTCGGCCTGCTCCCTCGGCGTCGGCGGGCGGACCGGCGGCGCAGGTCTCACCAGAGGTTGAGTCGGCTGAGACTGCTGTTGGGGTCTCTCAGCACTCTGATTGGGTCGCGCCGGCACTGTCTCGGGCCCCCTTTTAATCACCGGCGGAGGCTGCACCTGCTGGGGCGGTCTTTGCGGAGGCTGCACCTGCTGAGGCGGCCTTTGCGGAGGCTGCACCTGCTGAGGCGGTGTCTGCTGGGGTATCGCTCGATTTGTAGGCCTGTCCGGGCGAGTGATTTGCGGTGGGTCGAAGTGATTCGGCGCAGGTGGCGGAGTCTTATTGATCACCACCGGGCGACTCATCGCCCGTTCCTGAGGACGAGGTGCATTGTGGTTGCCGGCGCCATATACGCTGGTCCGCTCCGGGGCTATCTGGATTCCTCGAGTAACCGGCGCTGAAGCCAGTTCGCGCTCCGGCACATTTATGACATTGCGCGCGACGGGACGTGCATTCACGAACGTTTCGTGGGGAACCACGGTCACTCCGTTGGGCGCAGCCCGATTCATATAAGTAATGGGTTCCGCGTTCCGATTGTTGAAGACATTGACGACATTCGGGCGGTTCACGACCGTATTGGTCACGTTGATGTTGGTGACGTATCTCTCGCTAACCCGATAATCGGGCACAAAAACTTCGCGTGGGCCAAGCGGGAACCAGCCGATGCTTTCTCTCTCGCCGAGTGCGATCGAGAGACCAAACCCGCCTCCGCCCACCCAGGCGACGAGTGCCGGAGCATACACTGGCCGCGCTACCATCGGACCGGGTACCCAGATCCAGTTGCTGCGATAATTGGCCCAGCGTCCGTAATGAAACGGCGCGAAACCCCAGGGTTCGTCTGCCACCCAGGTCCAACCCCACGGTGCGATCCAGACCCAATGGCCGAACCTGTAGGGCGCCCAACCGGCCGGGACCTGTGAAGGCCTCCAGGACCAGCCGTACTCCGGCACCTGGGTCCATGAGCCGTAGGCATCCAGATCCTCGTAGCCGGTCATCTCTGTGGAAACATACCGCGGGGCAGCGGCGCGATCTTCGCGCTCATCGCGGCTCAGAGCCCATCGGTCAAATTCACTGAGCGGCTGTGATCCGGCATCCCTCAAGTCATAATCGAGCGTATCCGTACCGGCAAATATTGCCTGCTGATCGGAAATGACTCGCCACGAACGGCCGCCCCCGATGACTTCGCCTTCACCTTGACGCACAGTGATGATGCTGGTGTTGTTGTCCGGATTCGCCTCAATGAGGTAATCTCCCGCACGTTTGATGGCGAACGCCAGATTCGGAGTGTCCACCTCGTAAGTATCGCCCGGATCCAGATGGCGCAGCCGCAGAATGATGGAACCGTCGGAAAGCCCGATCTGAACCGAGGTGTCATCCAGATTCAAGAATGAAATTCCCGTGTTGCTGTTCATGCGGACAGCCGTCGAGCCTATGTGCAGCTCACCGCGGCTGTTTGCATCCGCCCAAAGCCGATCTCCCGCCGTCAGCGGCCGGTTCATGTCTACGGTAACCCAGTCATTTTCATTTCCCCCAGACGGGAGATAGGACACGGCGCCTACAATGAAGTTGAGCCTTGCGACCCGTTCTGGTGGATCAGCCTGCGCAAAAGCCCCTTGGGCAACCCCTAATATCAGCAGAAGCACAAGCAGCGCCAGAACATTTTTGCGGATCTCTTTCATGATATTTCTCCTCGGCTGCGTAAGCCCGACTGTTTTGTCATGGACTTCATAACCTTCGTGCCTATGGTAACTTACTTGGGCCACGCTACCGTGGCCATTTCGAGCCGCCAGACCGGTCCATTCAAGAACATGGCGCCTTCGAATTTCACGAACGCAGGAACATCCCCTGTGACGAGCCAGTAGCGCAGGTCAGGCGGGCTTTTTCCGATCAACGAGGCGATCACGCCGGTGAGTCCACCGATCTTCAGTTTCACCAGCGAGCGCATGGTCTTCATGGCTCTACCGCCCAGCAGTGCCTCATCCTCTCCCTCCCAGCTCCACTCCATCTCGATCAGGCGCGGCTCCGGCGTGAAGACAGCCATGTGTACCGTCGCACCGGCACCCCCTGGAAGGTTCTTCAACAGCATCAGCGCCATGCCGTTGTACAGATCGGCCGGCATCTCGAACTTTCCGCTGGCCACCTTTTCTTTGTCGTTCTTCTCCCCCTGACTTCGGGCCTTGTATTGCCCGCTCTTGCGATCGAACGACACCTCCAATGTCGGGTAGGATGGGCCGTGCTGCACAAGACGGTAGCCCTCAAGCCTGAAAACGCCCTTCTGCGAGAATGTCGCCGATTCATCGTACAGCGAACCATCCTTGAATCTCAGGATCGTGCGGCACTCGACCAGGTTGCCCGTGGGCTTCTGGCTTACCTCGCCGTAGGCGATCGCTGCCCCGTCCAGCGATCGGAGGACGAGGAAACCTCGAAAGTTCCCCTCGATCAGCCGGACACGAATCGGCGCAGCTTCAACGGCGCACGACCAGAACAGCGCGGCGATGACGACGAAGAGTGAGACCGGCTTAGCATTCACGGGTGTCATCCTTGATCAGCTTAGAGGCGGTGGTGTTGTCCTTCACGATACCAATGCGCTGTAAGACTGAGCCATCAACCATTATTCATCCCGACCCCTAGGCCTTTCGCCTCGCGCCTACTACCAGCAACGCAACCCCGCCAATCAGTGCTATTCCACCGAGTATTGGAGGAAGGGGAATCCGTTTATGCGTTTCTGTAGTGGCATGAATCGGTCCCAGGTCAAGCACCTTTTCTGTACGAGTATAGTTGATACCCTGATAGGCGAGGGCCAGCGCACCCAGCACCACCAATACAATTCCAATCACAATGATCGGTTTCATTTGTTTTATCTCCGTTATCAGGCATTCCCTCTTCGGCCTTGAATCAACCGAATCAAGACCATGACGATGGCCACCACCAACAGGATGTGGATGAATCCACCTAAAGTGTAAGAGGTGACAAGTCCCAATAGCCACAAAGCGAGCAGAACCACAAAAATTGTCCAGATCATACTGATCCTCCTCTCCGGCACCCGCTTCCCACAAGTTCATGGTTGGCAGGTAGAGTCACACCCTTTATACCCGTCGGCAATCCATGTGTCAGTTCCGTACAGCTCACACCTCTGGTCAACATTGCTCATCCCGCAAAATCGGTGACAGGCTACTCTTTCCCCAATTCGACGGCCGATAACCGTTTGACCACAGGACCGGTAAATTGGGGAAAGAGTAGCCTGCCACCGATTTGATTTACCACACAAAAGCCAGGGATTCCTGGAACCGTCGAACTTTGCGAATTTCCCGGAAGAGGCGACGGGTTCCCCAAATGCGAAGTTGCTCCTCGTAAAACCCGGATGAGCACATTTGACCAAGCGTGTGAGCAGTACTGAACTGACATGCGAGCCGCCCAAAGGTATAAGAAGGAAGCCTCCGGTCGCCAGCCGAGACCTGATGGGAGGGCATGCAGCGGGCGGATCCCGTGGACACCCCAAGATCCAGGACTATCGAGGTGATCCATTTGAAAAGGAGGGGATTGTGACGGCAAAAAATGGCGATAAGGCCAGGTTTCACACGCAATGACAAAGAAAACTGCTCAGGCGAAAGCGCCTTCGAGGTTGGTGGAAGTTACGGGCCTTGGAAGACAAGCCATTTCGGAAAAGTACGACAGATAGGAAGGACAAGCCGAGTTTCAGGTCCGCGCCAAGGCGTCGGCTCGTCTGCCCTCCTCCCTGGGCCTCGGTCGCACCTGGAATCCCTAGGTCTTTATGCTGACTTCCCGGTTTCTCGAAATCAGAGCTGTGAGCTGCTCTGGCAGGATTCTGCATCCGAAAGGAGTGTGGCAGGAGGGAGTAAGGCTGCCTATACAAAAAAGCAAAAGCGAAAGGGCAAGGCCTACGTGTAGGAAACCAGGACACTAGCTACGACTCATTACAAAATTTCGCTGACTACAAGCTTGGAGGTAATAAAGATGTTCACACCACGAAAATTTGTTTCAGCCGCACTGTTGGTCGCGTTTATGATAACGTCGCTCGGTGCCGGCCTCAGCGTATCCGCGCAACAGCGCGCTTTTCGCGTAAGCCCGCTACAAGTCGACCAGCTCCTTCGGCGCATAGAGCTGCGATCTACCCAGTTTCGTCAGAACCTGGCTGGCGCGCTTGATTGGAGCCGCATCGACGGGACCAGACAGGAGAACAATATCAATGAATTCGTCAGGAACTTTGAAATTGCGACCGCGACTCTGCGGGACCGTTTCAGACTAAGACAAGATGTTGCCGCTGATGTGAGCGAAGTGTTAAGCCGGGCCGCTTTCGTTGACCGTTTCATGGGGCGAAATCGTCTGGCCTCAAACGTCGAACAGATCTGGATCCAGCTCCGTTCGGATCTCGATGTACTTGCGCAGTACTACAACGTCACCTGGCGTTGGGATGCGGGGTATGCCGGCCAGGAAGCCACTGGCCAGGGGCGTTGGGACGGAACCAGTCGTGGCGGATTTGGGAATCGCCTTACTGGTACCTATACCGTAGATTCTGCTCGTAGCGACAAAGTCGGGCGAACAGCAAGGATCGCAACCCGCGGCATCTCCCCGGAAGAGCAACAGCGTCTCCGCGATATGATCTCGAGACGTCTCGAAGCGCCTGAGATGATCGCGATCCAACGCGGAGGTCTTACAGTCACGATCGCTTCCACACGCGCGCCACAGGTTACCTTTGACGCCGACGGACGGACCCGAATCGAGCAGACGTCGCGCGGAGTCACCGTTCGGGTAACTTCCAGACTCGTCGGAGATCAACTATCGGTAACGTCGACCGGCAACCGCGGCAACGATTTCTCAGTGACTTTCGAACCGCTCAACAACGGACGCGAGCTTCGTGTGACCCGACGTATGGATGTAGAAGGTTTAACTCAGCCGGTAGTGGCCTATAGCTACTACAACAAGACTTCAGAGGTTGCTCAGTTGGACTTGTATAGGGAAGCCGCACCATTCGTCGGTAGTAGATCGTCCTCGCTTCCGGGTACACAGCTTTTCGCCATTCTCGACACTGGCCTCAGCACCCGGCAGGCGCGTGAGGGCGACGGCTTTACCATGACCGTTCAATCGCCGTCTCAGTTCGAGGGCGCAGTGATCGAAGGCCATTTGGGACGCGTTAATCGATCGGATAGGGTCTCGGGCCGTGCTCAGCTCGCGATGTATTTCGACCGCATTCGTTTTCGCAATGGAGTGACCCGTCCGTTCGACGCCTATATCGAAAACGTCCGTACTCCAAACGGCGAGGATGTCCGCGTCGATAACGAGGGGATCGTATCCGAACAAACCAGCCAAACCACGACCACGCTAGAGCGCACCGGAATAGGCGCAGCACTGGGCGCATTGATCGGGGCAATGGCCGGTGGAGGCAAAGGGGCCGCTATAGGGGCCGCGGTCGGCGCGGGAGCCGGAGCAGGATCGGTTTTCATCCAGGGTCGCGACGATCTTGAATTGGTCAGGGGAACCGAGTTTACGATTCGCGCCAACCTCTCCGGATACCGAGCTGAACCGGGCGACTGGATTGAAAAGAGAGCCTGGTCAAGCAAGTGAGAAGGCCGAACTCTTAGACAGAGATGAGCATGGTGAACCGTTATGCCAAACCATCCCGCCAGCTGACCTCGTGGCTGCGGGCGGGATGTCGGCAGCGAGCCGAGCGGAATCGGAGGTAGGACGAAAGCGGCGAATCGATATTTAATACAGAAACATTCCGCTCGTAGCTTGCACTACGACTTTCGATTAGAGCTGGATGGAGTTCTGAAGAGATGGGCTGTACCGAAGGGGCCTAACCTGGATCCCCAGGCCAAGCGGCTCGCGGTAAGAACCGAGGATCATCCCCGGTTACGTTGCCGCCATTTCCGGAAAACTCGAAAATTCGCTGGGTGAAGGCTGGCGTGTGCTGGTCAGACCGCAGGAGGTGTCCGACATTGCCGCCTTTTTCCGGGATGTCTGGGGGAACGTCAGGGGCGAATAGCAAACCACGCAAACCACGAGATATTCGAAAGTGATTTGGCATGTTTCGTATACTCGGATTCAGAAATTAATCCTCAAAACAGGAGAAATTGCCCATAGAGCATCTATCTCACGCGAAGCCGCTAAGACGCGAAAACGTTTCTTCCCTTCGCGGTAAAACTGAATCCCAGAAACTTCCGCTCCCATGGCCGTGCCACTGCGCTCTTCTCGTTGTTGACCTTCCGCTTCAGCTTTGTACTGATGAAGCCCGTGATGCTCTCCATCACACGCTCCCCCGCCCGTTGGTTGCGCACGTAGATGTTACAGTCGTCCGCATACCTCACGAAACGGTGGCCGCGCCGCTGCAGCTCCCGGTCCAGTTCGTCGAGCACGATGTTCGAAAGCGAGGGCGACAAAGGCCCGCCTTGCGGCGTACCCTTGTCGAGCGCACTCACCAGTCCCTTCTCCATCACCCCGGCGTTCAAAAATGTCCGGATGAGTTTCAGCACCCGCTTGTCCGTGATTCGCTTCGCCACTAGACCCATCAGTTTGTCATGGTTAACTCGATCGAAAAACTTCTCCAAATCAAGATCAACCACCCATGTATAGCCCTGCACAATGTATTCTTGTGCCTGGGCCACTGCCTGACGAGCCGATCGGTTTGGGCGAAACCCGTAGCTGTGCTCCGAAAAGGTCGGGTCCCATTTGCTCTGCAGAACCTGCATCACCGCCTGCTGAAGAAATCGATCCAGAACAACGGGAATTCCGAGCTTGCGAACCCCGCCGTCCGGTTTCGGTATTTCTACCCGCAGTACTGGCTGCGGCTTGTACGTCCCTTCCAGCAACTGTTCCCGGATTCCTGGCCAGTGTTGCCTCAGATAGTCCGGCATCTGGTCGACTGTTATACGGTCCACCCCGGCACTACCCTTGTTTGCCTTGACTCGCTTTAATGCCTCCCTCAAATTCTCAGGATCAAGGATTTCCTCCATTAACATGTCAGCCTTAGCCGGGCTTTCAGCTCTGCTCTCCGCCACGGACGATTCGGTCCCTTCAGTGGCAGGCCTCGGGCTTTCATCCCTACTCTCTGCCATAAAGGCCAACTGTAGTTGGTTTTTCGCCGCTTGTCGCTCATGAGTCGCGCCGCTTACTCGCCGCTCCTTTTAATCCCTTTCGGGGCACCGTTTGAGCCTTCCCCACTTCCGTGGATACTATGCTCGCTGCTGACTTCGGCACCGCGGTCAGAGTCTCTCACGATTCCCTCAGTCCCGATTTCGGGACACGGTGCAGATCTCCCCGAGGCAAGTACGACCGCCTTCCGTGCACAACGGCCGGATTTACAGTTTGCGCCCTTGATGGATATGGACTTCGCAACCTCACGCCTCGTCCGGCGCTCGTGCCTCATATCCGGTCTTTGTTCATCCGCTCGCACGTTTGTGTTCGGCGCTTCTTTCAGACATTTTTTTGCATTCGCGCCCTTGCGCTCTACTACCCTTCACCTCCATCACCTCCATCAGGTTGGGGGAAGACTTGCACTTCCAAGCTGTCGCACATGCTCCGCACACGTGAAAACCCAGGGCGCAAGCCCTGGGGAAATGGTGCAGTCCGAGTGAAGCCCTCCTAAGGAACTTGAGCGGATACATCGCACGGATGTTGAGCTATATCAACATGATAACCGATAAACTCAGTGGCACGTCATCAGCCAAGTTCCCTTCCTGTTGGGGACACCGCAGGCGGGCTTGTTGCTGTAAGGGCGGCACAGGCTGTGCCGCCCTTACAGGGCTCTTTCACTCTTTGTTCCCGCATTCTCCCAAGGCTTGCGCCCTGGGCTGGCGCTGTTGAACCCCTTCGGGGTTCCTTAACTAAGTGCTATTCGTGACGGGCTACTCTTTCCCCAATTCGACGGCCGATAACCGTCTGCCCACAGGACCGGTAAATTGGGGGAAGAGTAGCCTGTCACCGATTTTAACCGCCGATTTTAACCCAGCGTCGTTTGGCGCTCCAATGTGGCGGTTCTTTGGCTGGTTGCGACGTGGATTCTTACTTCGGCCCTGTGTTCCTGCCGGTCGTCCACCAAGGGAATGGCATGGTCGTCTCGTTCCATGCCATCTACGGTCACCGTCATCCCGGCATGCGCGGCGACCGTTTGCAGGACGGCGATGTGATACACAGTCTCCCGATAACGGTAGTGTACCTTGAACTCCTGCCAATCCGCGGGGAGGCACGGCGCGAAACGGAGTTTGTCCACTTCCAGCCTCAGTCCCAGGAGCGATTCCACAATAAGCCGATACATCCATCCGGCCGAACCCGTGTACCAGGTCCAGCCACCGCGGCCGATGTGCGGCGAGAGCGCGTAGACGTCGGCCGCGACGACGTAGGGTTCCACACCGTAGTTCGCAACCGCCGCCGGAGAGACCGCATGGTTCACCGGGTTGATCATTCCTAGCAGTTCCCACGCGCGCCGGCTGTCGCCTAATGCAGCGAACGCCATGGCCGCCCAGATGGCTGCATGCGTGTACTGCCCGCCATTTTCTCTCACGCCTGGGACGTACCCTTTTATGTACCCGGGATTCAAGTTCGACTTGTCGAACGGCGGGTCCAGGAGTTGGATCAGCGCATGATCGCGGTGAACGAGGCGCTGATCCATTGCTGCCATAGCCATGCGCGAACGCTCGCCATCGCCCGCCCCGGATAGAACAGACCAGCTTTGCGCAATGGAATCGATCTGGCATTCGGGGTTATTGACCGACCCGAGGGGCGAGCCGTCGTCGAAATAGGCGCGGCGGTACCACGCGCCATCCCAGCCGTTCTGCTCGATATTCTCACGCACGCGCGCCGCCTCCCACTGGCAATGTTCGGCGAAGGGAGTGTCACCATGCCCGCGGGCCACCTCCGCAAACCGTGTGAGCAC
>JBGQNR010000129.1:0-17861 GCA_041501225.1 Acidobacteriota bacterium
CTGGAGTGCCAGGCGCGATCGAAAGCTGAAGAGCAGGGTTGAAATGAGCGAAACCAGCACACCATTCATGGGGCTGAAGGCTAGCAACCGAATCCTGTAAGTGCAACAATTTCAATCTGGACCAAATTTCTGGCAACCACAGGGCATTTGAGCCAACAATTTTTCCGGAGCGTTTGCGCGAAAGAACCTTCGGCAGTAACAGCGATACGGCGGCCTCTCGGAGGCGGGATCAGAGAACACAAGGCGGGCGCATGGCGTCCAAATGATCGATTACCGATGCCCACGGGCAGCGGCGGTCTCCGATACAGGCCTCTACCGCCCGCACCCCGGCAACCGGAACGCTCCGATCTTGCTCGAATAGCTCGTCGCGTCTTTCTTGACGTAGTCGCCGACATACCAGATCGTGCAGTCGTCGCTCGGGTCAACCGCCGTCTGCGCGTAGTCCTCCCAGCGCTGCGCACCCGGACGCCCAGTGGCCGCGCCTCCTTCCGGCCCTTCGCCAAGGACGAGGACGGTCTCGTGCAACGGCAACTGACCAAGCGGATCGTTGGCGAGCCGGCCCGCAAAGCGCTGACCGGCGAAGTTCGGTGGGCCGCCGAACGAATAGCCGATGCCGATGTTGCCGAGCTTGTCCATGGCCGGGCTGGCCATCCAGCGATAGAAGCCTTCAGGCGCATACGTGCCTTGCTGATATAGGCTGACCTTGCGGTTCTTGTCGATCCGGAACTCGTACCAGCGGACGCCGCCGCCCCCAGCCGAGGTATTTACCGAGTGCACGGCGACAATCGACTCGTGGCCGTTCACCTTGCGGTAGACGAGCCGCGCCATGATCTTGTCACCCTGCGCGTCGAGCCGCCGCTCGCTGCCAGGCTGCGGCACGCAGTACGTGAGCTGCCCGTCACATAAATAGTGATACGGCGCGACGGCGATCTTCTCCGGACCGGTGACCTTGGTCTTCGACGGATCCTGCCAATCGACGTGGAACTGCCAGACGTTGATCACATCGTCTTCCATGATCTTGTCCAGTTGCCGACCGCCCGCCGCCATCATGATGTTCGGCGCCCCGGCCGGCGGCAGACTCTTGCCGTCGACATCTGCGTTGTTCAGGAAGTTCACGTTTTCGATGATCACACATTGCTCGGTGGCGGGCTCGCCTTTGAGCATCTTGGCGCGATCGGCCACGCACGCGTGCTTCTGGGTAGCGACTGTCTCCGAGATCCGGTTGTCACCGGTACTCGTCGGCACGTAGTAGCCGTCTGGCCAGACCGCCGGCCGCGGATAGTCAGGAAAGAGCGATCGCAGGAATTCGTAGCGGTAGTACGCGCCCATCGGGTCCGGACTCACACTCACCGCGTAGCACATGGAATAAGGTCCCGGCGGGCCAGACGGCTGACCTGGTTGACCGGGCCCGCCAGCACGGCCGCGTTGACCGGGCTGAACAGGCGGCGCATTCGGATCGGGCGGTGGCGGAGGCGGCGGCACGAACAGTTGCGTTGCTGGGCCAGGCTGGCCCGATTGACCGGGCTGGCTCTGATGCGGGGGCTGACCGGCCCGACCAGGCGCGGCCTGATCGGGACGCGCTTGACCGCGCTGAAACACTGGAAGGACAAACAGCCAGCGATCGGCGAGTTGATCGTAGCGAACGACCGCGTCGCCGCTGAGGCGGTTCTCGCACGCTCCACCAAAGCCCTTGAAAATCGTGTTGGTCGCGACGGGGCCGTAGAGCACTTTGCCGGTCGAGTCGAAGGCTTTGCCCTTCTTCGTGTAGATCGCCATCCGCGAGTTCACGATCTGCGTGATGTGGTTGGGTCCGACTGCGAGGCTGTTGTCAGAGGGATTGCGCACGGTGGCCGTGCCCTGCGGGCCGATGAATCCCACGCCGAGGCCGTCGAAGCTGTCGACGAGTTGCGGGGCCGGCTTTGTGCCGTGGGATGTCTGTTCGATCGCGGCCGAACCCGCTGGTGTCGCCATCGCCGGTGGCGTGAGGGGCGCGCCGCCGCCCTGGCGCTCCTCGGCCGGGTCGGCCGCGTCAGGATCCGCGACGAGGGCGGCTGGCGGAACCTCGAACTTCGAACTGTGGGCTTCGAATGGCTCTGAGTGGCTCCCGCCGCCATCTTGTTCTCTAGTCGTCAGCGACGCGAGCGGCCCCGACATGTCATGGGCGACGGCTTGCTGAACCGTGGCCGGGCCGATCGTGAGTCGGGCCTGCTCCCGATCGGGGAGCCGACGCATGTTGAACATCATGACCGCGGCCGCCAGGGCCATCGCGATCGCCGGAACTCCTACAACGCGCGCAGAACGGTTCATAAGGGTTGCCTCACCGGAAAACGGGGTTCTCTCCCTACGAGATCTTCTTCATGAGCTTCATGGTTGGAGGCTCTCGATCTGACAAAGTAGCATCAGTAGCGGCCCCAGCGCCAACCGGCGCGCCGCTGTTTGGTCACCGACTCTCTTTGGGTTTCAGCGGATAGACATCTGAGATGGTCTGAAATGCACAAAAAAAGGAAAAAGCCCTTTATCGCTCTTCATTTGGCCCCTTCGAGGACACAGTGAGAGCCACGGATCTCGGGCGTCCCGACCACAGAGACCATGCATGCGGGACGCCCGAGATCCGTCGGCTGCAGGCCTGCACCCATGCGTTCAGACCACCTACAAGTCCCAACAAGATTTTAACGGATAGTCCGCCCTTCAGCTTCCCCGATGGATGTAGGTCTTTTGTTAACTTTCTCCGCCTACCCGGAGATCCCATGACAGCCACGTGTGTCAATTCTAGCCCAAAACAGGCTTGGGGCTAGGCATTATTTTGGGGGCAGGCTGTCACGCTTTTCCGCCGCTATACATGGCCGCGCCAGCCCGGTGCAATTGGAGTCGGACGGGGACATTGGAGTGCACAATTTTCGGGACGGACGCCGACGATGTATCTCACGCGGCGGCCGGTGCTGTAGGGATCTTGCTCAGCTCCTTTGCGAGCCGCTGCTCTGCATGCCACAGATCATACGCCTGTTGCATTCTCAGCCACAGGCCAGGCCCATTTCCGCAAAACTTGCCGAGGCGCACAGCCATGTCCGGAGTTACCCCGGCGTCGCCCGCGAGGATGCGGTGTAGGGTCTGCCGCGAGACGCGCAACATGCGCGCCGCCTCGCTGACTGAGACCCTCAGTGCCGGAAGCACGTCTTCCCTGAGCAGCTCACCAGGATGAGTCGGTTTCCTGCTCGGCCGGGTATTGATCACATACTCACGGGGCATAGCGTCTTCTCCATCAATGGTACTGTTCCGAGTTAACGCGATAGGCATCTCCGTCTGCCCATTCGAAGGTGATGCTCCATGGGCCATTGACATGCAGGCTGTAACGTGTCGGCTTCCCCTGCAGCCGATGGATGTGCAACCCGGGCAGAGTGAGGTCTGTCAGCGCTCCAGCTTGATCCAGAGCGTCCAGCCGCCTCAGAGCGCGCGTTAGCAAGTCCGGACGCACCTTGGCGCTTGTGCCGGTTTGAAAAAGCGCCTTGAGTCCAGCGTGCCGGAAGCTCTTGATCATCGTGCCATTGTAAAGCAACGCTTGACACATGTAAAGGCTTGGGATACATGTACGGAACAAAATCGGGTCATGTCGGCAAAGATACCAGGCTACCGCCTAAGCGCGCAAAGCAGTTGTCGGCGAGCTGATAAAGACAGATAATCAGCATGCAGCGTCGGCGGTTCAGCGGTGAACCGAACCACGAGGTTGCCGGCGCGCACGGGAGCGAGGCGATCGCGCTCTCTACTGTGCGCAAGAGCCCGCCCCTCGCCTTCGGAAACGAGGGCCGTATCCACCGGGAGAGCGGTCGCTCGACCGTCCGCGATGGGCAGCATGGTGAGGCGGACCGTCGAGGGGCTCAGCGTGGCAACCGAAATCTCCACCGGTTTGCCGGCAATGATGATATCTGAAGATTGGCCGCGAATAATACCGCGCGTCATGATCATACCGGCGCCAGCGGTGCCTCCCAGTGTCGGAATGGCGAACTCTTGAGATAAAGGACCCTGCAAGCTAGTATGTTGGCATCACTCTCTTATATGATGATGCGAATTTAAACGTGCGGGCATCGGCATAGCCGAACAGGCAAAAAATCTCATTTCTGTGAAACCGACATTTTCCAGTGGGAGGTCAGAATCGTGAACACAAGACTCTCGACCTGTTTGAAGAAGAGCGCTCTGGTTGCAGCAGGAATCATGCTTGGTATCGTGGCGGCACTAACCAGCGCCCAGGATCGCCTGCCGCAGTATCCGGGCTACGCGCAATACCAAAAAATGAGCGGGGAGATCAGAGGGGCGGTAAAAATGGGCTCCCTGACAGTGACGTGGAAGGATGGCGGACAGAGCTTTGATTATCAGTGGGACGGGAAATCGTACCATTACGATATCGCATCCCGTAAAGCTACCGAAGACACCTCGGCAACGGCTCAAAACCCGCTCCAGGGCGGGAGAGGAGGCGGGATGGGCGGCCGAGGCGGAGCCGGCGGCGGGAGAGGCGGGGCGGGAAGCTTCGTAAGGGCCGGTCAGCAAATGGGCGGCGGTGGCATCGTGCGCCAGCAGACCACCTCGGCTCCTTCGCCGGACGGCAAGTACAATGCTTTTTCCCGTGACGGCAATCTCTATCTCAGCGGCGTCGACGGCAGCAATGAGTCAGCCATAACCACAGACGGCAACGCCAAAGCCCGCATTCGTTACGGCATCGCGACGATCATTTACGGCGAGGAACTGGGGATGGCCGGGGGCATCTTCTGGTCGCCGGACAGCAAGAAGCTCGCCTATTACGGTTTCGATGAAAGCAAAGTGCCGGACTTTTACGTTCAACGCAACCAGACTGCGCAATATGACACTGTGGAAATCGATGCTTACCCCAAGGCTGGGGTGACAAGCCCGGTAGTCAATCTCTATGTCTACGACCTGGAAACCCGCAAATCAGTCCAGGTTGATGTGCGCGACGCCAAGCCGTTCGAAGACTCGGCGGTCGGGTATTATGTCTACCGGATCTACTGGTCCCCAGATGGCAAGGAGTTGCTTTTCCACCGCATGAATCGCAAACAGAATACGCTGGAGTTTGCCGCGACCAACCCGGACACGGGCAAATGCCGGGTCATCGTGCACGAGGAGTGGCTGCCGAGCTGGGTAGACTGGGTTCCTACCATACAGTTCCTCGAGGACGGGAAACGCTTCATCCTGTCGTCCGAGCGCACCGGATGGAAAAACTACGGCCTCTACGACATGAGTGGCAAGCTGTTGACGACTCTCACCAACCACGCCTTCGAAGTCTCCAACATAGTGCGCGTTGACGAAAAAGCCGGGCTTCTTTATTACATGGCCCGCGACGGCGACAATCACATGAAACTCCAGCTGCACCGCGTCGGGCTGGATGGCAAAGGCGACCAGCGTCTCACCGACCCGGCGTACAACCACAGCGTGGACCTGTCGCCGGACGGCAAGTATTTCGTCGACGTCGCGCAGACTCACGACATCCCGCCCGTGACGCGCCTGATGGACGCTCAGGGCAAAGTGGTGGCAGAACTGGCCAAGAGTGACATGACGAGATTCGATCAGCTCGGGCTCAAACGCGTCGAGATCTTCAAGTTCACGGCTGCGGACAACCAAACAGTCCTCCATGGCTTGCTCAACTTGCCGTCGAATTTCGATCCAAACAAGAAATATCCGCTGCTCGTCAGTGTTTATGGCGGTCCTATTACCAATGCCGCCAGCGAGAGGTTTGCAACTCCCAACCCGATCACGGAATACGGATTCCTGGTGGCGTCGTTCGACGCCCGCAGCGCGGCGCAGCGCGGCAAGCGTTTCATGGACGCTTTCTACGGGCACCTGGGAATCGTCGAGATCGACGACCAGGCCGCGGGCGTAAAGGAACTCCTGAAGAGTCCCTATGTCGACAAGGACCGTGTCGGCGTTTTCGGCACGTCGTATGGCGGCACGGCGTCCGCCACGTTGATCATGCGTTATCCCGAGCTGTTCCAAGCAGCCTGCGATTCGTCGGGGCCGACTGACTATCGAAACTACAACAACGTGTATGGCGAGCGATACGAGGGGCTGGTTTCGGAAAACAAGGCTGGGTACGATGCCGCCGCCATCATGAACTATGTCAACAACCTCAAAGGCCGGCTGATGATCTATTTCGGCACCGCGGATAACAATGTGCATCCCACCAGCTCCCTCCAACTCATCCAGGCCCTCCAGAGGGCCGGAAAGAACTTTGAAGTGCAGGTCGGTCCGGATCTGGGGCACACCGGCATTAATCAGGCTCGCATGATGGAGTTCTTCATTGAAAACCTGATCCTCGCTAAGAAGTGAAGAATATGGAAACATCAGCAAAATAAGAGCTGCTGAAACCCAAACTGCAGTTTTGATGCCGGGAAGACTCTATTTATTGATGTGAGGATGCCCAATCGATTGGCGGGTTGCTGAGCGATGCTGGTGCTGGAAAGTTGCTCCCTGCAGGCAGCTCAGTACCACGGAGGCAGGTCATGCGGATCCAGGCGTCGACCTGCCTTGGTGGCGACATAAAACGGCTCATGACGATCTTTGCGCAGCCACGCCAGCAGGCGCTCGCTGTGCCCGTCACAGTAGATGCCGGCGGTGTCGAAGAAATTTACGCCGCGGTCCAGCGCACAATGCAACGGCCGGGGTTTTGGCGAAGCACAGGTCCCTCTGGCCTCTGATCCAACGGCCGTCCTCCGACAACTGCAGGTCCGATTGCTCCCGTTCACCTACAGCAGGAGCAATCGGTGGTGTCCTCGACAGCGGGTCCAGACATTCAGGGATCTCAGAGGCTCTTAACGGCCTGATTCCCAGTGCTGGGTCTGACCCCAGTCTTACCAGCGCAGGTAGGCGCGGATCTGGATATTTCGCGCACCGACCCTGCTGCTGCTTAGCTGGCCAAACGAGGTCGAATTGATATTGAGAGTGCCGAAACCGAAGACCGGGTGGTTCAGGAAGTTCATGGCTTCCGCTTGAAGAGTGAACCGCAGGCGCTCGGTGATCTGCACCTCCTTATTGACCGACATGTCGGCACTGATGTAGTTCGGTCCGTAAATGTAAACAAACTGGCCGAACTTTCCAGGCGTGGTCGGGAGTGCCAGAAATTGGGAGTTAGCGCGACCGTCTGCCCCGACGAGTGAGGGATCCGCGCTGGAGAGCGTTGTGCCCGTGGGGCCATTTCTGAAGACCTGCATCATGCCCTCGAGCTGCTGCACCGTCAGGCCGTTCAGATTGACACCGCAGTCTGTGCCGGCATTGTTGTTCACGGTGCGCTGGCCGCTGGTCAGGGCGCTGACGCTGCCCGAGGTCAGCCTCATGATGCCGGAGAACGTCCAGCCGCCTACGATGCGATTCAGCACGCCACTGGTGATTGCGAAATGGCGGCCCTTGCCGACCGGCAAAGCGTAAGTGCCGTAGAGCGACAGCGTGTGCCGAAGATCCGAGGGCATGGGCGCCTTGTCCAGCCTGAAGTTGCGGATGGTCTTGTAGTATTGGGAGTTGACGCTGCTGCTGGTGGCTTGCATGTCGCTGAGCCCCTTGGAAAACGCGTAGTTGGCGGTCAGCGTCAGACCACTGCGGTACTGCCGCCTTAAATCCACCTGCAATCCATTGTAGGTAGACCAGGAGTTGTCATCGGTAATCGTCAGATCTCCTACGTATGGATTGGGGACGAAGAAATTGATCGGGTAAGGTCCCGGGGCATTATAACCACGGTCTGTGCATGGGCCAAAATTACTGCCCACGAGGCGGCAATAGTAGGTGGGGCTTCCCGGCCCGGCTATAGTGGAGGCGAAAGAGCCCGCCTGGCCAAGTGTGAGCCGGCTGATGAAGGTGCCATTGGTCCACCCCTGGCTGGCGGAGAGTGCCGCCATGGAGCCGCGGGCGCCAAAAGCGGCCTCAAAGATGGGAAGCGCCACCTGTCCGGCCAGGCCTCGATTCTGGAAGCTGCTCACTCCGGCAGCCTGGTTGATGGTGAGGTTTTTTTGGGCGTTGATGAACTCGTTGAGGAAGCCGTTTTCAAAAATGTTCACCTCCTGAACCCCGTAGAGGTGCCATTTGTGGGTGGTCTTGTTGCCCACATAGCGCACTTCGAGCACGGTATCCTTGGCGATTTCGCGCTGAATGCTGAGATTCCAGCTTTGCACGTATGGATTCCTCAGAGTCGGCAGTTCGCCCGGGCCGTTGCGCTTTCCGGCTGTGGTCCCGACATTATAGTTCTGGAAAACGAACTGATATTCGGAAAAGGGTGGATTAAAGGTTTTCGGCGCCACCAGGAACGCCGGATCCGTCGATTGCAGGGTCAGCGCGCCTGGAGTGTATTCCGAACCCGGGTTGGCTGAGACCGAGCGCCAGTTGCCGGCGTTGGTATTGATCCAATAATAGCCATTCAGTCCCTCGTCAAAGTAGCTGAGACTATAGCTGCTGCGGATCACGGTTTTGTTGCTGCCGAGGAGTTTACCCAGCAAACCTTTCGCCCTGGGCTGCCAGGCAATGCCGAAATTCGGAGCGGGGTTGATCTTGTCGGGGGCGTAAGTCACCGACCGTTGCCCGATCGACGGGATATGGCTCGCATCCATGACTCCGGGCTGGAAGGGTGCGAAGGAAGGAGCCAGCACGTCATCCAGCGTCGGCGACATGAAGGTACTGTTCGTATTGGTCATGACGCCGGTGAACTCCCAGCGCAGCCCGTAATTCAAGGTCAGACGTGGGTGAACGCGATAAGAGTCCTGGAAATAGAGGCCCCAGGAACGATAGTTTTCACGGTAGATAAGAGGCGCAAACTTGGCGTACTGCCGGGCCTTTTCGTCGATGTTCTCGTAACCCTGGATGCTGGACACCCGGCCCGTAAGTGTGGCATAGAGTTGTGCCGCTGTGGCGACGTCCTGTGTCCGTATGAATGGAATATTCGAGGCGGTGAAGACCGAGTTGATCGGGTCGTTGGTGGCGACGCCGAGCGAGTAGTTCAACACGCCCGAAAACTGATAAAAATCATTCTCGTAAAAGCGCGTGTAAAGAACTCTGCCGCCGAACTTCATGGTGTGCTTGCCTTTCATCCAGCTCAAGTCGTCGGACAAGGTGTAGGCGGGGTTAGTGCGGATCAGCGGCGTGGAGTTCGGAATAAACGACGAGATGCCCATGCCGAAGCTGATGCGCTTATCCCCCTGCGCTGCCCACTGGTGCACATCGTTTCCGATGTTGTTGCCCGAGACGCTGCTCTGAAGCCCGAATTTCACCGAGTTGAAGATCCTGGGTGTGATGGTCCAGTCGGCGCCGTTCGAGAGGGCGTAGCGGGTGAACTTGCTCTCGCCGGCTTGCCCCGGCAGGCCGGGGTAGGAGCTGCCTGTCGGGTTGACGTGCTGGTGTTGAAGGTTCCACGCGACGTGCCACGCCAGATTGCGCGCAATCTGGTAGTCCAGGCGCGCGGTCGGATACATGTCGCGCGAACCGGTGGTGATTTTCCAATTCAGCGACTGCTGATACAGGCTGCTGCTGCTCGGAAGCACGGTGTTGCTGCCGATCGTCCCGTTGATGACCTTCAGCACGCCCGCAACGGTCGGGTCGATGGTGCCCTGATAGCCTGCGGTGTTGGCGAGCTGCAGCACGTTGATCGTATGCTGCGCGCCATCGGTGCCGACAAAGCGGAAAACCCCGCTCTGCGCTTCGGACGTCAGCAGGGTTGCGCTCGCGTTGGCCGAACCCGGCCGCGGCGCGTCCTCGTAGTTGGCGAAAAAGAACAACTTGTCTTTCAGGAAGGGCGCAAACGGAATTTTGAGTGGGCCGCCGATGCTGCCGCCGAAATCGTTCATCCGCACCCGGGGTTTTGGAAGGTGCCGCATGTTGTTGAAGAAATCGTTGGCGTTCAAGGCGTCGTTGCGGAACTGCTCATACAGGCTGCCATGATATTGGTTGGTGCCCCGCCTGGTCGTGAACTGGATCGTCATGGCGCCGCCGGCGGCGGCATCGGCCTCCAGGCCGGTAGTCGAAACGGTGACTTCCTCGATCGCGTCCAGCCGCAACGGCACCAGGGAAGAGAAACCGCTGCCGCTCTTGTTGCGGGTGTCATTGACGTTGGTGCCGTCAAGGCTGATGTTCAAGGCTGATTGAAAGAGGCCGTTAAACGTTCCTGCAGCGTAACCCGGGGTAAGCGCGGCGAACTGCAGCGTGTCGCGTCCGGAGAGCGGCAGTTCTTTGATGTAGTCGTTGCTGATGGTGGCCGCGACCTGGTTGGACGTTACTTCCAACATCACCGCCTGGCCGGTCACTTCCACGGTCTGGTTGATCGCGCCGATCGTCAACTTCACTGGCAGGTCTCTGGTTCGGCCCGTTTCCACGACGACCTTCGATATAATGGATGTCTGGAAGCCCTGCGCCGTCACCGTCACGTCGTAATTTCCAGACAGCAGATTCGGAATCAAGTAGCTGCCATCCTCTCCCGCAGTTGCGGTATAGGTGAGGCCGGTAGCCAGATCCTTCGCGGTCACGGTCGCCTTGGGGACGCTGGCATTGCTGGGATCCAGTACCGTACCCTTGATTTCACCGGTAGACTTTTGCGCGAACGCCGCTCCTGCCGAAAGCAAAAAGAGAAGAAGCAGGATTTGCAGTTTGAATATGACGTTCCTCATAAGGCAACCTCCTGATTTGGTCGGATTCCATCGACAAATTCCCCCGAATCTCGCCGAATCCATCTGGAATGTGAGAGGGGAGGTAAAGATAAAGTCGCGGCAATCAACATTTGGAAAGGCTTATGGTTCGGTGTTAATAAACAAGTCTTAGTAATGTCGCTAACCTATTGTAGATCTCGTTGCCGTGTCAAGAGATTTTGCACATCAGAGGGAAGGAACAGCCAATGGTGTAGTCCGCAAAAAATCCACTATTCTGCTGAGCTGGACTTGGCCATGAAATCGATGGGCCTCTTGCCCTCCTTCTCGAGACGTCCGGCTTCCAACATGTCTCGGCGCTGCTCGCTCGCGTACCAGTCGGGCGTGAGGCCAAACCGGAACGGAGGCGCCGAGCCGGTTGGTCGGGGCTTCCATCTGGAGCCGTAGCGTGGCGCCTTGGAATTCTATTACCGCGAGAGGAATCTCCTTGGCATCAATCCGTGACAGGATGGCTCCTTTCAGGCAGGAGCCCGTGGCGTCAAATGCCAGATCCATTCGGTGCTGGGGAATTTGGAGTTCGTCTGCCGCAAAGTCAAGCAAATGCCACTTCCCCGTGAGTCGCTCTATCAGCGGTTTTGACGTGCTCATGCTGCAAGCTCTTCTCAGTGCGTCTAACGCCAGCGCTCAGCCGCGCAGCTTTTTTTGCGTCCGCTGCAGCGCATAGTTAGACGTGGATGATTGCTCAAAGGTCTTCAGGACGGAGGCCCGTCCTTTTCGCAATCCGCGCCAACAGTCGAGGCCCCAGTTCCTCTCCATCATGGAATGCGAAAACGAAGTCCGGCCAGCCTTCACGGGCGAGGGTTCGATGCGACCCGGACTGTCTCTTGATCCGCCAGCCGATGCGGAAAAGAGATGCAAGCAAACGTCGTGCTTAGGTACTCGGCCATTCACTCATGCGGCTTTAAAGGAAATGCTCAGAAGGTCTGATCCGGCCTCCCCATGTTCTAGTCGATCGGCGACCACCCGAAGGGCAAGTGCCTGGGCTCTGGCGCGCGCATCCTCTGCGGTCTTGCCATAGGCGAGCACGCCCGGCAGCTCACTTATTTCGGCAATCCACCTGCCATCTTCTTCCTGCTCAAGCTCTACGCTAAGGGTTATCATGATTCCAATTTTAGCCGACCCGGGGTCGACGCGCCACATTCATATGTCCATTTGACTCCAGGCGCCGCAAATATCCCTCCAAGAAAACGGCGTGATCTCGTTGTGCCTATCCAATACTTTCACTGATCGAGGAGCGTCCTAACGCGCGGCATCAGCGGCGGTGCGGAGCGCCGTCCACTGATGCCGCGCGTTAGGCTGACGTTTGCTCACTGCACCACCCTCATCGCTGGAGCAAGCCCGAGCGTCTGCAGGACGACGGTTCCCGCGATACAGCCGATGAGGACGAACACCACCACTACCCAAATGCGCTTAAGGGACGCGCCGTTGGCGGCCGCTCCAAGGACAGCGCCTGCGAGCCCCAGCTCGATCGCCTGGCCGATCCACCAGCCCACGAGAAGCGGTAACCCCGCAGTGCTGATCGAATACAGACCGACCGCAAGCGCACCCCAGACGACCAAGCCAACGATGCCCCCATGTTGGAGTCCCGAAGTGACTCCACGTATGTCAAGGCGGTGAAAGAGCCAGTAGAGGCTGAGGGTAAGGACGAGAAACGAAAGATAGCCCAGTGGAATGCGGCGAAAGGCCTCTTCTGGCTGAAGAAGGAACGGGCTTGCCTCAACATAGAGCTTCGCCAATAGCCCCGCATGTAGGAATAGGTCGAAGCCCAAGGACAGAACCCATGCGGCCCCGACTGCGCTTAGCATGTGAAAAGCCCCCGTCTTCCCCGGGGCGTCATCAGCAGACCCCGGTTCGGAGGTTCTGTCTGAATGCATCACACCCCTCCCGCAGCGAGCATGTGGCTTTGGTCGTTCTGCCTAACGGCTTGGCGATCAGCGGCGCCGCGCGTCGGCTTCATCGCCGTGTTATGCCGCTTCACGCCGTACCTAACGAGCACGCACCCGTTCTTGAAGATCTTGCACTCTATCAGCTCTAAGTCGATCTGGCGAACCATCGGGTGGAAGAGCGGAATGCCCGATCCGAGCAGCAAGGGGTGGATGTTGAATCCAATCTCGTCGATGACCTCGGACTCGAATAGTGACTTCGCCAGTTCACCACTACCCATGAGACAGATGTCCTTGCCTTGCTGCTTCTTCAAATCGCGGACAAACTCGGCAGCGTCTCGCGAGATGATCGTGACGTTCCGAGCTCTGACGTGGACCGACCTTCCATTTCACGTTGAATGTCTTGTAGATTTTCGGTCATTTCACACCCCGTGCCTTCGCCGGGCGTATCGTCCGCTGCAACGGATGGTTGGGCGTCTCCCTTCTGAAGCACCCAAATCATCACCGGGCTCCGGATGGCATCGAATGGAGAGCGATCGTAGTTTCCATAGAGTTCGAGAACACGGAATCCCGCATCTCGCGCCATGGATTCGAAATGATCCTTTTCGACAAACGCGAACTCCATCGGTAACAGCTGCTTTGAGCGCAGGTGCCCGTCATTCCCGAAGAACTCGAAGAATTGCAGGCGCGTAACCACCGGGCACCCTCCCTGTTCGAAGCCCGAAACAACAAGCGTGCCATCCTGCGTTGGGAACCGTCCAACGATTCGCAACACTTCATCGACCTGGATTCGACGAACAACCGGATTGTGGAGCGTGCAAACGAAGCGTCCGCCCGGCGTGAGGCACGCGAACACAGCCGAGAGCACCTGACGCTGACGCTCCTCGCCTACGATCTCCATGAAAGACTGGAACGGCAGAATGGCAAGCTGAAACGATGTCTGGAGCTGAAGATGACAGACGTCGAGGCACTGGAGCTCAGCGTGCAGACCACGTTCTTTCAACTTTCGAGACAGAACATCAAGCATTCCTTGGGAACCGTCGACGCAGGTCAAACGCACCCCCGCCTGGACTAATGGGAGTGAGAGCCGGCCCGTGCCTGCGGTCAATTCCAGAACCGGTCCCTCTACATTCGCCGTTTCCGACAGGAAGAACGGAATGTCGTAGTCCGCCGTCACGTAGATGTCGTAGATCTCCGCGACGCTGTCGTAGTCGATCTGCAGTTTGCTCATGACTCGGTCCGAGACGCCCGACGACCGCGCATAAGCTGCAGGCGGGCGCACGGGTCCGGCTCTACGGCAAAGCTATCCGAAAGGCGCCCGCCTGTCAACTTCATGCGCTGGTTAGGCGGACCGTTGGCCCCACTCTCCCCCGCTTTGCGAGACCGCCATGGGGCGTGCTTCGGGCTACTGTCCGGTGACTGGAACTGAACGGGCCGATGGCGACATGACGGCCTCCCGCATCCGGATCATCGAGATACTGGCGACCAAGAACCAGATCGTGGGTGGGAAATTGGCGATGATCGCCGGGCCCCACCCGCCGGCATTGTAGAAACCGCTGTTGTTAACCGCGCCGCCGTACATTGCGGGAATGCACGCGACACAGAGCGCCGCGCCGATATAAGCCACCAACCCGGTCCATTTGGCAGCACCCCGGTGGCCAAGGTCGCGTAACCAGCAGCGGCGAGAAACATTCCCGTCATGGCGAAGGCAGTGGAACCGTTATAATCGAGCACGATCTGGAAATGCGCTGTGACCATATTGTCGAGCACGACCATCGGAGATGTGTAGGCAACCGACTTTGGGATCTCCTGACCGGAGGCACTGATCTTCCCAGTTTCAGTCAGATGTCGGACAAGCCGGCCTTCTGGGGCAGACCGGCCAGGAGGCTTCCTTGTCCAGGTCGGGCCAGGATGCCTCCATACATTCATCCGGATTGCAGCAGGTCATGCACACCCTCTTGAATGCGGAGACCTCTGACAACTCAACATCCGGCGTGAGAAATCCCGCCTTTACCGGCTCCTGACGCAAGAGATCCGTGCTGAGGTATTTCTTGTTGTCATCGGAAAAGACGGTGATCACGGTTGCATCTTTGCCAAGGTCGTTCTGGGCCTGGAGGGCGCCCAGGAAGTTCGCTCCGGATGAAATCCCGACTCCCAGCCCCAGCTGCGCGGCAAGTTTCTGGGCCATCAGGATGGCATCGCCATCGTCCACGCTGATCACTTCATCCAGACTGCTCAAGTTGACGATCGGCGGGATGAACTCGTCCGATATCCCCTGGATGCGATGTTTGCCGACTTTGTGGCCTGTGGACATGGTCGGGGAATTCGACGGCTCCAAAGGATGAATTTTAATAGAGGGCCGCTTCTCTTTGAGAAATCGCCCAACACCCATAACGGTGCCGCCGGTGCCCACCCCGGCAATAAATGCGTCAGGGTACAGGCCGTGCCATCTCAGCTGCCACCAGATCTCGGGCCCGGTCGTTCTATAGTGAGCCTCGATGTTATCCTCATTCGAAAACTGCTTCGGCAGGAAGACATCTTTCCTGGACGCTGCCAGTTCCTCCGAACGGCGGATACTGCCCAAAAAGCCCCCTTCTTCCTTGCTGATCAGAACGATCTCTGCACCCAGGCTCTTGAGCAGGTTAATACGCTCAGCGCTCATCCAGTCAGGCATGAAGATGATGGCCGGATGGCCCAGAGCGCGGCCGATGGCGCAGAATGCGATGCCGGTGTTGCCGCTGGTCGCCTCCGCGATGAGATCTCCAGTTTTCAGCAGCCCCCGGGCATAGCCTTGCTGCAGGATGTAAAATGCCATCCGGTCCTTGATGCTCCCGGTCATGTTCAGGTTTTCAGCCTTGGCGTAAACGGTGCGCTTTTCCCCCCGATATTTGAACTCGAGTGCCAAGAGCGGCGTATTGCCGATCAGGGATGCCAAATCACGGATCCGGCGCTGGTAATCATTCGTCAATGTTGAGATCCTCCGTATGCTGCCTGTAGAGTCGATCGGCTCCGCCTTATTGAATCAAACGAGCGAGCCAAAACCATTGAACACCTCGTTTATTGCCAGCCTCCCGCAGAGCCTGGGTCCGCTGGTAACCCGCAACAATACCCCAGAATCGACAGGAAAAGGTGCAAAAATTTTTCGTGTGTTCGGTGGGCACGCCAGGCCTCTTGGGACGGGCCCCTAAGCCTTTTTGGCGATTCCGATCTTTTGCAGAATGTCTTCCATCAGGCACCAACGGGTAACCGCCGACTGGAACAGGTTGACTCCGACGAAGGCGGTAAACCAGAGCCAGTTCGGATTTATCCAGTGGGCGAGCGCCAGGCTGATCAGCACGAAAGATCCAGCTATCATTCGAATCCATCTTTCCATACTCATAATCATTCTCCTTAATCATTCTCCTTTTTGGGTGATGAGTCATAAGTGATAAGTAAAAAGAGAAGTTACACTCAAACCTGTCGGCACCAGGATCTTTTGCGGTGGAAAAGCGTGTCGTTTCATGCAGGACCTCCAGGTTGATCTGTGGCAGGGATTTTGGGCAACGATTTCGGCTGCAGTTCCCGCCGGCGCATCATGAAAAAAAGCACGGGAACCGTCATGCGGCTCAGCAGCAGGGATGCGACTTCTCCGGCCATAAGCGAGATGGCCAGACCCTGAAAGATCGGATCGAACAGGATCACTGCCGACCCGACGACAACAGCAGCTGCTGTCAGCATCATGGGTCGGAAACGGACGGCGCCTGCGTCCACAACGGCTTTATACAAGGGCTCGCCCATGCTGAGCCTTAACTCGATGAAATCGACCAGAATGATCGAGTTTCTGACCACGATGCCTGCGCCGGCAATAAACCCGATCATCGAGGTCGCGGTAAACAAAGCGCCCATGGCCCAGTGTCCCGGCAGAATGCCTACCAGGGAAAAAGGAATTGCCGCCATGATGACCAAGGGGGTTTTGAAACTCTGGAACCAGGCGACCACCAGGATGTAAATCAGCACCAAAACCGCGGCGAAAGCGAGCCCGAGATCCCGGAACACTTCATAGGTGATGTGCCACTCCCCATCCCACTTCATCGCCAGCTTATCGCTGTCCGCAGGTTGCTGTGCGGTGTAGGTTTCGAGCTTGTAGCCCTCAGGAAGAACCTTGGATTTCAGTTCCGCGTCGAGCTGCAGAATCGGATAAACCGGGCTTTCATCTCTTCCGGCTACGTCCGCGGTGACATAAACCACGGGCATGAGATTCTTATGATAGATGCTCGTTTCCCGAACCGTCTTCTTCCAGGCTCCCAACTCAGCCAGGGGAACCAGTCTTCCAGTCGCGGAGGCAATGCGCAGGTTGCTGATGTCGTCGATGCGGCTGCGGTCCGCGAGTGGCAGGCGCAGATTTAGGGACACATCTTCGGCTTCGCGCGGAAGATGTGCCAGCCCCGCGTCCTCACCACTAAGTCCAAGCTGCACGGTCTGCTGGATCTCCGCCAACGAGACTCCTGCCAGGGAAGCTTTCAGACGATCGACATGAAAGAGCAACTCCGGTTGAGGAGCCTCGACGTACCAGTCGACATCGACGATGCCGGGCGTTTTATCGAGCGTGTCCCGTATCTCGCGCGCGAGTTCGATCTGGCGTTCATAACTGGGCCCGTAGACCTCGGCCACCAGAGTCTGGAGCACAGGAGGCCCGGGCGGGACTTCGGCTACCTTCATCCGCGCCCCATATTGTTGGGCCACCGGCTGCAGCAGCGCTCTGGCCCTGCGTGCAATAGCGTGGCTCTGAGCCGAGCGGTCTCCTTTGGGCGTGAGATTGACCTGGATGTCTGCAATGTTGTCTCCTCGCCGCAAGTAGTAGTGGCGCACCAACCCGTTGAAATTGAAGGGGGAGGCGGTGCCGACATACGACTCCAGGTCCGTAATCTCAGGAATCTCCGTGAGGCGCACGGCAAGAGCGCGCGTGACTGCCGCGGTTTTTTGCAGGCTGGTCCCTTCGGGCATATCGATGATGACCTGGAACTCGCTCTTGTTGTCGAACGGGAGCATCTTGACGATCACAAGCTTGAAGTAGACCATGCTCATCGAAACCAGGAGGAGGGTAACCACGAGCGCCAGGAATGCCCAACGATTCCTGCCATGTGCCAGGAGTGCCCCCATGAACCTGCGGTAGAGACGTGTGCTCCAGTTTTCGCTCTCGCTTTCCTCATGATGCGAGCCGCGCGCACCTCGGAAGAACTTCAGTGCCGCCCAGGGGGTAATGACGAAGGCAACCAGTAACGAAAAAATCATGGCGGCCGAGGCGCCGATGGGGATGGGGCGC
>JBGQNR010000130.1:0-17713 GCA_041501225.1 Acidobacteriota bacterium
CGACTTCATAGCCTGACAGGCGCAGAAATTGGACATAGATGTCTCGAACACAGGGTTCATCATCCACCACCAGAATATTTCTCTTTGCCTTCATGATTCCTCTGCGAGCCTCAAGATCGGTTGTCCCGCTTCCCTACCGGTTCAACCTCTTCATTGGTGTTCGGCCTGCGTCCTTGGGCCCACCCTGCATTCCCACTGCTAGGCGATTTGCCTCATACTCAGTGGCACTATTTGCCTCTTTTTTCCACTTTTTCCCACCAACACCGTACTCAAATACCACGGCATGGAACCATTGTCAACAAAATTCCATGAAATATATGATTTCTATGAAATCAATGAGAGGGAGCGGAGGCTCAACCACAAAGCACACGAAATACGCGGAAGGGCTTGCTCCCATTCCGTGTATTTCGTGTTCGATGTGTTGAGTGCGGCGTCGAGATCCGACCTGGACGTTATTTGGGGCTGAAAATAACGGCGGACTTGATGTAGTCCAGCTTCGGGAAGTTCTTGTCCAGGTAAGTGTTGCCCTGCATCTGGACGTTCCCCTGGTCGGGCGACTCTCCGTAACCGGAAAAGAGCGCATCGACGACTTTCATTCCCTCTGCGCTTACCTTGCCGAAGGGGGCAAAGCCCTGGGGATCAAGCCCGGAATTGTCAGCAAAACTGATAAAGAGTTGAGTAGTGCGGGTATTTGGACCGGCCATGGCATAGGAGACATACCCGCGCTTGTTGGACTGAAGGACCTTATCATCCTTGATGCGCGCCTCTCTCCAGACCGTATTGAGCTTTGGATCACCATTGATGCCGAACTGCGCCATGAATCCTGAAATGACGCGAAAGAAGCGGCAATTATCATAGTAGCCGTTCTTGACCAGGTTATAGAAGCGGTCGGCGCCGGCTGGAGCCCAGGCCCGGGTCACTTCGATCAAAAAAGTGCCCTTGGTGGTTTCAAACTTCGCCTGGAACGTTTCCGGCGCTTTTTCTGTGAGTGTTGCAGGATTCATGAGTTTCTCCTTGGTTGCCTGAGCCTCGGCCTGCTGAAAACCTAGTCCCAAGGTAACGGCACAAAGCAGTGCCAAAATTGTCATAAAACTCTTCGCCATCAGACGCATCGATTCTCTCCTTTTCTTTCTAGGGTTCGTCGCGAGTGGAGTCCGCCATGCAGTGCTGTGTGCATGGGAACTCCCGGCGAAGTATACCATCAATCGCGCGATTTCCCAGGATGGCAGTTCGGGCGGCAATCGTTTGCGTTATTGGTTCGGTGCCATTCGTGGCAAGAGCATTTTCAATCGTCAGTGCACAAAGCGGCATATCCGCATGCTAAAAACCTCAACGCGGAGATCACAGAGGCCGCAGAGGATTTTTGTCTTTGAATGACTTCCCTTCTGCGACCTCTGCGTTGATCTTTTGCTGTTCTTTGCTTTACGCTGCTAGCGAAAATTGCGGACGCTAGAGCTCCAGCTTGTCGTTGATCATCATGTCGGCAAGCTTGAACTTATATTTGTAGACGTTGTCGTTGATCCTGATGACCAGCGTTATTTCCTTATCCTCGGGTGTCAATGTGGGTTTGCCGTCGATCTCCTTGGCGAACTGCAGAAATGAGGCCGCATTCCTGGCACGCGGCATGACCAGGTTTGCGAGGGGAATCTTCGTGCCGTCTTTTTTTTGCAGGCACGTGTCCTCCTTGAATTTCGTCATTGCCGCAGCGGCATCCCCGGAAGCTCCCCGGCCTCCGCGGCCCCCGCCACCACCAGGCATAAAGCCCGTCAGCATCACCTCATAAAACTCAGATTTGTGATTCAGAATGCCGTCAAGCTGCTCTTTGGACGTATTCGGCGCCATCAACATCATCTGCCGTACGACCGCTTCGCGAATTGGCCGCGCGTACCAGTTCATGTAGATTGGCGGCGGGCTTTCCGATCCGCCTCCGCCGCCGCCGCCGCCACCTCCGCCACCGCCGCCTCCACCGCCACCCTTCGAGCTTCCTCCGCCCCCTCCGGTGTTACTTATGGCGCCTCCGCCACCGGACGGGGCGTTCAGCAGCAACACGTGGGTCCAGGGCGAATCTTTGAGAAGGATTTTCTCCACCTCCTTGGCGGTCCAGTCGGCGTAGGGTTTGGTCACCCAGAAATCCTTCGGCCCGGCATATGCCATCAATATGAATAGCGAACACGCGGCTAAAACCGCAGCGTGCCCAAACCGTCGATTTCTCATCACTCTTCCTCCCTGCTCGGTATTGTACCCTGCAACCTGCAGGCCGCATTCTAGCATGATCTGGCTCCGATAGGATCAACGTCATTTAACGACCTGCAAATCACCGGACCTGAAAATGCAGGCACAAAGATCACGGCGCGGAATATCCGCAACCTAAAAGCCTCAACGCAGAGCACGGAGAGGTAGCAGAGATCGCAGAGAAAAGCCACTCAAAAGCAAAAACCTCTGCGCTCTCTGCTTCCTCTGCGGCCTCTGCGTTGAGCTGTTGCTTTTCTTGCCTAAACGGCAAGGACTTGTACGTAAGTAGCACGAATCTCTCCGGCTAGAAGATCAGCGCTGTGGGGATTCGTGCTCTTTGTGGCTGCTTTTGGACAAGATTTTTCCTACTCCAACGCTTGACCCGATTGCCGCTTTCCTGCATCTTTATCCTCAGTTTTTCGTTCATTAGCACGGCCGGTATCGAGATAGTGGGCCGGAGCATACTTTGCCCGGGAACTCCATCGAGGAGAAGATGCAAATGTTCAAGGCTCGAGTCAGGCGCAGCCTTTGCGCTGCAATGTGGGGTTTGGCGTCTATTTTTCTGATCGTGAAGTTTTTAGCGCCGCACAGCTACGCGGACACAGCTGCCGCGCAAGATGCGCAGGCACCAAGTAATCAAACCGCCCCAGCACCCGGCGCTCAGGCTGAGCCTCCGGCTGAGCAGGTTTTCAAAAACATCCAGGTGCTCAAGGGGATTCCCGCATCGCAGTTGAAAAGGGTCATGACCCTGATCAGCACGTCGGTGGGCATGAGGTGCGACCAGTGCCATGTGCCCGATGCCTACGAAAAGGACGACAAGCGCGCAAAGCAGACAGGGCGCCAAATGATCCAGCTCGTGCTTGACGTCAACAAGAACAGCTTCGATGGCCAGACTCAGGTTACCTGTTACAGCTGTCATCGCGGCCAGCAGCGACCGGTGGCGACACCGCCCCTGAGGCAGGCTGCGGCGCCGTCACCTCCAGCCCCCGGGCCTCGCCCCGCTTCCGCAGGCTTGCCGACCTACGATCAGATCATAGACAAGTACCTGCAGGCCATCGGGAGCAGCGCAGCCTATGAGAAACTGAAAAGCCGGGTCATGAAAGGCTCCATGGTCGACAGCAGAGGAGAAACGTTCCCCGTCGAGGTCTATCAGGCGTCGCCTGACAAAATCGTCACGATCACCACTTTGCCAAATGGGATCGCGGCCCAGGGCTTCAACGGTGCGATCGGCTGGGTTTCAGGTCCAAGCGACTCAGCGGAATTAAAGGGACTGGAACTGGCGCAGATTAAGCGTGCCGCCGATATCGCACGCGCCCTGAAAATCAAGGAGGAATCCCTCAGCCCCCGTGTCAACGGCAAAGTCACGATAGGAGAGAAAGAGGCATACCTGGTTTCGGCGCGGGCGGACGGCCAGCGTGTCCAACTTTATTTCGATGTGCAGACCGGTCTGCTCCTTCGCCGGGTGGTCAGCGGCAGCACGAGACTGGGCTCGTTTCCGGAGCAGACGGATTTCGACGATTACCGGGAGGTCGATGGCGTGAAATTGCCATTTAAAACCCGATATTCCACGCCCAATCCGGCTGCGGGAACCACGATTGAATTTAAGGAAATCACTCACAACGTCCCATTGGATGATGCCAAGTTCAATCCTCCTCCGATCCAAAAGTGACATGAGTATCACGGGTGTATGTAATCTCCGGGAGGGGCGCAAGGATCCGAACGGCCGTGGCAAACGCATTCTCTACCGGATTCTGATGCTCGGCGCGGACGCTGGATTTGATGCAACACGAGCGCTCGCGCCCCATGAGAAAGAAGGAAGACGTTCGCTCCAGTCGAGTGAAGGCCCATCCACTCACCGGGCGGTGGCGCTGACTTCCATGGGCGTTGCAACCATCAGTTATTTGTACTACTTATGCACAAATCCTTACCATTTAGGCAAGAAAAGCAACAGCTCAACGCTGAGGGCGCAGAGGTTGCAGGGAGAAGTCATGCAAAAACGAAAAGTGCTCTGCGGTCTCTGCGCCCTCTATGTTGAGGCTTTTAGGTTGCGGATATTCCGCACCGTCCTATTCGCGAGGTGACAAACATGTTGTTGACCGTCCAAGTCGGCATTACCGCGTGGTGGTCATCCTATTACGGCAACCATCAGCTCGCTTCGGTCACAGTCAGGTTTCTTCATCTGGCAGGTCTCGTCATGGGCGGAGGAACCGGGTTGTTCGCCGATCGCCAGGTGCTGGGTGCAATTCGAGTCGGATCGCAGGAACGCGAGGCAGTACTGGCCACACTAAGCAGGGCGCATGCACACGTAATCTCCTGGATTGTCGTCGTTGGGTCGACGGGCGTACTCATGACCGCTGCCGACACGTCGACTTTTCTGGCTTCGAAGCTCTATTGGTTTAAAATGGGGTTGGTTGCGCTCCTTGTAGCGAACGGCGTTGCCATGTTTTTTGCAGAGCGGCGGTCGCGGCAGCTCGGAGTCGACGCCGGTTGGCCCAGGCTGGTGGCGATTTCGACGATGAGCGCCGTTCTATGGCTGACCACCCTATTCTTAGGCACTCTTTTGACCGTAGCGGCCTGACCTGTGACTATCGATGTCTGAGGTGAAGATGAAAAGAGAGACTGTGCAAATCGAAACCGATGCAGGCGGTGCTCCTGCTGCCTGCCATTGCTTCGATGCCGGGCCGACACGGCGTGATTTCATTGCCCGCGCCTCGTGCGCTCTGGTGGCGGCGCTGGCCGCATCCGGCGTGAGCCTCGATGCCGCGCGTGCCTTGCCGGTCGCATCTGTCCGCGCCATTCCCGAACAAGGGACCGAGCATTCTTATCCCCTGCCCTCCGAAGATGGCGTCAACATTGACCAGGATGATGAAGTGATTCTCGTTCGCAGCGCGAATCACATTTACGCATTCTCTCTGTCATGTCCTCACGAGAATACGGCACTCCGCTGGCGGGCGCAGGACCAACGCTTTCAGTGCCCGCGGCACGAGTCCAAGTACCAGCCGGACGGCACCTTCATCTCCGGCCGTGCAACCCGCAACATGGACCGTTTCGCCATTCGGCGCGACGCCCAGAAGGTGGTCGTGAACCTGGTCAAGCTGTACCGATCGGATCAGCAGAAACCCGAATGGGACGCTGCCGTCATCACGCTCTGAGGGTTCAGGCTCCGGATCCCCGGCTGCCACAAATAGCACAAAGCGGCATATCCGCATCTTAAAAGCCTCAACGCAGAGGTCACTGAGGCCGCAGGGGATTTTTTGCTTTTGAATGACTTTTTTCTGCGACCTCTGCGTTGATGTTTTACCGTCGAATAGGCAGCCACGAAGCCGGACGATCCCCAAATCCCCCAATTCATATTCAGCCGAGCAGGAATGCAAAAAACTGCGTGAGATATCTGCGCGTTATGCCGATAAGACATCTGCAACAATGAAAATACAGGCAGATGTAGGTGACCCCGGCCCGCCATTCGCTCCCGTTCGCAATTGGATTGTCTCAAGGACGTTAACTCTATGGAAACACTGGGAAAGTACGGACTCCTCGAAAAGCTGGGGGACGAAATCCTAGGGCCTGTCTACAAGGCCTACGATAGTTCCTCGCACCGAAACGTGACGCTGATCACACTCGGCGTCGACATCCCATCGGATCCGGCCCTTAAGGAACATTTTGTTGCCGAGTGTGCGGCAATCCTCCGGTTGAGGCATCCCAATCTTGCAACCGTCTATGAAGAGGGGGAGGATCGGAAAGTCTCCTATCTGGCAGCGGAGTGGTTGCCGGGAAAAGATCTCAAGCAGTTGATTGCGGAAAATGCCGCTACGACGCTGGAATGGAAGATTGCATTCATGGTCCAGGCGGCAGCGGGCCTTGCCCATGCGCACACCCAAGGTGTTCTGCACCGGTGTCTCCGCCCCAGCAACATTCATATGTTGCCGGATGGGACCGCCAAAGTCTCAGGCTTCGGCTGCGCGTCTATTCCTACTTCCCCGAGCACTGCCCACCGGACTTCCGTGGCTAACATCTACCAGTCCCCGGAACAACTGATAGGCCGGGAAGCCACCGCGCAATCGGACATATTTTCCCTCGGGTTGATTTTTTACGAATTTGTTACAGGCGTTCATCCCTTCCATGACGCCGACAGTGACAAAACGCTTGACTACATCCTGCACCAGGCGCAGTTCCCCACCGTCGAGCAATTTCCGGATCTCCCCTTCAACCTGTGGCCCGTTCTGGAACGATGCCTGGCCAAGGAAGCCGAGGAGCGTTATCCAAGCATGCAGGATTTCGGGTTGGCCTGTCAGGGAATGCTGGAAGAATTGGCTGAGGACTCCGAGTGCATGCGCATCGAGCTCCAGACAGCCTTGCCCCGTTTGCGCAAGACCGCAAAGAGACGTGATGCGCCCCCCTCGCTGGCAAAGCTCCAGAGCGATATTGAGCTGGTCCTGTTCCGTGTGCACGATTCGGACTACCAGTCGCTGAACCGCCTGATTCTGACATTGACGGAACAGCATCGTCTGCTGGATTCTCCCACAGAAGCATCCTCAACTTGCTTGCCTGAACCCTTGGAGATCCCGCCAGAGCAAGGTCTGCCGGTGGAGTTAGCCGATAACCCGTCCGTTGAGCCATACCCTGGCCCCCAGGAATTGGCGGAGACCGCGCCTCGAGCTCCCGACACGAACGGTTTCTTGACCACGGAGGGTGTGAGCGAACCCTCTGCCAAAACATGCCCGGATGGTGCGCAGAATGCTGCCGCTGAGCCGGCGAATGAGAGTGCCGCGGTTGAGGGTTCAGCCGTCCCGGCCATCGAGCCCACGGAGAGCCGGTGTTCCCTTGCCCAGGCAATGACTGCGGAATCAACACCGACCTCAGCGGTCGCGAACGTGGAATCGTCGCGGCCCCGCACTGCCCCAAAGGACAGCTTCTCCGAACTGCTCAGAAAGATCGATCAGGGACAGGAAAGTACCCAGAAACTGGTGGATAGTTTTTTGGCCGGGCGGCAAGCGATGGCATCTGGCAAGCCAAGTCCGGAGTACAACGGACAGGACAAACCGACGGCTATCAGCCCCAAGCAGTTTTCATTCGTATCGAATCCGGAAGCATCTCCGCCGGCACGGGCAGCGCAAACGGCTGCCGCCCAGCCACAGAAGCCACTTAGCCATACTCACACGGCCGGCGTCCAAGCATCTCCTGTGGAGAATCCCCTCAACGCCGCCACGCAGATTTCCGCCGCACCGCCCAAGCCGGCACACCGCAGAACGGCTCTCTGGATCTGTGCCTCCACCGTGCTTCTGGTGCTGACCTTCGCCATTCCCGGGATTCGAGATCGCCTCATCACGGGCATAGGAAAGGCTGTGGTTCAAAAAGGGTGGAGGGTGATAGGGCGAGGAAAGTCGGCTCAGACTCGAACGGATGATCCGATGGCGATCGCAGTTCGAAACCAGCTCAATTTCGCGCGCAGGGATATCCTGCTGGAGGAGGCCGAAATCCTCCATGCCGTCGGCCGCCGCCAAGAAGCCCGGGCGTTTTTATGCCGGCTCCTTGAACTTTATCCGGATTATGCTCCTGCCAAGGAGGAACTTGATCAGATCAAGGCGGAAATCAGCGCGCCATCGGGTCCGGATGATCAGATATCGCCGATTCAGAAGCTGTTGGGCAGTGCCTCTTCGGCTATCAAGGCCGGTAATCTGCAGAAAGCCAAAATCGATCTGGATGCGGCAGAGCAGATGGAGCCCGGACTACCGGAAGTGGCAAAGCTGCGCAAAAGCCTGGAGGCCAAAAAAACGGAATTGGCGCAGAGTGCAGCCCGCGATCAGGAAGCGCAGCTCACGGCGAACAAACAAAGAGACTCCGAGGCGTTGGCCCTGCGCGCCGAAGAACTCTATCGTCAGGGCAAGTATGATGACGCGCTTGCAGCCGTCGACGAACATATGGCGCGCTATCCGACTTCGACGCAGATTCAAGAAATCCGCAGCCGGACCGTGGAGATAAAACAAAACCTGAAATCCTACGAGACGGCTCTCAGCGCCGGGAAATTGGCCGAGGCTCAGGCGGCAGTCGAAAAGATCGAGCGTATCAATCCTGCAGATCCCGGTCTGGCGGCTATGCGAAAGCGCGCAGAATCAGCGCCGGTATCGGGCAGCGCATCCTTGAGCGTGTACCCGATCGCCGGACCCGCAGCCCTGGTGCTCGATGATCAACCTGTAGGAACCAGCGGAGAGTTGGTCAATCAAACCATTTCCGCAGGCAGGCATAAGCTTGCAGCCAGGAACGCCAATGGTCAAGCGGTGGAGATGGTCCATGACTTCGCCAATGGCCAGGCCATCACTTTGGTGTACGATGTGCCCGGCCAGGTCCTGCGCACCATGAATGAATCGGACCGGGGGCGCATCAGCAAGCGCAAAGCCAGGCTGCAGGCGCATCGGTTCGCCGTGGAACATTCCCACGGCATCTTGCGCGGGAGCTGCAAAGGCGACCTGATCATCGACTACTATCATGTCGTATTTCAGCCGACTTCAGGCTCGCACGGGTTCAGCGTATCTTTCAAGGATCTCAAACTCCAGATAGAAAACAAGACCGCCGTGCTCCTCTTCGCGGCGAAGGGCACCGAATTTTTCACCTTCAAACTCCCCGATGCCCCATCTGCCCAAATGCTGCGCAAATTGTGGGACGATCTCGCCGCCCTCGATATGTGATCTCATGCCGGGCAAACCGGCATCTTACGGCCTGTCCACACGATCGATATGCTAATTTCCTATGTTTGTGATCGATGATTATCCATACATTTTCCCCACTCTGTTGACGATAAGTCTATCACCTATGGAAATGGATAGTAAACCGGGTCCCAACGCGTTTGAGCGTTTCAATCAAATCTTAAAAGGCATGGCTGAACACCGGGCAAGCGACCTTCATATCTCCATCGGCAGCGGCTTTCGATATCGTGTGCTGGGAAAACTCATTCCTGTCCCGGATGCCGGAGATCTCTCGCCCAGCGAAACGGCGGCTATCACCGCCGGCATATTACTGGCATCCCGCAAATGCACCAAGGGGAACGTCTCCCAATTCATCGAGTCGCTCACGGATTGCGACTGTTCCTATGTTTTGGCCGGTTATGGTCGTTATCGTGTCAACATCGCCAGCCAGCGGCGCTCACTTTCCCTGGTACTGCGCCACATCCCGTCGCTCCTGCCCACCATAGAAGGCCTGGGATTGCCGCCCGTATTGAACAAAATTGCCCTGGCCGAGCGCGGCCTGGTGCTTGTGACGGGAATCACGGGCAGTGGCAAATCCACTACCTTGGCGGCCATGATCAATCTGATGAATCAGACCAGGCAATGCAAGATCGTCACGATCGAGGACCCGATCGAATTTCTCTACAATGACGGTAATTGTATTATCACCCAGCGGGAGTGCGGGTCCGACACGGAAAACTTCGCCAAGGCCTTGCGGGCCGCGCTCCGGCAGGATCCGGACGTCATCCTCGTCGGGGAGATGCGCGATAAGGAAACTATGGATATCGCCATCAAGGCTGCCGAAACCGGGCATCTGGTGCTGTCGACAGTGCACACCACCGATGCGCCCAAGACGATCTCGCGCGTCCTGAGCGTGTTCGAGCCCGCTGAACAGCCGGCAATACGCCTGAGGCTGAGCGAAACGCTGCTGGCCGTCATCTCCCAACGGCTTCTGCCGCGCGCGGATGGCACAGGCCGCGTGGTGGCTTGCGAGGTCATGCGCCAGACCCAATCCATCCAGGAATGCATTGTCGAGCCCGAAAAGACCGTGATGATCAAGGAATTCATCGAGAAGGGGCGCGAAATCTACGACATGCAGACCTTCGACCAGAATCTGACGGAGCTGTATAACCGGGAGGTCATCACCATGGAAACCGCGAAGGCAGCGGCAACCTCAGCCGCGGACTTCGAGCGCAACATGCAATTCGTGTGATGATCCTGATCCGCGCTGCGCCCTGTCCCCTCCGCACTGCACGACGTTCACGCACTGGAGGGCCTTCGCCCCTAAAGACAACGTCCTGATGAAGTCCTGGAGTTCCTAACCATCCTCTGCCCCGGCCTGTTTCGAAAATTGCTGAATTCGCAATGCCGGCCCCGACCGCCGAGACTGTCTCAAAACTGGGCGTCCCGGAGGGACGCCGAGAAAGTAGCCGGGGGCGAGCCGCGCAGCGGCGCTGCCCCCGGTTGCGGCGGGCACATTGCAGGAGCCCTAAAGGGGCGTCGGAAGTCCCTCAACTTCAGATGCTTTCTGTCGCCCTTCCAGGGCTCTTCATCAGATTCCAATAAACCCCGGGCTGCGCTTCGCTTGCCCGGGGCTACTGTCTTCAGCCCTTCCAGGGCTGAAAACGCTGGCATGTTATCCGGCGTATGAGTTTTGAGACAGCCTCGCCGGACGGGGCCTGGGGTCTGATAATTCTGATATCCGAGCGCCGTGCGGCGCCCGGCGCCCACTTCGCTTTCGCATCTTCATACCCCCTAATCCATAGCTTCTGTTGATGCGTTCCCCGTCAGCGTCAGAGTATACTGCGCACATGGGAGTGCGATATTTCATACTCTTGCTCACTCTGCCGCTGCTGGCGGGGCAGACCATCAGTCCGGGAATAAGACTTCCGAACATACCCGCGCGGGATGCCAGCATGCTGGCGGATGCAGATAGCCGCACCTACTATCTCTATGTGAGCGGCGATGATTCCGACGGTGTGATGGTGTACAAGAGCAAGGATCTGGCAAACTGGGTAGGACCGTCTTCAGCGTTCAAGGTCCCGGATGGGAGCTGGGCAAATCCCGCCCAAGGAGTTCGAGATCCCCGCGTGTATGCCTACCGAGGTAAGTATTACCTCTTTGCGACCCTGTGCAACAGCGACAGGATCATCGCCCGGCCGCCGGAAAGCTGGCGTGTGAACACCATGCAAGGAACGCAGATCTTTGTCAGCGACTCGCCCCAGGGCCCATTTGCTGTTGCGGCGAATGGCGCCAACAAGCCAAGCACTCCGGCTGATTCCGTGGTGCAGGGCGGTACATTATTTGTCGAAGGCGATCTTGCTTACACGGTTTACGCCCACGACTGGACCCAGATCGTCGATGCAACCATAGAGGCCACGGCAGGATCTTCCGGAGTTTCGACGGCCGGCTCATGCTCATCCTGCACCAGCCGTTTACCCGCGCCAAGGGCAAGCTATTCGAGATCGAGGATGTCGGCGACACGATCCGCATCAAACGCCAGCTCGTATGGTGAACCACCGACATCAAGAAACGGGCGCCAAAAAATACCATGCGCCAGTTGCGCACACTAAAGCCGCGGGCACCATCAAACCAGTTGATCGAAAGGACGAAGATTGCCAATGAAAGCGCTGCGAATTGCACTGATCATCTTTTCTCTTACCGTCACCCTATTTGCCGCTGAACAGAATTGGACGCCGGCCGGCCAGACGATACGCACGCCCTGGGCCAAAGAGGTCAATTCCGGCAAAGTCTTGCCCGAATACCCGCGTCCCATCATGACCCGTGCCGCCTGGCTCAATCTTAATGGTCTATGGGAATATGCGATCACGGCCAAGGCATCCGGCGAACCCGGCAGTTTCGAGGGATCCATCCTGGTACCGTTCGCCATCGAGTCGTCCCTGTCGGGGGTCGGCAAAGTTGTCGGTCCCGATCAGGCGCTCTGGTATCGCCGCTCATTCCAGATTCCTGCAGCTTGGAAGGGGAAGCGCGTCATGCTTCACTTCGGTGCCGTAGATTGGGAGACGACGGTCTATGTCAACGGCCGCCAGGCAGGCGTTCACAAGGGCGGCTACGATCCCTTCGCGTTCGACATCTCCGATTTCTTTCAGGGTGACGGTCCCCAGGGAATTGTAATCCGTGTTTGGGATCCAACCAATGGCAGCAACGCGACGCAGCCGCGCGGCAAGCAGGTGCTGCGCCCGGGCGGAATTTTTTATACTGCTGTCACCGGGATCTGGCAGACCGTCTGGCTCGAACCGGTACCACAAGCACACATCGTCAGTCTCAGAACCATTCCAGATATCGATCAGCAAACCGTCTCCGTGACGGCTGAGGCGGCCGGCGCCGCTGCAGAGCACCGCGTGCGCGTCGAGGCGATCGAGGGCAAAGCAATTCTAGCCCGCGGCGAAGGCCGGCCCGGGCAACCGGTGACACTCAAAATCCCGAAGCCCCGGTTGTGGTCGCCAGGCACGCCTTTTCTTTATGACATGCGCGTCGCTCTGCTGGACCCCCAGGCTCGCACCATCGACTCTGTGGAGAGCTACTTCGGCATGCGCAAAATCGCCATCGGGCGCGATGCTGAAGGATTCAACCGCCTGTTCCTGAACAATGCGCCGTTGTTTCAACTCGGGCCGCTCGACCAGGGCTGGTGGCCGGACGGCCTCTATACTGCGCCGACCGACGCCGCGCTTCGTTACGACCTGGAACAGATCAAGGCGTTCGGTTTCAATATGCTTCGAAAACACGTTAAAGTCGAACCCGAGCGCCTCTATTACTGGGCCGATAAACTTGGCCTGCTCATCTGGCAGGACATGCCCAGCAGCAATTTCAATCGGAGAAACGTAGCTGCTGATGCGCTGGCCGAGGCGGACCGGCAGTGGGATGCAGAGCTCAAAGGCATGATCGACCATCTGCATAACTATCCGTCGATCGTCATGTGGGTCCCTTTCAACGAAGGGTGGGGACAGCACGACACAAAACGGATTACCGAGTGGATCAAAAGCTACGATCCGACGCGCCTGGTTAACAACGCTAGCGGCTGGACGGACGAAGGCTTCGGCGACGTAAACGACGTCCACACCTATCCCGGTCCTGCTATGCGGCCTCCGGAGAGCGGCCGGGCTGTGGTTCTGGGCGAGTTCGGCGGTCTTGGCCTCCCAGTCAAGGGGCATTTATGGAAGGAAGAAGGCAACTGGGGATACCGTTCGTTTGACGATCTCGACGCGTATCGACAGAAGTACACCGACCTGCTCGTCGCTATGTACGGTTTGGTAAAAAAAGGCCTTGCCGCGGCCGTCTATACCCAGACGACGGATTGTGAGATCGAAGTCAACGGCCTCATGACCTACGACCGTATGGTGTCGAAGCTCGACCCCAAGGCATTCGCCACACTCAATCGTGGTTTTCTGCCGCCGGTGCTGGAGGGAACGCGCACAGGTTTCGTAGCACCTGTTCAGGTGAAACTGCAGTCCTCAGACCCGGTTTCCCAAACCCGTTACACGCTGGACGGCACGGAACCGACCGAGCGTTCATCCCGTTACACTGCACCGATTACCATCGAAAGGGATGTAATACTGAAGGCGCGCAATTTCTGGCCGGATGGAACAGCCAGCGTAACCATCGGCAGAACCTATCGAAAAGCCCAAGCCATTTTGGATGCAGTCCAACCCACGGCCCTCGAACCGGGACTGGCCTTCGAGTTTTACAAAAGCCATTGGACCACCCTCCCGGATTTTGTAGCCCTCACGCCAGTGAGAAAAGGTGTAGCCGATGCGTTCAACCTGGAATGCGCCCAAGGCGAGAAAGCCGATTTCGGTTTGAGGTTCACGGGCTACATCCAGGTCCCGAAAACCGACGTATATGTTTTCTACGTGAATTCCGATGACGGCACGCGCCTACGCATCGGAGGCAAGGATGTCGTCCTTAATGATGGCGTTCACGGCATGACCGAGATCCACGGCGAGATAGCCCTGGAGGCAGGATGGCACGCGATCGAGCTGATATACTTCCAGGGCACCGGCGGCCAGGGACTGGAGGTCACCTGGGAAGGTCCGGGCTTTCTTCCCAGCCCTATTCCAAAGGAGGCACTGCAGCACCAGCCAGTACAGCGCACAGGCACCGCAGTCGGGTGGCAACAGCAGTCACCGTGAAGACCGCAAAGACCTCAAAGAATTGCAGTTATTCTTCTTCGCGGTCTTCGTGGTCTTGGCGGTTCGATGTCTGCATATGATATTTTCACAGCTTCGAAGCGCAGCCGGGAGCCTGCTTGTTTTAAAAAATGAGTCAAAGGTAGTCCCTCCGGATGCGGTTGAAGCTGTTATATACTCGCCGTCATGTTGAGCCTGCAGACCAAGGGCGTTTTTGTCATCTCGGCAACCCCATTCACCGATAGCGGGGAAATCGACTACGGCAGTGTCGATTCGCTGATGAACTTTTATCTCGAAAAGGGGATCCACGGCATCACGATTCTCGGGATGATGGGAGAGGCACAAAAGCTCTCCTTCGCAGAAACGGAATCATTCACGAGACGCGTCCTCCGCGTGCTTCGTGATCGCGCTCCGGTTATCGTGGGAGTCAGTAACGCAGCCTTTGCGAATATCAGGACACTCGCGTGGACCGCGATGGATGCCGGCGCTGCCGGAGTCATGATCGCTCCGGCGATGGGCCTTCGCAGTGACGACCAGTTGTACGAATATTATGCCGGCGTGTTTGAGGCGCTCGGGCCGAACGTGCCGGTTGCCTACCAGGATTATCCTCAATCCACAGGCGTATTCCTGTCTGCCGCCGTCTTCGGCCGCATGGTGAGCTCCTTTCCGCAGCTCGTCATGCTGAAGGCTGAGGACTGTCCGGGCCTTCGCAAGCTTTCTCAGATCCGCGCCGACGAGAAGCATGGGCAGCGGCGCGTCAGCATCGTCGTCGGCAACGGAGGGCTGTACCTGACGCAAGAGCTCCGGCGGGGCGCCGACGGCGTCATGACGGGATTTGCCTACCCGGAAATGCTGGTGCAGGTGTATGAGCGGTTCGTTGCCGGCGATCCCGACGGCGCGGAAGATATCTACGACGCCTATCTTCCGCTGGCAACGTATGAGCAGCAGCCCGGATATGGGCTGGCGGTGCGCAAAGAGATCCTGCGCCGGCGCGGCGCGATCGCCTCGGCCAAAGTGCGCAGCCCGGGCATCGTCATGAACTCAACCGACATGTGCGAGCTCGATGCACTGCAGGAGCGTCTTGAGCGCGCTTTGAGCCGGCTCAGGAAATCCTGACCGGCCGGGGAATCCAATGTCTGCGAGCCATGATCTGATCATACGGAATGGCACGGTCATCACAGCAGCGGACCGGATGCATTGCGACATCGGCGTCCGCGCAGGACAAATTGTCGCCCTCGCCGACAACCTGCAGGGGCACGCGCAAGAGACCATCGATGCGACCGGGATGCTGGTGTTGCCGGGCGGCATCGACAGCCACTGCCACATCGACCAGAAATCTTCGACCGGGCTGATCACAGCGGATGATTTCTATTCGGGCGGAGTGTCAGCCGCTTCCGGCGGGACCACGACCCTCATCCCGTTTGCTGCCCAGCACCGCGGGCATTCGCTGGGCGACGTAGTCCGGGATTATCACCAGCGGGCGGAAGGCAGGGCCTTCGTCGATTACGGATTCCACCTGATCATCTCCGACCCGACGCCGAAGGTGCTGGAGCAGGAATTGCCCGAACTGATCCACCAGGGATATACCTCTCTCAAGGTCTATACTACGTACGATGCGCTCAAGCTTGCCGACCGCCAGATTCTGGATTTGCTCGATGTTGCGAAGCGCATGGGCGCTATGGTGATGGTCCATGCGGAAAACAGCGACGCGATCGCCTGGACGACCGAACGGCTGCTGCGGGCTGGGCGGACGGCGCCGCGCTTCCACCCGATATCACGACCGCAGATCGCAGAGCGCGAGGCAACGCACCGCGTGATCGCCCTGGCGGAATTGGTCGACGTCCCCATCCTGATCGTGCACGTGTCCGGCCGGGAGGCGCTCGAACAGATAGCCTGGGCCCGAAGCCGAGGTCTGAAGATCTATGCCGAAACCTGTCCTCAATACCTGCTTCTCACTGCCGCCGACCTCGACAAGCCGGGATTCGAGGGGGCAAAGTTCATATTCAGCCCTCCACCGCGCGAGAAGGCCGATCAGGAAGCGTTGTGGCAGAGCTTGACGACCGGCCTCGTCCAGGTGTTCTCTTCGGATCACGCGCCTTACCGATACCATGATCAGCAAGGGAAACAAGCGCACGGGCTGAACGCCCCCTTCACGAAGGTCCCGAATGGCATCCCCGGCCTCGAAACCCGGCTGCCTTTGCTGTTTTCGGAAGGGGTCGGCAGGGGGCGCATCGATATCCACACCTTTGTCGCTTTAACAGCCACGAATGCGGCCAAAATCTACGGCCTCTATCCCCGGAAAGGCACCGTCGCAGTAGGGAGCGACGCAGACCTGGCAATCTGGGCCCCGGAAGTCGAGGTCACGATAAGCAAAGAGATGTTGCACGACCGGATGGATTACACCGCTTTTGAAGGGATAAAAGTGAAGGGTTGGCCTAGGATCACGATTTCGCGGGGCGAGATTCTCTGGTCCGGGGGCGAGGTCAGAGGCAATCCCGGAAGAGGCCGCTTCCTCAAACGCGAAAGGCCAATGGTCTGTCGGCCCGATGGAGCGGCCTTATGATGCGGATATTTGTTATCAATCCGAATACATCCCAGAACTTGACCGAACATATCCGTCGCGAGCTCGAACGGATCAAACACCCGGAAACGGTCGTGACGGTTGAAAATCCGGAGCACGGGCCGGTGTCCATCGAATCTGCATATGACGAGGTCCTGGCCGGCCCCGGAATCATGGAACTCGTGCGGAAAGCCAACGCCGAAAGAGATCCTGTGAAAGCGTAATCGTCGCGGCTGCCGCAACGTCAAGGTCTGGACAGCGGGTGCTCCATCAGAATCTTGAGTCCGATGATGATAAGCACGAGCCCGCCGAGCAGCTCCACGCGCCTGCCCCAGACAGTGCCGATTCGTCGCCCCAACACCATTCCCACCACCGTCAAGCCGCCGGCTACGACTCCTATGGTCAGCGCGGGAATCACGATCCCGGAGCGAATGACGGCCAGGGAGATCCCGACGGCCAGAGCGTCGATGCTTGTTGCCACCGAGAGCAGCACAAGATCCCAGCCGGAGGTCGGGTCGGTAGTGGCGCGGGTTTCCTCGGCTGCGCCCAGTGAATTCCACATCATCCGGCCGCCGACGAACGCAAGCAAGCTGAAGGCAATCCAGTGATCATAGGAAGCGATATAGCGATACACGGCGGTCCCCGCGGCCCATCCCAGGGTCGGCATAATGGCCTGAAACAGGCCGAAATGGAAGGCGAGGCGGAATATGTGGCGCCTGGTCATCGGCATAAGCGTCAGCCCCGTGACGATGGCCACCGCAAAGGCGTCCATGGCCAGAGCGACGGATGTTGCCAGGAGGCTTATCCAACCCATTGCGAAGCTCCGCGAAACAGGATGGCAGGGGAGGCGGGCATGTGGAACTCGAATAGAAAGCCAGCTTGGATCTTGTCCATCCAGTGATTTTATAGAAGTGAACAAAAATCTGAAATCATATTTCGGTTGCGGCCTCTGCTTCGAAAATTACTCGTCTCAAAACTGCAAAAGCAGCCACGAAGGACACGAACCTTTGCTGGCCCGGACGGGCGGCGCTTCGTGTCATTCGTGGCTGCCTTAG
>JBGQNR010000131.1:0-17662 GCA_041501225.1 Acidobacteriota bacterium
AATATGATAACCGATAAACTCAATAGCACGTCATCAGCCAAGTTCCCTTCTCGTTGGGAACACCGCAGGTGGGCTTGTTACTGTAAGGGCGAAACAGCCTGTGCCGCCCTTACAGGGCTTCACCCGAATTGCACCAATGCCCCAGGGCTTGCGCCCTGGGCTTTCACTGTTTGACCCTTTCAGGGTCATTTTCCTGCCTGACCTCGCTCGCTAAAGCTCAACAAAGCGCCATTCGCCCATGGCATAGGATCAATTATTTTTTGCCGGCAGCGGGAGCGATGGCATCGATTGTGATTGAGCTGCCAGCCAGTCCCGGAGCGGAGGCGCTAAGGGTGATTCTACCCCTTGAGTCTTTAGCCTTGAGCATGGCGAAGCATCTGCCTTGGTATGCGCGATGCTCCGACGCTTGAAATGGTTCGCCGCTCGAATTGTTCCCGCTGTCTACGGCGGCGATTGTCCCCGGTCCGGTGACTTTGAAGGTAATCAAATCACCGGCGCCGGGAACCACAACACCATTTTGATCGGTCACGGTAGCCGCGACATAACAAATCTCATCCCATTCGGGACTGAGTCTGGCCCGATCGCCAGCGAGAACGATTCTTACCGCCTTTCCAGCCGTGTGCAGTTCGTGAGACGCGGCGACTGTACCTTTGTTCCTGCCCACCGCTCGCAGCGTGCCCGCTTCATAAGCCACCTTCCAGATGCGCGGAGAATCATCGGCGTTGCGCAGTTTGGCGCCGAGCGACTTGCCGTTGAGGAACAGCTCGACCTCCTCACAATTGCTATAGGCTTCGACGCTCTCTTCGTGCGCTGCCTGGTTGGGTGGGGTCCAATCGGCAAACTGCGATTGGCGGCGAATGAGCGGCTCGAATCCCGGATCCACGCTGGTTACCTGCGCCGGATCAATGCGGCGGACTACATGCACTACCGGTGGATCACTCCACCAGCTCTGCCGTTCAAAAGCCATGGGCTTGATGGTGCCGGTGCGGTCGAGGAGACCCGATGCGGCGGCGATGATCGGCCAGTTGGGGGATTCGCCCAGATAGTCAACGCCACTCCAGAGGAACTGCCCGGCGTGGGGGACATTATCCCGCGCGGCCAGCCAGGTCGCGAGGTCGTGCCTTTGCTCGGTGCCGATGATCTTGCGCGTGGGCTTGGCTTGATAGGCGGCCAGCAGCTCGTTGTCGCGGTAATTCGTGCCGACGACATCGAGCAGATCCGCAAGACCGTTATCGTAATCATGGCTCACATTCGGGCGGAAGAGCCCTTGCGTGACCGGCCGTGTCGGATCGTTCTGGTGGAAGACCTCTACCAGTCCGGCAAGGATTTGTTTTGCCAGGTCTCCGTTTGGCGTATCGCGGATTTCGTTGCCCGCGCTGTAAAGAATAATGCTTGGGTGATTACGATCGCGGCGCACTGTATCGCGCGTGTCAATCTTGGACCACTCGTTGAAATAGAGGTGATAATCATAGGGATTCTTGGCGACGGTCCAGCAGTCGAACATCTCGTCCATGACGAGGAATCCCATACGGTCGCATAAATCCAGGAACTCGGGCGCCGGCGGGTTGTGCGCGGTGCGGATGGCGTTGACGCCGAGCTCGCGCAATTGTTCGAGGCGGCGCTCCCAGACCCGCAGCGGGACTGCGGCGCCGAATGCACCACCGTCATGATGGAGGCAGACGCCTTTGATCTTCAGACTTTTCCCATTCAGCCAAAAACCGGTGCCGGGATCAAAACGTGCCTCCCGGATGCCAAAGGTCACCATCTCATCGTCCAGCAAAGCGCTGCCTGACTTGACCATGGTATAGGCACGATAAAGACCTGGGTGATTCAGATCCCACAAGCGAGGGCTTGCCACCGAAATGTCCAGATCAACATCAAGGGATTGGCCGGCCGGCACCACTTGCGGCTTGGTTTGGGCTGTGCCCACAGATCGGCCCTCCGGCGAAATGACCATGGTTTGCAGGCTCACCTCGCGCGAGGCATCGGACCCGTTCACGAGGGTGCTCCGCACATGCACAGCCGCTTGCGCTGTTCGCACTTGTGATGTGGTAACATAGGTTCCCCACTGCACAATATGAACAGGTTCGGTGACCAGCAAACGGACATGACGATAGATACCGGCGCCGCTGTACCAGCGGGATGCGGGTTGACTGGAATTGTCCGCGCGGACAGCGAGGACATTGGGATTGCTGTTGCCGAAGTTTAGATGTCCGGTGAGCTCGTAACTGAAGCTGACATACCCATACGGCCGCTTTCCGAGGCGTAGCCCATTGATCCAAACTTCGCTGTTGGCCATGACGCCGTCAAACTCCACGAAAACGCGCCGGTTTGCATAGTCCTTGGGAAGAATGAGGTGCTTTCGGTACCAGCCTATCCCCGAGGGCAGAAAACCGCCGGCGCCGCCCGTGGTGTTTTTCGCATCGAACGGGCCTTCGATGCTCCAGTCATGGGGCACCCTCAAGGTGGTCCACTTCGAATCGTCGAAGGCGGGAGATTCGGCGCCTGGGGCATCGCCTTTGAGAAACCGCCAATCGGCATCCAAAGAATTCGTAACACGGGCTATTCCTGGAGCAAATGCAGCCCCGGATGCGCCCTGTGAACCGCCCCCCTGTGCATAGGCCAGCAATGCTCCGAACACAAAACAGTATGCGAATGATTTCATAAGATTCTATTTCGCCTTCTTGACCGAAGCGCGTACTCCACAATGATGCGCAGTTTGCATATTATATCAATCTAATAACCTAGCCAGTGCATCGATTTAGGAGGATTTTGCGCAAATGCCAGAATTGGGGTAATGCTCTGGATTGCCACAAAAATTCTTTTTTTCATTGGTGGGCCTTTCGTTCTCGCCTTCTCAGGCAAATCTAAATACAAATGTCTTTTTGATCTATGAGTCCGAGATTTACAAGCATTGAGGGCCTGTAATTCCGGTGTTGCCTGTCCCTTGAATTGAATTAACCCTTTGTTCGGGATGAAAATTGATTGAACGTCTTCTCTTTGAATATCGTATTAATGAGACGACAGGGGGGTAATAACTATGAGAGGACTATCCAGATGGGTTGTCTCATTTCCCATGTTGGCTTGCGTGATCGTTCTTGCTGCGTGTGATTTCGCCTATCCCGCAGTTGAAGGCAGGTTTGACCGGACTTTGAATGTTACCGGAATGGTCGATCTGGATGTCAGCACGGGATCGGGCAGTATCGATGTCAGGGCCGGCGGTTCCGCAGTTGTCCAAATTCATGGGATCATTCGTGCCAGAGATGATTGGAAAAGCACAGCACAGGATAAGATCCGGCATCTTACCGAAAATCCGCCGATTGAGCAGAGCGGCAATGTCATCCGCATCGGGCGGATCGACAACGCGGCTTACAGGAATAATGTCTCCATCAGTTATGAAATCATCGTCCCTCCCGAAACAAAGATCCGGTCCCAAACCGGTTCCGGCAGCGAAAAGGTCGAAGGCATTCGCGGTGCGGTGGACGCTGTCACTGGATCAGGATCCATTACCTTGACCGATATCGGAAGCGATGTGGTGGCGCACACCGGTTCGGGCGGGATCACCATTGAGCAGGTCTCGGGCAGGGTGGAAGCACGCACCGGCAGCGGTTCGATCCGAGCCGAAGAAATCGCCGGTTCCATCAAAGCATCCGCGGGAAGTGGCGGAATCAAACTCGGGCAAATCTCGGCTGAACGAGGTGGAACGCGGGATGTGGAGGTGAACACAGGTTCCGGTAGTATCGAATTGATCGGTATCGATGGATCTCTGCGAGCCGTTACCCACAGTGGCGGAATCCGGGCATCTGGAAATCCTGGGGGAGATTGGGAACTGAATGCATCTTCCGGAAGCATTACCCTGGAGCTAAGCTCGAATGTGGCATTCGACCTTGATGCCCATTCTTCATCCGGCTCAATCCGCATCGACCAGCCGGTGACCGTGACCGGAACAGCGAGCAGGCACGAGTTGCGCGGCAAGGTGGGTGGCGGCGGTAATTTGATCGAAGCACGCACCAGCTCCGGCAACATCACCATCCGATAAAATCGGTGCCAGGCTACTCTTTCACCAATTTTCTCGATCAAATCATGAAAGACGTCCTTCAGCGAAATTGGTGAAAGAGTAGCCTGGCACCGATTTTGCATGCCACAAACGCCAGGACTTAGATCAAGCCTCATACGGACTACCGCTATGGTCGATGAAAAAACATTAGCCCACGGCGAGACACGCCGGGAATTCGTGGAATGCACTTTGGCTGCTGCCACGATGATTGCCGCCTCCGACATCGGCCTGACGAGGTGGCTATCATCGGATGATCGTAAGATTCGGAGAACAGGCTTGGATGGCGCTTGTTCCCAAAATTTCTAGCGCGTAAGCCAGGTTTTGCCGTCCTGACGGATCCACATGGTCACGCCGCCAAAACCTTTGCAGTTGATCTGGTATGTGTCCGCCCACACCTGCATGGTTGGCTGGAATTCGAGTCCTTCTACCCGAATATTTTTCGCATCCAAGGCGGACAGATCAGGGGCAAAGTGCCCCTGCGCAACTTTAAAGAGGCGTTGGCGGTAGTAGAGTCGGCGCAACGCCCATTTCACACGCTCGTTGGGATCTGCAACGAACGATTCTGTGCCCACGCCCGCAGCGCTGCCGGAGAACTGAACATAGCCCCACCGCTCGGGCATGTGGAGGTCAATCGCGCCCTGCGGACTCCAGACCCAGTTGTCCGAAGGCATGGGCTTTCCGGTGGCCGGGTCGATCCGTCTTGAGTAACCGCCATTCTTCGCTTCGCAAAGCCATTCCACCCGCGAGAAATTGAGACGCCACTGGTCCCCGGCTTTCGGTGGCCTTCTGCCGGGTGCCGCCTCACGCAGGATGCGCCAGGGGATCCCCATTTCGACGGTCCACCCTTCATCGCGATCCCCCGGATGGTTTACCGTCCCGCGGATGTCGATTCCCATGCGCAATCCCGTGACGTCCCAGGCGGTTATAGGCGGCCCTCCGTCACGGTACGGCTGAAGTAGCATCAAGTCGAAGACGGTGCCCAGGGGATTCACTTCAATCTCGTAATAGGAGTGTGTGTCTCCGTCGGGATCGACAAACACCTCGATATCGTTGTCATTATAGATAATTGCATCCCGTTCGGTCAGAGTCCCCCAGATATCGGGCTCCTCCATGTCGAACGCCAGGTAGAAGTGGGTGTCGTCCCAGAGCATTTTCGCGCGCGTCCGAAAACGCGGAGCCGGACGTGTCTCCCCTTCGATGTCCACAAAGAGTTCGGTCCAAGGTGCTCCACGCCAGGAGGCTTCATCGAGCTTGCCGTCGAAGGCGGGAGGCGACGGAGTGCGGTAACAAACGTACTGCCTGGGTGCAAACGGCATGGCTTCGAGATCGCGTGCAGAAGGCGTCTGCGGGTGCGGAGCTCCCAGCCATCCGGAAAACAGGGCAGCCAGGAAGGCAAGCTGACAAAGCAGAGATCGCATCAAGCTTCTCCCGCCTTGCCGGCCCGCTTCAAGGCCGCCGAAACTTCCTCCCAGTGCGCCGGTGTCAAGGTGTTTCCCTGGAACAAGCTAATGCCCTGAGCACCGCCTGCAAGTGCGAATCCAATGGCACGGCCGAGATCCTGAGGCGGAAGATCCGGCACGTAGAGCCCTGTGTAAAGCGGGATGCGGCCGCCAAGTGGCATAACGCCCTCGCGCGTCGCACTTTCGATCCAGGCAACGCTTTCCCTGTAAAATGCGTGGTAGACCATGGGCAGGACCGCATCGACCTTCCACCGCAGCCAATCCTGGCGCACGAGCGTGCGCGCGATCTTCGGCGTTGGGAAAACGGCAGCAGTCACCCGCTTCCTGTGCGCGTGAACTTCGTCTGCCAACACCCCGACCACTTCGGTGATGGTGTCATAACGGAACTGCAACCAGGCCTGATGGCTGGGGGGATCCGGCAATCTCAGGGGATCCACGGTCGTCTGGCGCTGGAAGCGGTCACGGCAGACGCGGCAGTAGCAAAAGTCGAACTCCGGGTATTCCTTGTCCTGGACCAGGTTGTATTTCGGCCATAGCGCGATGGGAAGAATGACGTCCGGATAGCGGATATAGTCGAGGTGCACGCTCGCCAACCCGTCTATTTGTGCGAGCTCGCGCACGTAGCCGATGAGATACTGCCGGACCTCCTCACGGGTCGGACACATGAACTTGTAGTAGTCCACGTACGGCGGCTTCTCCGCCGTCGATACTCCCGCACGGCTGACGGCGTACCATTCCGGATGGGTTTTAACCATCTCGCCGCGCATCATCGTGAAGATCCACGCGTGCACTTCGAGACCTTCCTGCCTGGCAACGGGTATCGCGGTCCGATAAAAATCGGCGTTTCCGCTGATAAGGACGGCATTAATGCCTGCAGTTCGCATCCCGGCAAGTTTGCGCCGCCAGTCATCCATTGACTTGATATCGCCGCGCATCCAGGCCCAATTTTTGAGCGTGGGCCGTGATTGCGAAACCTCGAGAGCCGAAATCCTGCGACTCCCCGCGCAGCTGCCCAGCGTAATCCCGGCACTCAGCGCGTGAAGGAAATGTCTCCGATTCATGATCCCCTCTTTCACCGTGCCAATGAAATGCAGGCAGGATACCATGGATCCTAGATTTCGGTGACAAGCTTGAATCACACCTTATCTGGTCTTATGCCGTCATGGAAGCCGGCCAACAGGTGTATAGTGATACCGAAATATTGGCAAAACGAAAGGAGATGGTGTCAGGCCTGGAAAATTTCATTTTTCTGGGCATTGGCAGGTGGAAAAAAAACAAAAATGAAATTTTCCAGGCCTGACACCATCGTCAAAAGCTCAACGATAGCGATAGAGCTTTACACGCTGGATGCTTGGACCGTCGCCGGCAAAGCGCAGGCCGCTCCCCGACTGATTCAGTGCGGCCACCGCGGCCAGATTATAGTTCAACAGAACGTCGTCACCGCTCAGTTGCCGCCCTGGCACCCAGCGGCCGTCGACGAACGTCCCGGCTTCCACCGTGGCGAGGCCGGCGATCGGAGGCCCGGGCGTAATCGGGGTGAAGGTGATCTGGACGTCCTGGCCGGCCACCACGTATTCGTTGGGTCCCACGGCGATGAAGAGGCCATAGCCAAAGGCCGCCTCCTGGCTGGGATTGCGGCGATTGCGGTTTAGGTCCACATTCAGCGCATAGTCTCCCAGTTTTAAAGTCTGGGTTTTGTTCTGTGCGTTCAGCAACGCGGCGGCAATCGTGCTTTTGCCCTGATGTTCGAGGATCAGAGGCATGAGTTGACGGAGAATTGCATAGCCCTTCGGAAGAGGCAGATTCTCAATTTCTGTCGGTCCCTGCTGATTGAGATCGGGCCGCAATGCTATCAGTCGGACTGTGTTGTCAATCCCGAAAGGTGAGTAGCCGATCGCGCTGTGCTGGCCGATTGCATAAAACGCGTGGGCCACGCCTGCTGCGTCCCCCCTTGACTCGGGAACGAACAGCGGGTTTCCATTGCGGGTGAACCTGGCGCACCACTCGGCGAAATTGGGCAGATAAATGTCCGGCGCATTGAAGTCGATATCCGGGGCGCCCGCCCGCCACACGTCCAGTACCATCGGCTCCGGGCCCCCGCTGGGATAGTCCCCCGGCCCTTTGTCTTCCGGTTGCACTATCCAGGTGTTGGTAAAAACCGGCAAGGGATACTCCGCTTTTCCTAACTGGGCAAGCCGATCCAGGTAGCGTGCATAACTCCACGCCATGAATATTTCGTCTGTCTCCGTGCCGGGGCCGAAGACCTCCTGCCAAGTTCCCGAGGCCTTGGAGCCGGCGGACGCCCATAATTTGACAAACTCCGGCAGCAGGGTTCCCCTGTTTTTCTGCAGATAACCCATCAACGCCCCAGGCACATGACCGGCAAAGGCTTCGTTGGCCGAGGCACAGCGGTCCCTCGAATCTCCGAGAATGCCCACCTCGTTCTGCATCTGGACCATGATCACAGTTCGCTTGTCCGAGTCGACTTCACGAAGGTGGCGCATGAAGGCCGCATAGGCTCTGCCATCGGCATGGCGGTTCGAATCACTGAATGCGGAGAGTACCTCAATGGACTTTCCTCCCTTGATTTGCACACGAGGAAACCGTTCCTGGTTTGATTTGATCCAGGCGGGGACAAAGCTGGAGATGCCGTTCTTCCAGCTCCCAAACCACAAAAAGATAATCCGCTGATTGTTGCTGCGCGCTCCGGCAAGCAGTCCATCCACGAGCGAGAAATCGAACTTGCCCTCCTCAGGCTCGATCCAGGCCCAGGCAATCGCCACCAGAACTGTATTGAGGTTCATTTTGTTGAGTCTGGGCCACACCGAGTTCATGTATTCAAGGCTGGAGGAAGCCGTGTTGGCGAGTTCTCCACCGAGGACCAGAAATGGTTTGCCGTCAACCATCAGTTGTGTGGCTGTCCCCTGCTTTCTCAGATGGGGGATCTCTGCCGCGGCTCCCACTCCATCAGTATTCGCAAGGATTGACAGCAGGCACACAAAAGCGCAGCTGAAGATGTTTTTATTTCGCATATGGGCTCCTAAGTGCGCAATTTGAAGTGAGGCTATGGCTCCGCGCTACGACCGATCATGTTTGCCCGGTCGGCCTGAAAGTGGGCGCCGGCGACGCATGGGTGAAATAAGCTGCAAAATCAACCCGCACAGTGTTGCCAGAGCGACACCAACCCAGGATTGCATCATCATCTTTCGGTTCCTCACGCCTGTTTGGGGGTAATTCTCAGGGCATACGCGTAGTCATTGGGCTTTGTTTCCGGCAGCGTCACCACCAGACGTGCCGTGTCGCGGGAGAATGCCAGCGGTCCGCGGCTGCCCAGCATTTCAACTCGTGCAACATTCTTGGGATAATGCTCGCTGCCCTGGGCGAGAGTCTTGATGGTAACTTTGCCATCAGCAGGCCATGCCATGACGAAGGCATAGAGCGAGTCGCCCTTGGACGTGAAGCGAATGTCCTCAGCGGTGTACGGGCGCACGTCGCGAGCGCCACCGAACTGGCCCTGCGGCGCTGCGGTGGTGACCGACGGACCTTCGCCATACACCTTCCACGGGCGGGTCGCGAAGATGCCCTCCCCGTTGGGGGCCATCCACTTGGCGATGCCCTCCAGGCAGGCGACTTCGTCCTCGTCAATCGTGCCGTCGCCCCTGACGGGGATGCTCAGCATCAGATTTCCGTTCTTGCTCACAATATCAATGAGCATCTGCACGACCTGTCCCGGAGTTTTGTATTTGTGCTGCTCGAAAATGCTGCGCTGGTAATGCCAGGATCCGATGCAGGTGTCCGTTTGCCAGGGCAGGGTCTCCCCGCCGTGGGTGACGCCGCGCTCGACATCGAGCACCAGGGCGCGGCGCTGTTCGGCGTTCAGGCCCTTGCCGGTCATCACCGCCTCCAGCTTGCCGCGGTTCCGCGCGAGGTTGGAGTTGTAGAAATAGGCGGCGATGCGGAGGCCGATGTCGCTGACGGGGTAAATGGGCAGGACCGTGTCGTCGAAATACAGAAGGTCCGGATGGTATTTGTCAAGCAGGTCGATGGTGCGGTTGAAAAACTTCTCGATATAGGCCTTGTCGAGCGGGGGATTGCCGCTCTGCGGCCAATTGTATTTGCCGATCGAGTGATACTGTGCGTAAAGATCCTGCGGATCGAAACCATCCCACCAGAGGCCCTTGCCGCCGGCCTTGGTGAGCAGGCCGTCGTAGGGCACGCCGGCTAGGGGGCCGCTGGTGTCGGTTCGCTGCGCGTCTTGATACCAGCTCCAGGCGCGGTCGCCATGACAACTCACCGCCAAGCGCAGGCCGGCGGCGCGGGCCGCCTTCGCCCAGCCACCGACGATGTCCTTCTTCGGCCCGATGGCGACGCTGTTCCACGGCTGGTACTTCGAGTCATACATATCGAAGTTGTCATGGTGATTGGCCATGGCCGCGAAATACTTCGCCCCGGCGCGCTTGTAGAGGGCAATGAGCTTTTCCGGCTCCCATTTGTCGGCCTTCCATTCGTGGATCACGTCCTTGAAGCCAAACTTCGAGGGGTGGCCGTATTTCTCGACATGGAATTTGTAGACGGCATTGTTCGGCTGATACATTCTCTGCGCATACCAGTCGCCCATCTCGGGCTGGCATTGCGGGCCCCAGTGCGCCCAGATGCCGAGCTTCGCGTCGCGATACCAATCGGGTACCTGGTAGCTGGAGAGCGATTCCCACGACGGCTGAAACGGCCCGGGGGCCACGCCATAGCCGGGCGGGGCAAGAATCGGCGCCGGCGCCGGGGGCAAGGCGGGCGCGGCAGCCTGTGTATTGGTGGGCGAAGCGCTCTCCTGGCCAAACGCGCGAGGCAAGTAAACGGCGGATGCCGCACCGGCCAACCATTGCATCATCTCTCGTCGTGTCATGTTCATAGTTGCCTCTATCTGCGGAGACTCCCTTTTTACGGCGTCGCCGCCTTTGCTTCGATCTTGGTTGCCCCCGCCGCCAACCCGGCAGCGGTCGCGCTCGGCGCGATGGCGAAGATGATCCGAGCGAACTTGATTCTGTCGTGTGGGGACATATTGCGTCCCAATCCTCACCGATTCGGCGACACGCGATAGAGTGCCGCGCCGTGGGAATTAACGGTCGCGGAAACCTTGGTGTCGACGGCGCCCAGGTCTTTGTGGGCCCACAGGTCGCGGACCTTGCAGCGGCCGGTCATGCCTATGTCCGCCAAAGAGACCGAAATAGTGGCTGGCTCCGTGGCGGCCGGGTCGATCGGGGCAGGCGCCGGCTCGGTTGCTGTGGCCGAGCCGGGACCACCCCGCCCACGTCCTTGCCTCCCGACTGGGGCGGGAGAGGCATTGAAGATCGCGACGTACTTGTCCTTGGACCCGGGGACGTCCGCACCCCACGCAAAGTGGGTATTGTTGTTGACGGCGAAAAGCTGCCTGTTGTTCGTGGATCTCTGGTTTACCGCGATCACCTCGTCGTTGGTCATCAGTGAGAGTGTGAACTCATCGTTCTTCGGCATATTGCCGCCCATGATCAGCGGTGAGCGGGCGATCGACCAGAGGGTCATCAGCGTGATCTGCTCATCCCGGGTGAAATGGGTCCAGGCGCCGGTCTCCTGCCAGACCCGGATGTTGCCAAGTGGAAGCATGTCGGCGTCGGGCCAGTGTCCGGGGCCTCGGAATGGCGTCCAACTGTCCAGCCGGGCGAACTGGGCATAGAGGGCCCGCCAGTTGTCCCAGAAGTCGCCGCTGATCCGCCACATGTTGGCGTTCATCTGGACGTGCTCGCCCTGGTTGACGGGCGTGTCGCCGGGCGAGGTCGAGAAGACGATCGGCCGGCCGGTCTTATCGATCGCCTTGCGGATGGCCTCGATCTCGGGCTTGTGGTATGGGAAGGAGATGTCATCGACCTTCACGAAATCCAGGTCCCACGAGGCCATCAGGGCAAAGACCGAATCGTAGTACTCCTGCGCGCCAGGCTTGGTCATGTCGACGCCGTACATATCTCCGTTCCAGAAGCAGACGGATTTCTTGTCCGCGATGTCCGCGGCGCGGACGCTCGTACCCAAGATGGGGACGTTCTTGTCCACGGCCTGGCGGGGGATCCCCCGAATGAGATGAATGCCGAAATTCAGACCCTTGGCGTGCAGATAGTCCGCAATCGGCTTGAACGAACGGGTCTCCTTCGTCATGGGAAACCGGTTGGGCGCAGGGAGCAGGCGGCCGTTAGCGTCCATCTCAAGGATGGCGCCCCGGCGATACTCGGTCGTATGCGCGAGCGGCTCATACCACTGGATGTCGATCGTGATGAGGTTCCAGCCATGGGACTTGAGATTCTTCTCCATGTAGTCGGCGTTGGCGAGCACGTCGGCCTCCCAAACGCCCGCGCCATAGCAGTCCCAGGAGTTCCACCCCATCGGGGGCGTCAGGGCCCATTGATGGAACTTGGGCGCTGTCGGTGATTGCGCCATGGCTCCACAGAACGACATTCCAAGAACCACGGCGGCTAATGCGGTTATAGTCTTGGTCGATCGCATCGGGTTCCTCACATTCGGAGGTAAACCTCTGTTTATAGATCCCACGGAGAGGACGGGGTCCCCACTTCGGATGCTTTTGGCCTTTGGCTGAAGGGCGGGACCTTTCCCGCGTGCACATCATGCAGCCGCTTGTGGGTGGCCTTGGCTGCCTCGACGAGTTCAGGGTAGGCGCGGCCCGTCGCATCGATTAAGCCGATGTTGTAATTCTCGCCGTCCATGCGCCCGGTGATGGGCTCATCCGTCCACTGGAACCAGTGCGTCCCCAGCGCATAGGGCAGCGACAGCCCCTGCTCGACATAATACCGGTAGCTGGTCCCGCGTTCGGTCTGGTTCATCGCCTGCACGAGCCCGGCGCCCAGGCCATTCTCCGGCACGCCGATGTGGAACTCGCCGATCAGGATCGGCCGGCCGGTCAGGCGATAGGCGCGCTCGAGCTGCTTGGTCGGCTCGTATTCGTAGACGTTGATGCTGCACACGTCGAACGTCCGCGCCGTGCGCATCACATCGTCCGCCGGCTTGCCGCCGAAGCGGATGCCGAGGTTCAGGTGGTTGGGGTCGTATTTCTTGATGGCCGCATTAATCAGATTGAGATATCTCTCAAACGCGGTGACCACGAACTGCGTGCGACGCTTGGGCGTATCGCCCTGTGCGAGGAATTCGCCGAGCTTGATCTTGGTCGCGCTCTCGGGACCCTTGAGGATCATGTCCACGACCTCACTCTCACGATTGCCCCACGGTGGTTCGTTGCCAATGAAGTAGCCGAGCACGAGCGGATCGTCGCGCAGCGGCGCGCATTGCTGGCTAGCCGATTGGTCGATGCCACTGGCGAAATCGGCGGCGTAGACGTCGGGCAAGCCCAGGAACAACGCGTTGCGGTTCATGTTCCAGCGGAGCATGACGGTCCTGGGCTTGCCCTGCCCGCCGGTGGAGAAGCCCCACGATTCAAGCCTGCGCGTGGTTCGGTTCGCGGCGGCGTTGGCTTGCGGCGTTGGCGGCGCGCCGCCACCCCTCCCGGCGCCGCCAAATCCGGCGCCCGCGCCGTTCACGCCGGTGGAGAGATAGAGGTGCCCGTGCGGGTCGATGAACCACCACACGCCATTGATCTGCTCGACGCGGAAGAACCCGGTCGCATTTGCATGGGTGTCCTTGTATCCGCCCAGTTCGCAGTAACCGAAATCAGCTGCCCGGCCGAACGCTTTCTCCTCCTCGGCCAGCTCCTTGTCGAGCTGCTCCTGGCTCTTGATCTTGCGCGGATAATCGATGTACGCCCATTGTCCCCACGGATCGCGCACCTGCGCGCCGTCGAGGAACTCGGAGCCTTCGTCCTGCTTCGACAAGTGTATGTTACGGAGCTCGATCGTCGGCTTATGGATCGGATACTGCATCGCGAAGCCAATCGATTCGACCGACGTCAGATCGCCGAACGGTCCCCAGGTCGACATCCAGAAGGAATTGGTGCGGCGGTTGTTGGTCGAGGCCAGATCGGTGCCGGACTGGTCCATGCCTTTGAAATACTGAAGCGGCACGGTGGCGCGCAGCCACACGTTCTGCCCGAACGGCTGGATCTCGATCCGCCGCGGGCCTTCCGCTGTATAGACCCAGAGCCCGAACCGCTGCGGCGTCGAGGTGCGCATTTCCATGACCAGGTGGGTGTAGCCGGTCCAGTCGGACGGAATCGATGAATCGATGTCTCGCAGCGTCAACCTGTGCTCGCAGAGCACGCCGTCGAAGACGAGCTTGCGCGGTTCGGCGGCGGAGCGAACGTCGCCCGCGACCATTAGCAGGCCGGCGACCAGCGCAGATATTATTCTGAAAAATGCGATCCCTGCGACACGCGCGTCTCGCCCGTGTGAGCGCCCGCTGCAGGCACGAGACGTCCGTGTCGGGCATTTACCTGTAGTTCCCGTTCGCGACATGACGCGCCTCCTCATAGATGCTCTTCCAATCGATACAGTACGACAGCTTCCGCCATCACCTCAAGCGTATTGGTGAACGCTGTACCATGCCACAGCATCCTCGGAACACTTCGTTGCCACGCCATGCAGCTACATTTGACGATCCTGATCACTCTTCAGGGGAGCGCCGCCTTTTTACGATCGGCTATTCCTCACACTGTGATTCAGACAGTACAAGCCAAAAGCAGCCACGAATGGCACGAATAGCCCTAGCCGCAACGAAAAGACCTTATCGCAGAGCTCGCCGATAACCTGCGATTTTGCCTCCTCCCCAGGGCGCAACGCTTCGCCCTGGGGAGGAGGCAAAATCGCACTCCCTTGGTGGCTCCTTTCTCCTTTCGTTCTATTCGTTCTATTCGTGGCAAGGTTTTTTCCCACTGTCTGAATTGCAGATTCCTCACAAGATCGGCTTGTCATTGTGTGTCATACTGAGTGTTCGGGAGGGGTTCTGTCCGGCTTCGCCACCATACGGCCAAATGGCTCTAGCGATCAACGGACCGCCGCAATCACTTTCATCGAAGCGCGTGCTTTCGCTTGTGGATCATGTAGCTTCGCAGGATTGCGTTCATTCGTGACTGATATCGGGGCCCGGAGGCCTTGAACCAGGAAAGGACATCCTCATCCACTCGCAGAGAAATCGCCTTTTTTGCGACTGGGAAAACAAGAGTCGGCTCATTCCAGAAGTCATCCGGAAGATGCGCGAGTTCAGGGGGTGCCGTGCGCGCAATCTCTACATCTGAAAGTCGCCACAGCAGCGCAAGATCCGCCCTGCCTTTGGTCGGCTTATTGATTATGCTTGCAGGTCTGGTCATATAGCTTTCTCTCTTTCCGGCTGCTTCGTCGGGCGGAGATGATCCGGCGAATGATGCCGTTTTTCGGCCCCCTACGATCAGTAAAAACCAGGGTGATGTGGATCTGATCTGCGAGGCCGATTGCCACGAATCGCCGCTCTCCGTAATCTCGGCGTGTATCCTCCACCATCAAAACGGGACCGTCGAAAATCAGTGATGCGAAAGCCAAGTCAAAGCCACGCTCCCGGTAATTTGCTTCGCTCTTCTTCCGGTCCCAAGTGAACCGCATATCGGTACTATACAGATGTATATACGTATAGTCAAGACGCTATCGCAATGCGCACAGGCTATTTCGATACTCAAGACCCAAGGCGGAGGTTTGGCTGCAAGGAGCGGCCACTTGTCAGTAATCCGAATTACTCGTACATTGGCACAGAAGGTGAAAGTTAGGTGAGCATCAGATTGGGACGTCGACAAGGCACGAAAATCCACTTGTCCGGATATCCCACTACACGCCCGGAACAGGGCACCCATTTGCCTAAATGTTAATCCTCTAAACGTTTACTGCCTCACGGAGTGCAGAATGGCGTAAAATGTTTGTCAAAGATTGAGCGGACGAACAGATCGGCACGAAGCATTTGCCTAAGGCAGAGCACTTGGCAGGAATTCTGAAGTGAGTTGGGAGGTTCGCATGAACAACATAGGCGACCATTTAGGCCCTTTCACCATTAACGCCGCTTTTATCATGTTCCACAATCACAGGCTCGATCCCGCATCGAAGGGCAGGTATATAATGCGCCTCCCGGATCGCACTCTTGTGTGGTCCGATGAATACGAGCAGCGGCTCCGCGATTTTCAGTCAAAGCCGGTTTCAGCACCGCTCAGAGACGATAAGAATTGCTGAACCCCAGCAATCTCGAAAGCGGAGTGTAACTGCCAACGAGGTTGTCTCTAAACTGCTTGTCCGGTTTCCCCACTTACGACAATTGAGATCGATTCTCTCTATAAATTACAGTCAAAACAGGGGAAAGCGGCAGTACTATTGCACGAATTCTGATTGCACAGGATGCCTTGATTTCCGAGGTAAGCATCGGGAATGAAGCCTGCATTCCTTTAAAGGGGTTCCATACAATCCAATTTTTGCCTTGCGCCCATCGGCGATGAGATAAGAACATCTCGAAAAATCGTGCCGCATCAACACACTATCTCCTGAGAAAGGAAGTGTGAACCAAATGCCCGTCAAAACAGACATACTTGGGTAGATTCAGAAAGGGGACCGCCATGAACGATATATTTGAGTTGCGAGTCAGATGCGCCGCAGCAGCAGGGTGGTGGACGTTTTTGATTGGATTAGGATTCCTCTTGGTGCAGTGGATCATCTATCTGGTTTTCATGGCCTTGCGTCCGAACTTGGAATTGTACTTGTGGGGACCGAATGCCAGTTGGGACACTGTGAGAAACGTATGGTTCTGGGGGTTGGCCCTTATTAAACTCTGGTTACTCTTGCTTGCGTTTATTGCCCTCTGGCTTGCGTTATGGGCTCGCCAGCTGCGAAAACACTGAATAGTTTACTTTTTTTGACACGCGTCCTAACCCCGAGCTTCGGGTTCGCTGTTATGTGAAAAGGATCTTCGCCGAAGCGACGTATTGCGTTCACGCGGACGGTTAACGGCGTACCCGGAAGCTACGACCGAACCGTTAGTTCCCGGGCGACACAAGGTCAATCGCCGCGGCGCTGATCCTCAGGGTTCAAGAGGGTTCAATGCTGCTTGTATCCCCAAGATTGACGCAGGTAAAAGTATTCATTAATGGGACGGTCGTCCTGGATCGGCGGCACGTGCGGGTCCTTTGCCACCAAACTTTCGATCGGCAGCTCCTGTTGCAGGATTCGCCTGAACAACTCCAAGGTGCCCATTTCGGGTGGTGCCCATTCCGTCAAGTCGGCCGCGGCCGCCGGGGGCAGCCGGCTCGCCAGCACTTGCGGATCTGACTCGGGAAACGGTTCCTTGCTGGCCAGAAAATGAAATCCCCACCCCTCGATGGATCGGAACACGCGCACGTAAGGAAAGGAGACCGCGATGGCCTTAGCCATGGACGCCACGGTGGGATCATCGCCCTCGGGAAGCCAAGCTTGCAGAATTCCGCCAGGACGCAAATGCGCGCTGGCGATGACATAGAATTCACGGGAGTAGAGCAGGCTGGAGGTTGGCGCAGCCGACGGTGGAGGCGGATCCAGGGTGATCACATCATACTGATCTGCTGACCGGTCCAGGAATCGGCGGCCATCATCCGCTACAACATGCGCCAGCGGCGACTGCAGCAGTGCAGCTCCGTCGGGATGGAAATACCAGATGAGCTTTGGCAAGCTCGGGACCAGGTCCACGCCCGTGGTTTGGATTGCCCACGAGTGCATCGAGCGGAAAGTGGTGCCCATCCCGAAACAGATCACCAGACCACTTTGCGGCGGCTCTTTCAGGAAGGCCAGCGGCAAGTGGGCCATGAATTTGGTGATGGATGTCAGAGCCGTGATCCCAAGTCCGTTCACGCGCACTTCCTTTGACGCTCCATCACCAAAAGCGACGACGGTAGCGGTGTAGTCGCGGAGTATGACTCGGTTCGGCACTCCTCGCGAGTAGTCCCGCGTTTTGGTTATCAGCGGATAGGCCAACAGGATCGCCGTGACACAAGCTGCCTGGCTAAATCTTGGGGAAATACCTTGCCTCGAGATCCCGGACCGCTGAACCGCCCGGCCAGGCACTCTCCGGAAAGCGGTGAACAGGCCCACTGCGAAAAGCGGCAGCGAGAGCGCCACTAGCCCCAAAACAAGCGAGGTTTGAACATGACCGCGGCCGTCGCAGTTGTTCTCAGTCGCTG
>JBGQNR010000132.1:0-17652 GCA_041501225.1 Acidobacteriota bacterium
CGTTCGAGCATAATCGCGGTCGGCCTGCCCTTCAACAACGGAACAAAGAGCAATCTCGAAAAATTGCACTCCCGGGTTTGGACAATGCTGGGGAATGTTCCGCACCTGAAAATCAGGTGCGGAACAACTATAAGGGGCGACGGAAGTCCTTGCTGGAAGCGCACCCTGCAGCAAGCCGCGGCTAGGAGCATTCTGCCCATTGGATGCTAGTTACTTGACGTAGCCGTCGGCCTTATCCTACGCTAAGGATGCTTGCCACAAGGTCGATTGCATGCAGGAAAAGCCGGGAAATCCACTGGAAAGGCCGAATGCTTCACGAGTTTTGGCAGAAACGCGCAAAGCGAGCCGTTATGCGGTGGATCTCATGACTCCGGGCCGACGGATGGAACTGGCCTTTGCCATCAGTCTGGATGCGCGGAAGCTGCGCATGGCCGGCTTGAAAACACAAGGTTTCTCGGAATCTGAAATCTGCATAATTATGGATGCAAAAAAGCGATGAATCTTCGGGAAATCTTGGCCCCTATCGACGAGCTGATGAAACGGCACCGAATCCGGTACGCCGTCATAGGCGGGTATGCCGTCGCAGCGTGGGGCGAAATGCGAGCAACTCGGGATGTCGATCTTTTGTGCAGCGCGAAAGATCTGGAGACCTTAAAGTTCGCACTCAACCAATCCAAATTAGTTTTCGAGCACCGGGTCGGCGATGCCGATGATCCCATCTCCGATGTGATCCGGATCCAGGTAGGCACAACAAGCGCCCCTTACGAGGTCGATTTTCTGGCCGGCATCCGTGGATCTCCAGTGGGCCTATTGGATCGAATTCGCGAGGTGCAATTGGATGATCTGGAAGTTCCCGTCGCATCGCCGGAGGACGTGATCATCCTGAAAATGCTCGGTGGATCGCCCCGCGATCTCGACGATGCCTGCAGCATCATTCGAACTCAGCAGGGGAAGCTGGACCTGGCCTTCATAAGACAACTCTGCCCGGAATATTTAAGACACTCCTTTGAAACCCTGCTGGCGGCAGAATCCCGTCGCTGAATTAAGGATTCATCTGGCAGACTGAGTCATATCTTCGTTGATCATCTGTCAACGTGGTCCGACCCCATAGTCACTCTGGCGTGATGCCTGCCGTACGATGGCGACGGTTTCCCGCGCTGCCTTCCGTGCTTCCTTGGCATCCTTCTCGCGGTAGAAATCGGACGGCGTCAAGTCTTCACTGCCGTAGAAGGCCAGCTCGCGATCTCGACGCAGGCTGCGCGAGTGTTCGCACACCACCTCCAGCTTTTTCTGGACAAATAACGGAAAGATCTCCCGGTTAGCTTTCAGAATCTCGCTCACATCGTGAACGCGCGGCATTTCAATCCCGAAAAACCGAAGCAGCGCTTTTAGGGCGAGTTCGACAGCCTCCTGCGACTCTCTGACGACATCCGCCCAGGCTCTTACCTGGTACAGAGTATCAAGAGCCGTGAGACGCAGTTCGGCCCTGTTGAGGTAATCTTCCGCCAGCTTGATGTTTTGCATCTCCCCTCACCCAGTATGGCACACCATAAGAAAGCCTGCACCGTATGTTGTGTTCCAGCATGAAATGCCGCAGACGCGCGAGATATCTCGACACCAAAAACTCCCGCTCCCAAAGGACAATGCCCTCCAGGGCAATCTCAAACCACAAGCTGCCGGCACTCTCGCAAGACTCGGCCAACCTGCTGAAGTGCGGAGAGAGCCGATTCGATATCCCGGCACGCGCAGCGAAAACGTCCCATCGAGAATAGAGGTCTCGAGTGAGAGCACAGGCGGGCCGCACAATCAGCAGAAGATCGATATCGGAGTGGGCGCCGGCACTCCCCCTTGCCTGCGAGCCGAATAGCACGATTCCCTCCAGGTCCGGCTCAAACTCGTCGAGGATCGATGCGAGCGGAACTTGATCCGATGGACCGCGCACTCGACTGGCCGGCGGCGCATGAGGTTCCCGCGCGAGCGAGGCTTCGAGCGCCAGCACACAAATCGAGTTTAATGACCTGCGTGCTCTGGCCGCGTGCTCCTTCAAGGCTTTATGCTGCTCCTCGGGGATGCGGATCAGTATCTTACTTATGCGTTTCATATACTAGCACAATGATATCATATAAGAACCCTATGTGCTAGCATATTCGAGCGCTTACGGACTGAAAAGGTCGCCCGACCCGCAAACGACTGTACAGCCGCCTTTTAGGATCGGCCGCCCGAAGGCAGGCAGTGTTGCCGGATAGGCAACCTGAGAGCCTGAACGCGAAGACTCTTCCCAGGCAGCGCCGGGGCTTCCTTCCTTAATCCAGCTGCTCATTTGGAATCCGGGTTCCACGGTTATGCCCTGGAAACGGCTTTTCGCCTTGCAAAGTGCAACAGCGGATGCATAATCTTTTCCGCCGCGTATCGGTGGAGGAATGGCCGAGTGGTTGAAGGCGGCGGTCTTGAAACGCTAATCGGGGAGTTGCGTTAAACCGTTAAAACTCAGTCAAATCCCTTTGTCGGCCGTAATTTAGCGCAGTTTCCCTCTTCCCTCACTTTGCCCCATTTTGCCCCGTTTTTGGCGCTTTAGTGTGACAATTCTGTTACAATCGGTCGATTCTGACGATCCAAAACAAGCGGACTGTAACAGTGTGCAGAACGGTGTCGCGGAGGCCACAATGTCAGGGGCTTTCACATCAAACATGGTTCTGGCGTTCGGAATTTGTGCTCTGGCCGTCCCCCGGCTACCCCAGTCGCCCTTAGTCGGGCGCGCCGCACCGCCCGTCCCGTATGTGGACGACGGCGCGTGTCCGTTCGAAGGATGTGTCTACCGTGAGTGGGTCGCCAACGACATCGTCGTGATCCGGAAGGACAGACGCGAGGGCGCTCCCATCGCCTTCAAGTTAAAGAAGGGCGAACGCGCCAGAGCACTGACAGGAGTTGTGGTTACGCTCAAGGCAGGACGCGTGCAGTTCCGCCAGCCGGTCAATCTTGACAGCGCTTCGGGAACGCTCCACATCGAGCCAGGTCAGACGCTCTTTCTTCTGACGTACAGGGGAGAGGGTTTCACCAAAGCATGGTTCCAGGGAAAGGTCTACGAGAGCGTCGATGGAGCTAGGGCCTTCTTCGACTCCCGGTGCGACATCGATCCGAGCCGCTGCACGGGCAAGATCGTCGAACGGTCGAAATCCGTGTGGTGGGTGCAAATCCGGAATGCACGCGGGCAAATCGGGTGGACCGATGAACCGGACAAATTCGACGGCAAGGATGGACTCGGGATATAGTGGCGCACACGGTCTAATGGCTACTATTGAGTCCCGCATAATATAGTGACACTAAAACAGTCTGGCTTGTTTCCAAAATGCGGTGACCAGGGTCGGTCGGCGTCGCATTCGCCGCAGGGCTTTCCGAGCATGCTCGCTGAGTTGTCCCAAATCCTTCGGGCAGAAATTAGGAAGTTCATGCTGTTTCCAGTGCCCCCAGATATATTCGACCGGGTTAAGTTCAGGCGCATAAGCCGGCAGAAACTCGATTTGCAGCCTGCCTTCCGCCTGGTTCACGAAATCGCGCACGAGACAGCTACGATGGCTTTTCAATCCATCCCAGATAACCAGGAGCTTGCCGGGGACATGACGCATCAGGTGCGAGAGGAACTCAACAACCTGAGGGCTCCGGACTGTTCCTGGAAACAACCGGAAGTAGAAAGTCCACCATGTCACACCGGCGATGGCCGAGAGCGTCTTCCAGTTGAAGTGATACTGAAGAACTGGCGTCTGTCCGCGAGGCGACCAAGTCCGGCATCGATGGGGCCGCTCGCTCAAGCCGCTCTCATCGATGAAAACTATGGTTTGTCCGCACTTTTGGGCTTTTTTTTAAGCTCTGGCCACCTTACCTTTTTCCATCGGCGGATCGCATCCTCATCGCGTTCCAACGCGCGTCCAGTTGGCCGCTGGCAACTCCAACCAAGGCTTCTCAGTACCTTCCAAACATGTCCAGGATGGTATTTCACGCCACATTCCCGTTCGATCAGATCGGAAACCCGCCAAGCCGTCCAAAGACTGGTTTCATATCCCAGCGCCTCGGGACCACGTTTCAAAGCCTCCTTGATCTTCTCCCGATCTTCATTCGTCAACTGTGGCTTGCGACCGGCTCGTCCAACTTTCTTGAGGCCCGGAATCCCGGACTCGGCCAACTGCCGGGACCAACGATTAACGGACTGCCGGTGCACTCCAACTCGACGTGCCACCTCAGCCTCATGGACACCTTGCATCAAGAGCTTTGCCGCCTGCATCCGGCGTTTTTCCAATGCATCGAAATTACGTTTTACTCCAGCTGGATTTCCCATAAGCAGGAGTGTACAACAAATCTCAAACAATGTCACTATATTATGCGGGACTCAATAGTTCCATAAGCGAAATCCGCTTGACTCAGGATGTTCTCTTTGTAGATTGGATGATCGATCTTAATCCTACCGGAACAAAATGCCTCCTTGCTGTATTCTATTTTTGTACCGATCAAAGCATCTACTTGTTCCTGCCGCATCCACGTTCCGGCAGCCGTAGGTAGCAACCGCTCGAATTTCCATTTTCCGAAATAGTCAGGATTGGCAGCCGCAGATGGGTCAATGGTAGCGAACAATAGGATTATGGAATAAATGCATCGCATGGTTCCCCTCTAGTTTTTTGTGCGCCATTCGTAAAGTAACTCTCTCTCGTAAGCAAAAACAGGCGATTTTTACTCGAAATTATTTTATTTTCTTAAGGATGATAGATTTCTCTTCGGTTCCTTTAAAGGAGTCGCAGGACATGCTGAACCTCTCAGGCCGATAGCCTTGCTTTGTGAACTGAAACACATCCTTCTTGCCTATTCCAACTGCTGTCTGAACCCGTCCATAACGATCCGTTACACTGTAATCGGATATTGTTTGACTAGAAACGTTCACAGAGGAGAGGGGCTCCCCGCTCTCGGAAGAAACGCGGAAGTAGGCGAAACACGCGTTTCCTTGATCTCCATAATCCATACAAAGATTCAGGACCACCTGGAACGTCTGGAGTAATCCAAAACGCAGGCGCACGTTTTTGAGCTCCACAGCAGCACACTGACCACCGCCAACGAGAATAGAATGCAGTCCAAATCCAAAATCACAAAACTCGGCTTTGCCGCTTTTGATTTGAGTCCGGGCAACAACCCGCCCAGATTCATCCCGCAATTCTGCGGGCGCGACAGGAATTGGCCGCCCCTCAGCCGTGGTCACCATCAGTTTGACACCACAAAAATCTTGTGCGGGCAGTTGAGTGCTGAGCACCAGAATTGCGATCAAAATGCACCCTACAAAAATCTTTCGCGTCATTTTAGTCTCCTCGCGAAATGCATTTCTGAGCATGCATCATTCTAGCCTGAACAAAGGACGTAATTCACTGAATTTTCAGAGCTTAATGGAAAAATGAAGGGATTCTGGCCGTATTGTGGCGTTGTCGTACATAACCCATTGGCAATTACACCCAAAGGCCCGGGGCAGCGCCCACGTTGTTCCCGATGTGGAGTAGGAACTCTTGGCAAAGTCGCTCGGCAATCACCTTCATGAGGTACCGGTGCTACGCTATTCCCCGGCCAAGACCAGCTCGTTGAGTTGCGGAATGGATGTTGGAGAAGATTGAATCAACAGAGCTTTCTCTCCTCTCATTTTGCTAGTGTTTGGGTGCGATCGGTCTCTGCGACTTCAAAATAAGTGGCGTCCCTATTTCCCCTGAACCAGCCTATAGTTGTATGCCAACCGGTTCCAGCCTCTACCCTGCAGGCACATACAACTCAATAGGATTACAATGAATCAGACGTCCTGAGATGCTGCAGCCAAAAGCCGGCCCTGGAGGAGAGACGTGGAACAACTGTGGAACGACCTGCGCTACGGGATACGACAGCTTCGGAGAAACCCGGGATTCACTGCCGTAGCGGGGATCTCGCTGATGCTCGGGATTGCAGCCAACATAACCATTTTCAGCATCCTGAATGGCCTTCTGCTTCGACCATTGCCGGGAAAGAATCCAAGCGAGCTCGTCACGGTTTATACGAGCGATTATAGCGGCCCGCTCTACGGGGCCTCGTCCTATCCCGATTTTCTCGATTTCCAACGGGATAATAAGGTGTTCACCGGACTCGCGGCATACTCCATGCAACCGATGCTTCTCACACCGCCCGGAGGTACGGAAAGCGTGCGAGTCGTCGCTCAGCTGGTCAGCGCGAACTATTTCGATGTGCTCGGTGTGCCCGCCGCAACCGGCAGGACGTTCCTTCCCGATGACAACTCGGGCGGTGGCCGCGTCGTGGTCCTGGGCTATGCAACCTGGGAAAGATTGTTTGCCAAGGATGCAGGCCTCATCGGCAGGAACGTGCGCTTGAATGGGCAGGACTTTACAGTTATCGGCATAGCCTCCGAGGGTTTTCAGGGAATGATGCGCGGTCTGCGGGTTGACGCCTGGGTGGCAATATCCGCCATGCCGGAATTGACCGGACGGGCCGATGCCCTGAACCAGCGCGGCAGCCACGGTTTGATGATTTTCGGAAGGCGGCCGCAAAATGTCAGCGTGGGACAGGCGCAGGCCAACATGGGGGCGATAGCCGGACGGCTTTATTCCACTTACCCGCAAAACTGGCGCAACCGGCACGGCGCACCGAGGACAATCACGGTGCTGGGCGAAGGCGACTCGCGCATCGCACCGCAGTTGGCGGAGCCGGTAAAACTGTTCCTCCGGCTTCTTATGGTAGTCGTAGGCCTCGTGCTCCTGATTGCATGTACTAACGTAGCAAACCTGCTGCTGGCGCGGGGCATGTCGCGGCGGAAGGAGATCGCCATTCGCCTGTCTCTGGGATCCGGCCGCGGCCGCCTGGTGCAACAATTACTTACCGAGAGTGTTCTGCTCGCGGGAGTTGCCGGTGTCGCCGGTGTTCTGTTGGCATCGTGGGCTACAAGGCTTTTGATGGCATTCCAACCTCCGTTGCCGGTATCACTGGCCGTGGATCTCTCCATGGATGGCCGCGTGGTGGTCTTCGCGATCGCTTTGACTGTGGGTACAGGCGTCCTTTTTGGATTGGTGCCAGCGCTGCGAGCGACGCGTCCCGATCTGGTACCGGCGCTGAAAGATGGGGGGACGCGCGCCTCCGTCGGGCTCCACCGGTTATTTCTTCGGAGCGGTCTCGTGATCGCGCAGGTGGCAATGTCGCTCCTTCTCTTGATCGGAGCAGGACTGCTGCTGAGAAGTATGGCGAACGCCCACGCAATAGACCCCGGTTTCGACCCTCGCAACGTACTTCTCCTTTCGATGGACCTCAAGACGCAAGGATACACGGATGCCCGAGGGAAGGACTTCTATCGCGAATTGCAGGAAAGCGTCGAACGTATGTCGGGAGTGGAGGCCGCCAGTTTCTCCGACCGTTTGCCCCTCGGACTGGATTGGCAGCGCCGTTCCATAACCGCGGAAGGCTACCAGCCGCTTCCCGGTGAGGATATGGAGCATCACTGTGCGGGTGTCTCCCCCGGTTTCTTCCGGGTCATGCGCATCCCGATCGTCCGGGGGAGGGCGTTCACATCCGACGACGCTGAAGGCGCGCCGTTGGCCGTCGTGGTCAGCGAGGCGTTTGCCCACAGGTTCTGGCCTGGCCAGAATCCTCTTGGGAAATGGGTTGTTCTGGGCGGATATCGCCAGGCTGTGCCGGCCGACGTACCAAGGTGGACCGTTGTGGGGGTGGCCAGGGATGCAAAGTTCAATTCCCTGGGGGAAGACCCGACACCATTCATTTTCTTCCCGCATCGGCAGGAGTACCGGGCGGCTATGACACTGATGGTGCGAACGAGCGGCGCTCCCGGTGCCGTGCTGGCAGCGATAAAGGAGAAGGTGAAAGCGCAGGATGCGGCCTTGCCTCTCTATGCCGTGACCACCCTGGAACAGCTCATCGGGACATCACTCGTGCCGGTGAGGATGGCGGCGACACTCCTGGGAATCATGGGCGCGCTCGCGCTCGTGCTGGCTGGCGTCGGCATCTATGGAGTGGTGGCATATTCGGTGAGCCGCCGCACGCAAGAGATTGGGCTTCGGATGGCTTTGGGAGCACAAAAGGGCAGCATCCTGCGCATGGTTCTCGCGCGGGGGATGGTGATGACCGCGATCGGTCTGGCCCTTGGATTGATCACGGCAGCCGGCGTGACGCGCTTCGCGACGTTCTTGCTTTATGGCATCAGCCCGCTTGATCCTCTGACATTTATCGGGGTTCCGTTCACACTCGCAGCCGTTGCAACGTTGGCCAGCCTGCTGCCTGCGCTGCGAGCCATCCGCGTGTCGCCGGTGGCGGCCCTCAGAAATGAGTGAGCGTTGTGGGAGGTGTCGTATCTGCAAAACTCGATAAGTCAGCCTCGGGCGCAGAATCCTGCGAGTGCAGCTCACAGCTATCGTTTCGAAAAGTGGGAAAGTTGGGAACTAGGGACGCCACCCGTTATTCGGGGGATGGCCGACTGAGGGCGGCAAGATCCCGACCGGATAATATGTTGACAATTCTTCACCCTCAAAATGCCCGCTGGAAACCGGGGACGTCCAAACCGTTCTCAGCATCTATAGGACGGAACCTGGTTAACAGTACGGATGTCCCGCGTTTTCCCGCCTGATTGCCGGCGTGGTCACCGGCAACCAGGAACGCCACCCTATTTTGCATGAGTCGACAGAACAAGTCATTGTTTTCAAATGGGGGGCAAAATAGGGTGGCGTCCCGGGTTCCTAGACGGCTACTCTTTGACCTTCAATCTCTTCGGTTTTCATACCACGGACAGTCGAGTCTTGCAGGAAGCGATCGAAATGGCTGCTCTGGTCTTTAGCAAACACTGCAATTTCGCAGCCTTCGTAAGGCATTAATCCCAATTGCCTTGGAGATCGAAAATGGCGGGGACCTTCAGCGGCGAGAACGACACGTTCTCTATCTATTGTTTTTCCGAGGACGGCAAAACCTCTGAGGGTCCACAACTGAAAATATTTCTCCAAATCCTGGGCCGTGATTTCTCGATTGAATGCCTGGTTACCGCCCACTACGAAGTTTGACATCCAGAATGGCCCGTTCGCCACGATTAAGGTTTCGGTATCAGCCGGTAACCAGGTCAGGACGTTTTGAATAGCAATTGAAGAGCTGCTTCCTTTTAGGCGTATCGCCTCTTTAATGTTCTGACAGGCGGCAGTTAATGCCAGCGCTGCGCAGAGATAGGCGATCTGGCCACGGCATCTCATTTTTCGTACCAGTCCAATCCGTAATCCGCCAGGCCCCGGCATCGCATGAATGCAGTTGCGACGGCGTCGGCCAAAAAGGTTTCCCCAAAACTGCTTGATTTCCCCGTACAAGTGGATTTTCGTTCTTTGCCGGTCGCTCCCATCGGGTCTTCAACTTTCGTTAACCCTCCTTGTCATTGTACGAGATAGCCGTTTGAACTAAGCCGCAGGCGCCGGTATCGACGATTGTCGCGGCAAACCCATTATTTACGCCGCCGATGTAGGTATCCACGTTTGCTGCGGTAATCCCGATATTTTGCTAGCCTCGGGGTCATAGAAAGGAGGTCTCTATGACCCCATTACGTCAGAGAATGCTGGACGAGCTCCAGCGCCGCAACTATTCACCCAGTACGTTTCGTGGATACATTCAGACAGTCAAACAGTTTGCAGATTATTTCGACAAGTCCCCGGATAAACTCGGCACCGAAGAGGTGCGCCGGTTTCAACTCTACCTGCTCAAGGAGAAAAAGCTTGAGCCGAGCACGGTTAAAATAAGACTCTCGGCATTGCGTTTCCCATACAAGAAGACCCTCAGGCGTCGCGATCTTGACATCGACGATTTGCCTTTCCCCAAGGTTCCTAAAAAGCTGCCGGTGGTGCTGAGTCATGAAGAGGTGACGCGATTGATCGAAGCCGCCTCGAATCTCAAATACCGCACCATTTTGATGCTTCTGTACTCGACGGGTTTACGACGGGCCGAGGCTCCGCTTGTCAAACTGGCTGACATTGACAGTCAGCGCATGATCATCCATATCCGGCAGGGCAAAGGTTCACGCGATCGCGATCTGCCGATGTCTCCCAAACTTCTCCATGCGCTACGTGAGTACTATCGTTCGAAGCGGCCGAAGATCTATCTGTTCCCCAGCACCGCAGGCCGTCTCGGTGTTGAGAAGCCGATCTCGGACAAAACCGTCTGGCACGCCGTTCGTGGTGCGGCAAAACGTGCGGGCTTGACTAAAACCATCGGTCCGCACACGCTGAGACACACCTTTGCAACCCACCTTTGCGAAGCGGGAGCCGACCTGAGAACCATTCAGCTTCTCCTGGGGCATTCCTGCCTGAAAGAAACCGCGATCTATTTACACCTGTCGCAGCGTCATCTTCGTGCGGTTATCAATCCTCTTGACCAGATCACGCTTCGCAGCCATTCCGAACTGAAATATCCACCGGAGGACAAACACTAATGGCACGGCCCCTCTGGGAGGTGGCCGATGTCATTCGCATGGCGGGCAGCAAATTGTGGGAGCGCTTCGGGGAAACGCTGAGCTGGGGACAGCTCAAGGTGCTCCGTGCCATCGTGAGCTGCCGCACCGCCGCTCTGGGTGGGCATCGTGATCGATGTGCCAGTTGCGGGTACCAGGCTATCTCGTTCTTTTCCTGCCGCAATCGCCATTGCCCGAAATGTCAGGTCAATGCACGCGAGAAGTGGCTCCGCAATCGGCGACAAGAGTTGCTGCCCGTCGGGTACTTTCACATTGTTTTCAGCATCCCGCATCGCCTGGTCCCGTTGATCTGGCAAAACAAGAAACTCCTGCTCTCTCTATTTTTCCAGACTACCGCGGCGACTCTCATGGAAGTGGCTTCCGACCATAAGCGTCGCGGTATGGAGATCGGCTTTCTCTGCATTCTGCACACCTGGGGGCAGACTCTACAGAGGCATCCGCATATTCATTGCGTGGTGCCCGGTGGCGGTCTGTCCCCGGATCACAGCCGCTGGATCTCGTCGCATCCCCGTTACTTCGTGCCGGTCAAGGTTCTCAGCCGTACCTTTCGCGACAAGTTTGTGGAAGGACTGAGAAAGGCCCATCTAGCAGGCAAATTGTCTTTTTACGGAAAGTGCGAGCCGTTAGCCGATGCGGAAGTGTTTGCTGAGTTTTTGAAACCTCTGTCGGAACAGGACTGGGTCGTCTACTCCAAGCCGCCCTTCGGCGGCCCCGAGCACGTGCTTCAGTATCTCGCTCGCTACACCCATCGTGTTGCCATATCCAACCATCGAATCGCCTCCGTTGATGAATCCCATGTGACTTTCCAATGGAAGGATTACGCCCATAACAGCGCGCAACGCACCAAGACACTCACCCACGAGAAGTTTTTGCGCCGCTTCCTGCAGCATGTGTTGCCGAAAGGTCTGCCGCGCATACGCTATTTTGGCTGGCTTGCCAATCGTCGACGCGGAGAACTGTTGCCGATTTGCCGAGCCTTACTCCATCACCCGGCACCAACGACCGAACCCGATGAGCCGCAGGTTGCCAACTGCCCTCGCTGTCACGGGACCATGTGCATCATCGAACGTCTGACCGCCGCTCAAATCCGGTCTGCGCTAAACAGGACAGAATATGCTCTTGATAGTTCATGATCTTCGATACTGCCCGGCTTCGTCTGTGCCGAATGTTCTGTATCTGCCGGAGGCTTGCCCAAACCACGGAAAATCGCCCTTTTCCTGGGTGATTGAGCCCGTTTTTGATCGCAATTTCTCCACGATTTTTATGACCCACCGCCGAAAAGAGCCAAATCTGAGTTCTCAGCCACGGTTGCTTCCATCCCCCACGATGATAGAAAACCCATAGGGAGCGCCCTGTCGGGCGCTGCGCCAGCGGCTCACTTCAAACGTCCCTATCAAAAGTGCTCCGGACACGGCCTCGCGCCGCGATCGTTGATTATCCGCCGGAGCACTTCCGATAGAGATCTAACGTTTACCGCCCGCGTGAAATTATTGCTTCCTCGACGCTTACCTCTCGGCAGTTTAAGTTTCAGTCACTTTTCCTGTTTGCCGACAATACCTCCAAGTGACCTAAGGAACAGACGGCACAACCTTCTGGCAAAGGAACGGGGGAGGGGATGCAGTGTTGATTTGAGTTATGATTGCTTTCACAGGCCAGAGACATGCCGCAAGTTGACATATTGTCCGATGACAGATATCGGAAGCCGAAGAATGATTCCCAGGCGGGCTTGCTAAGTACCAAATTGGGGGAAGGGTTCCGCCGATTTTGAGTTTCATCCGAATATTTCGCATGAACATGTGCAGGATTTGATGCATCTAATACTCGGTGAGGATTTGCACTTAATCCCAAAGACCTTAAAATCACTGGTGACCATATGCCAGCTACACGCACTGTCGGGTTGCTGTTACGCTTATCGGCTCTTACATTTGTTCTAGTGCTTCTTTCCCTCGTAGTCGCAAGAGGCCAGATAATCAAACCGGATGAACTGGTGGAAAAGCACTTGGCCTCCATTGGAAAGGCTGAAGCTCGCGCAGCAGTCAGGAATCGCTACGTCTTAGCAGATGCAGATGTTGTTTTTCGGCTGGGTGGCAGTGGCCCGCTGAGCGGAAAGGGTAATTTGATCTCCCAGGGTGCAATGATCCGCCTGGGAATGGTTTTCAACGGCCTGGATTATCCCGGCGAACTCTTTGGTTTCGACGGCAAGAACGTAACTGTGTCCCAAATACAGCAGGGAGTGCGCTCGCGCTTCGGGAATCTCGTTTACACGTACGACGTGCTTCTCAAAGAGGGATTGCTTGGAGGGACCATTTCGACTGCGTGGCCCCTGCTCGACCTAGCGCACCGGCAGCCCAAGCTGCAATACACAGGTCTTAAGAACATCGAAGGCAAGCAACTGCACGAGCTCATATACGAGATCATGAAGGGCGGCACGGGTCTGCAGGTTGCTCTGTACTTTGATCCTGAGAACTTCCGTCACGTTCGAACGCAATACAAGGTGAGTCAGTATGTCCGTTTGATGGACCCAACCATCACGGGACATATCATAGGAGACACGCCAAGAGAGTCATTGCTTGTTGAGACTTTCGACAACTTTAAGGAAGTGGATGGGCTGACGTTGCCCCATGCCTACAAAATCATTTTGCAGCGGAGCGGGTATTTGGCTGAATGGAATTTTGCGGTCACACAGGTGCTGGACAATCAGCAAATTGATCCCAAGTGGTTCGTGGTTCAGTAAGTGCATACGGCTGGAGCGTCTCGCTCGCTTTACCGCCCGTCCGCCGCTGCCTAGCGAGCGCCTGTCACTATTGCCCGACGGCAGACTCCTCTACCGCCTGAAGCATTGCCGGTTGAACCACACGAGCTAGGTCATTTTCAATTCCCTCGAACTGGTCAGAAGACTCGCAGGGTTCGCGCTCCGCCCGCCGGTCAGATCCGAGTTCTATCCAGTTTTCTGCGTTCTTGTCAATGTACGAGATAGCCGTAAACCGTTACCTTACGCCGTTATACGGCCCGAGAGAGCAAAAACGGCAGTTGACCATTCCTCGTATCTATAGATTGCATCCTGCCTTACAATATCGGAAATGAGATTGCGTATGGAGGAGTCCCATGCCGTTTTGCCCGAGCTGTCACTGCGAATATCGACTTGGATTCACGAGGTGCAGCGATTGTGATATCGAACTGGTCGAGTCCCTATCCGAAGAGAATTACGAGGAACCCGACCATGGTGAATTGGAACTGGTCGAGCTAGCGTCATTTCCGGATCCCATGCAAGCCCAGATGATTCAGGAACTGCTGGAAGCCAACGGAATTGTCTCAGTGCTGAAAAGCGACTTTAACGCTGGTGCTGGAACCTTTACCGCCAGTCCCAATGTTCTGCTGGTCCGCAAGGTCGATTTTCCGAAAGGGCGCGAGCTCTATGAGCAATATTTCGAGGGAGATCAGCCCGAACAAGACACATATGATCAGGATGAAGCGGATCCCTAACAGCAAGGTTCCGTTCGATGAATCATGTCGGTTATGTCCTTCTCTTCGCGGCAGTGATACCACGGAGTATAGTGGCGAACACCGACAGATGGTTTTGGACTTGCGGTGCAATCGGCTGAAATCGAATCCAGTGAGCTCGGTCATACATGTCGTAGTGCACAAAATCGGTCATTTCGTTCTTATCAAAGCGAACCACCAGCACCCCTACATTGGGCCCCCCATCTTGCGTGCTAACAATGTCATCACACCGCCACGAGTAAAACCAGCCGGAATTCCACGTGGAGGGGCCTAGCAAAGAGAGCACCTGCAAGCGCGAAAGCCGGAGCTTAGGAGGCAAGAAGTTGATTGTTGAGGAATACGGTTTCGATGGGTCCATCTGAGAACCGATGTCCGATTCACTTATCTTTCTTGCGGCTTCCCCTCGTTTTCCAGGCCAAGTGCGAAATTCCTTGCACACTGCAGCCAATTCATCCGGCAATGTCGGCAGTTCGGCGGGTGTTTTTATGGCAGCCTGGCGGAATTGCCGAATTGCGGATTTTTCATATACCCTTTCTGCCGCCTCAGTTAATCGTCGGATGGCGTCCGGATCTGTCGAGTCGATTTTTACAATGTCATTCAAGAATGACCATTGGAACAGGAAAGGCTGACCTCTCGCGATAAAAAAAGCGTACTGTGAACCGGCTTGTAGGCCAGCGGCATAAGTATGGAAAACAGTCTGCTCAAAAGTACTGTGAAGGTCTTCTTTCTTCAAATCGCCCGCAACAATCAATCCGACAATTCTGATCGTAACAGTAGCCATCACGCCCTCGAGCCGAGTAGACACGATGTCGACCGTCGCGAGGGAGTTCCCGGCTCCCAGTGCCTTTTCAAGAATTTCGCTCGAGAATGACGACTGTTGAAATGCGCCCCAGGCATGCGGCATCAGGGTCATGGCTAGGAGCCCGAAAACGACAATTTGGCGCGTCATCATTCCCTCCGAGAATGGAAGCCGACCCAACGACGCCACCCCAAGCCGAACATGCTCGTAACGTGCGGCTGGATAATTAAAACAAAAACGGATTCTGCTGCTTTTATGCCACTGATGGTAGTGCCACCCATTTGTGGCAGCAAATCAAAAATGCGCAGTCAAATTCACCCATGCGAATCCCAATTGTTCCGTATCTGTAATCAGATTTGCAGCAGGACATGGTTGTCGGGAATCCAAGTATATCATTGCGAATAGAAGGTTTAGGAATGCAAAGGCAACTCAAGGGCCGTATAGTGGCGTACACGGAAACTGACATTTAGCCACTGCTGTTCGGGCCAATCAAACGTTCAGTTCTTTGTTCTGTCGGGACTATTCCCCGGATGCATGCTCCTCAGAGAAGGTTGTGCCGAGGATTTTAATGGCCTTATTAGCATCCCCCCCCCCCTTGCGCACCTGGAGCCGTTGCAGGTCAAGAACTCGGTGACCCGTCATGGCAACGCCTAGGACAGAAATTAGCCGAGTCCGGCCAGGATGGAGGTTATTAGGGACGTGAACCGAGGCACGACGATGGCCGTCAGCGCCAACACCGCGGCCCAGCCGATTAAGTCCAGGATTTCCGGAAGCAGGGACGGCACGCGTACCGGGAGTTCCCGCGCAATTCGATCGTGCACGGCGGAGGCCAGGTCCTTCGGCGCGCATATGCCTGCGAAGGCGGCATCGAATCTCTCGTCGACTTCGGCCCACGCCGCTAGCAGCGCGTGGCACTCTTCACAGTGAGCGGCATGACCCTCGCTGCTTTCGTTTAATAGCTCTTCCAACTCAGGGCAGGCCATTATAGAGCCCCTTTCCGCACCCGCTTGCGGGCCATTTCCTCGGCCAGGCTCTTCCGCGCACGAAACAGGTATGTCTTCACCGTTCCGACCGGAATGTCTAGCATGGACGCCACTTCATCATACGACTTCTCTTGCATGTAAAAAAGCGCTACTACCTGCCGGTACCTGGCAGGCAACCGGTCCAACAATTCCGCGGCCTCCGGGGGGCCCACGATTGACCATTCTGCGGCAGCCCGTCGCTCCATCTCGCGGCGCGAGGCAGGTTCGTCGATGGAAACGGACCGGGTGTCCCTTCGCTCCAGGGCCGTGAGGCAGGCATTCCGCGCAATCGTGTAGATCCAGGTGGAGATCGACGATTCGGCACGAAACCCGGGCAGGCCCTTCCACACCCGGACCAGCACATCCTGGGCAGTCTCCTCGGCGGCGGCGCGGTCTCCCAACATCGAATAAGCAAGGCGGAAGATCTTATCCTGGTATTCACGGATGATCCGTTCGAAGTCTTCCGCCATAGCACTATTTAGACCCTGTCTCAATGAGCCAAAGTTTCGAAACTTTTGCCTTGGGGTGCTAGTCTCAATCACCAGGAGGAATCAATAATGCTCAATGAAGCTGGATTTTTTCTCATTCTCTTGATCGCCACTCAGGTGGTCATCTTTGTAGCATTGTACTTCCGTCACCGCAACCTGCAGATGTTTCATCAGGAGCGGATGGCTGCGCTCGAAAAAGGGACTACCATTCCGATCGGGCACGCACTGGCGCCATGGTCCCCGCGGATCTACCTGTTGCGCGGCTTATTGTGGAGTTTTGCGGGCGCTGCCCTGATCATCAGCTTGTTGGGCATTGCTGCCGCAACCCGTCGCCCCGAATCTGCTGAGTCCACACTTTGGAGAGCCAAGAGCTTGGCTCAAAGCTTAAATATGTCCGCGGAAGAGGCAAAACAGATCATCGAAAAGGACCGAGACACCGGTCGGAATGGAATGCCGCGGAGCGTCGCTTTATTGGGCCTCATTCCTCTGGGAGTTGGCCTAGCCTATCTCGTCTTCTACTATGCGGGCGACATCCGGCGCTCCGATGGATGAATGCGACACGCTACCTTTAACACTGAAGGTGCGCATACCGTCCCGGCAAAAGCATTGAATTCTGCATGAAAAATGAGGAGTAGGTATAATTGCCGCATAAGGCTGAAATAGAAAGGTTTGCCACCAAAAGATTCCTTGCCGGGCGTATTGTGGGATTATCGTACATAACCCATTGACGATTAAACCCAAAGGCCAGGGGCAACGCCCGCATTGTTCCCCGATGTGGAGTAGGAATTCTTGGCGAAGCCGCTCGGCAATCACCTTCATGAGGCACAGGTGCTACGCTATTCCCAGGCCCCGCCAAGCGTGTTGATTTCCGGAATGGATGTTGGAGAACATTGAATCAATAGAGCTTTCTCTCCTCTCATTTTGCTGGTGTTTGGGCGCGATCCGTCTCTGCGACCTCAAAATGGGGTCGCGGTAGGGACGGTCATCACTGTCCGCCCCCCGCACAGATCCGTACGGGCGCGACTAGCGCATACGGCTCCTACCTCGGATGTCTGGCGTCAAAGCGCATGTGAGGAAACGGGTGAAGAATACAGGGTCGGGGCAACCAGCGATCAAGACGGCACCGCAGCCGATCCCAGTCGAGCCGGCGCTTTTGGCTCCGGCGGTAAATCGCATGCCGCCAAAGCCGCGCTAGCCCGACTTCCGCGGGCTTCGGGGCAGAATCCTTTGTTCATGCGGACTTAGCTTTTCTTTCAGTCACTATTACCGGCTGCCTGCCACATTTTGACGGGCCTCATGACTTCGTTGGGGATCCGGAGAATCTCGTAGATC
>JBGQNR010000133.1:0-17619 GCA_041501225.1 Acidobacteriota bacterium
AGTTCCATAAACAGAAACCACGAAATAGACAAAGCGGCATATCCGCATCCTAAAAACCTCAACGCAGAGGCCGCAGAGGCCGCAGAAGATTTTGTGCTTTTGAATGCCTTTTCTCTCCGGTCTCTGCGCCCTCTGCGCCGAAAATAACCGATTATGGCGCCAATCAACTCGGTCATTTCTATGCCGCCCTTTCAGGGCTTACGATCTCCGGCCCCCAACCCAGGGCTTACGCCCTGGGCTGTGCTATTAGCCCTTTCAGGGTTAAGCATTTCACCAGTGCGAAAACCCCGAAGGGGTGGTGCAGCAGAGCCCAGGGCGTGAGCCCTGGGAACAAGGGATCGAGCGGACAAGAGCCCTGAAAGGGCGACACAGAGCAGGTGTGACGAGAGCAGAACATTTTCATGCGCTTGGGTATGCCCCCGGCGCATGGAAGACTGCATTGAGGCTTTCAGGTTGCGGAGTTTCCGCACCGTGCATGTCGCGGCCGGGGTGTTTCGGGCTGCGTAGTCCTTACTTGATTATGCTGGTGGGGATGGGCATGGCACCGGCGTCGAATGCCGCAAGCGTACGCTGCAGTTCCAGAAGCTCTTTCTTCAGTGCGGACATCTCAGGGCCCATCGGGGAGACCCCACCAATTTCCACGCGCTTCTGCATACTTTCAATCTGGGCTTCCACAAGTTTGATTTCTTGTTCGAGCAGTACCCTGTATCTCTGGCGCGCCTCAGCAACCAGCCTCCTGTCGGCAGCTTCCCGTGCATCCTGGCCAGCGAGGAGGTTTTTGGGTAGGTAGTTGCGGCTCGCATCGGCCAGCTTGGTCTGGTCGGGGAATTCACGGACAACTCGTTGGTATGCGGCGGCGGCCAAATCGTTTTTGCCCAGCTTGCGATAGCACTCCGCCAGATGAAAAAGCGCGGTGGCCGCCGTCCTGCGCTCTTCGTCGAATTGCGCCAAAATGCTCTGATACGCTTGTATGGCCTTGTTGAGGTTCTGGTAAGACTCCTCTTCAACGAGGGCCTTGCGGAGCTGATCGGCCAGTCTGTCCTGCGCGCCGACAAGACTCGCGGTCAGCACAATGATCAAAAGTGTCAGCTTAGGTTTCATGGTGTGCCTCCTGCATGATATTCGGTCCTTCAAAATTCTCATCCACCGATACCAGTCTGCCCTTATTCTCTCCCGCGATTGTCACGGTTATGCAAATTCGCTACACCTCAAGCCGGTAGCCGACGCCATGGACCGTTTTGATCCATCTTGGGTTTTCCGGATCCGGTTCGATCTTGGCGCGCAGGCTTGCGATGTGGTTATCCACGGTGCGCGTCGTCGGAAAGGCCGTGTAGCCCCATACCACGTCCAGGAATCGGTCCCGTGTAACCGGTTCGCCGTCCGCCTCGGCCAGCAGGCGCAGCATCGCGAATTCCCTCGCCGTCAGCGATAAGGTCGTGCGCCCGCGTCGGGCGGTGTATTTTATGAGGTCAACATGAACCTCCCCCAGCACGAGGTACGTCGCATTGCGCGCCAGCCGACGCACGCGCCGAAGCAATGCCCGCACGCGCGCCAGGAGTTCGTCGGTGCTGAAGGGCTTGACCAGGTAGTCGTCTGCTCCCGAATCGAGACCGGTCACACGATCTTCGACTTGACCCTTGGCCGTAAGCATCAACACTGGCGTGGAGATAGCCAGCTTGCGCAATTCTGCGCATAGAGCGAATCCATCCAGCTTCGGCAGCATGATGTCCAGCAGGATCAGATCCGGCTTCTCGCGGATTGCCATTTCCAGACCGATCTCCCCATCGGCTGCGGTCAAAACCCGGAAGCCCTCGGCGTCGAGAATATCCTTGAGCACGGTGCGCATGGGTGCTTCGTCTTCGATCAGCAAAACACGAGATCCGTGGGCCACATGTTCCTGTGGCTCAATTCTGTTTGTATCCATTGCCATCCGGTTCCATCCTGACCGGCAGTTCCAAGGTAAAACGGCTGCCTTGCCCGACGATGCTCTCAACCAAAACCCTGCCACCATGAGCTTCTGCGATGTGCTTGACGAGACTCAATCCGATGCCGATGCCCTTGGTCTCACGATGCAACTCCGAACCTCGGCGGTAAAACGGCGCGAAGATTCTCTCTTGCTCCTCCGCCGGGATGCCCGGACCCTGATCCTCAACAATAAGATGGATCCTTGATCCCGTCCCGCCCTTCGCCGGTTTGCACGCCACTTTCACCACCGTTTGCGGTGGCGAATGTTTAATGGCATTGTCGAGGAGGTTCACGAGCGCTTGCTGAATGGCCTGCCCATCCCAGCAGGGCTGTTTCTCCTCACCCTCGGGTATGGGCTCTGAAAGAAGCAGGCTGACTTTGCGCTCCCCGGCGCTGGGTTCCATCAGCTTGACCGTCTGTTGAACCAACGCTGTGAGATCAACCGGCTCGAATTCGTAGCGCTTGCGGCCCTGATGGATGCGCGAGAAATCGAGCACATTCTCCACCAGAGACGAAAGACGGCCGCATTCCTGAACGATCAGCCGGAGGTAGTCTTTCCGCTTTTCATTGTCCGTGACTCGATCCTTATCCAGACTCTCGGCCATCAAGCGCACCGAGGCCAGCGGCGCGCGCAGCTCGTGCGAGACGCTGGAGACAAAGTTCGATGTCATCTCGGCCAGCTGTGACTGGCGCTGAAACGCCCGCCATGCCCCCGCAAGGCCAATCCCTGCGGCAGCCGTGGCTGACACTATCAAACCGGCAATCAGCCAAAGGCGCTGCCGATACCCTGCATAAAGCAAATCAGGCCTCGCCAATGTCAGGCTGAGCGTAAATGAGCGCAGGGTTCCGAAAGGCGTAGGAATGATGGTCTGGATGTCAGCATCATTCGGCCAACCATGAATCTGTTTCATCGTCTCAGGGGCCAGCTTCAACAAATTGTCTCTAAACGCAACCACGGGCAATCCCACTGCCTCGATAATGGACAGCCTTCCGGGAGCGAATGCCAATACTTCAGCAGCGGGCTGATCAAGACCCCGACCCGGCGCGTTGCCGTCAGAAATGGACCAGCGTTGGGTTCCCATCTGAATAATCATGCCCGCATAAGCGGGAATCCGGCCTCGCCCGGCGGGGAGTGCTGACAGAAACAACTCTTCCATCCTTCGGGCCGGAACAAACAGGACATGCAGGACATGGTCTCGCGGATAAAACCCAGGGCTACACAAAGCGAGGTACTGTTGCCCCCTGGCCTCAAACCAGATCTCGCTGGGACTTTTCGCTTCCATCGGCTGTTGGAGCAAGGTGCGCAGCAAAGCGCGCGTTTCTTCATCTGCGAGCCATCTGTCCTTCTGCAACAAAAACACGTCTGTTTGCACTCGTGATGCCGCCTCCAGCAGTTCGGGGGTTAGAAACGACGGGTAGCTCCGCACTCGACCCGAGAGTTCGCCCTCCAACGAACCGGGCAGAGGTCCCGCCGGCGTGTGATGCAAAGCTTGGATCAGCGCGAGATCAGCGAGAGGTGTTCCGGCTTCTGTGCTGACTCTTGGATAACGGTGCGCCAGATCGGTGAGGCGCTGAACCAGGTTTGCCGGGCTCCCTTTACCGGATTCAAGGAGCAGCAGGCTGAACCCCACATTCGCCAATGCGGCCTCGGGCAAGCCGGCCGTCCTCATGGCTGCCAGCGCATTTCTGGTGGCCCCGGGATCCCTTTTCTGAAACAATGCCTCCTCTGCCGTCCGCCATAGCTTCATCTGTTCGGATTTGAGCTGCGCCGGCCAGTCCGGCGGCGCAGGCAGGCGGGGGTAATCGATGGGGAACAGGATTTGACCGTTGATGATGAGACCTTGAGGCAGCCTGTCGGGCAGATCATGCAGCTGTTTGCTTATGCTCTGACCCATCAGCTGGGCCAACTCGGGAGCGAGTGCCTGGGCGCGCTCCCGGGCATCCTGCTCGATGGCGGCTCGGTCGAGGCGCAGGGAATAGAGGGCGACGGCCGACAAAATCACCAGGGGAAGGGCGATCAACAGCGCCTGTTTGAAAAAACCGGCCTGTCGGCGAGGATGGCTCTTCATGGCGTGCCTGGTTTTCACCATAACATATAACTACCCAGGCCGCAGCGGCGAATTGTCACAGATTTGTAAAGTCAGATAGGGCAGAAGTCTTTGCCACGAAGGACACGAACCCATCAAATCCAACTCCAAATTGTTCGTGTCCTTCGTGGCTAAGTTTTTTACAAGTGTTTTTCTGCCCCTTGCCGGAACCGGAGATACGCTGCATTTCACGCTTCATGCCGCGTTCGATGGCGTCAATGAGGTAGGGGCGCAGCTGGGAAGCCGGGATAATGCGATCGAGTGAACCCACCTCCAGGGCGCGATGCACGCTGTGGATCTGGTCGAACTCGTCGGCCACCTTGCCCAGCTTTTCTGAACGTACCACGTTTCGAATTTCGGCCAGTTGGGCGCGCAGGCGCCGCCTCTGGGCTCGGCCGCTGTCGAGATTTCCTTTTCCAGGGCGGCAATACGCGGATCGGTACGGGTCCGTTTGTCGACCTCGCGGGCGATTGTTTGAGGCCGCATTGATCGCCCGAGCCGTTTTCTTCGAGGCCATCGGAAACAGAGTGCCTGATGGCCACTGCTCCGGCCCATCCGTGGCGATAAATCCAGTGCGTGGCAACGGCCGTGACTCGAAGCCGAGCAGGCAAACAGGATAGCCTCCGATGTGCGCGTCCCAGACGACGGCGATTTCGGCATCCTCCATACCGTGCCAGCGGTCGAGCCATCCCACATCCAGTTTCTCCTGCCTGACCTCCTCGCGCTCGAGAAGCTGGAGAAGAAACGCCCGGTTGGTAGCTCCGCCCGCCACGATGATAGCGCTTTCTTCCAGGGCCTGAGTCATGCCGGCCAACGCTTCGCTGCGCGTCTGCCCATGGCTGATTAACTTCGCGAACATTGAATCGAATTCTGCCGGGATCGCATCCCCTTCGGATACGCTCGAGTCCAAGCGCAATCCGGCATGAGTGGGCACGCGGAAAAGCTCGATTCTGCCGGGGGCGGGTATAAAGCCGGCTTCGGCATCTTCTGCGTTCAACCGCACTTCCAGTGCGTGTCCGCGCGAGGCAGGGGGCTGGCCCTCGAGCCGACCTCCGCGAGCTATGTGCAACTGCAGCTTGACCAGATCCAGGCCAGTGGTGAGCTCAGTGACGGCATGCTCGACCTGGAGCCGCGTATTCACTTCCATGAAGCAATACTGTTGGGTGTTCGGGACAAACAGAAACTCCACTATCGAATTGAATATCAGGGCTTTCTGTCGAGCTGGATCTGCATGCACAGGTTCATGGCGGGTGTGACTTCATCAAAGATGGCCAGCATGGCCTCCACCAGGTCAAGCCCTGTGGCGGCGCGCACTTCTGAGGCGGGCATGGGATAATAGAGCTGAAAACCGGCCCAATGATCCCCAGGGGCTGCCTTCAGAAGGCGGCGCAGCTCAAGGATATCGGGGAGATCAGCTTTGCCGAAGTTGGCGGAGGTCTCCCAACTGCCGGCGTGAAGCATGAATCCTTCCCGGCACACCAGGCGGCGGATTTCGCCTTCCATCGGACTCCGGCGCTTGAGGGATTTCACCAGCCGGTGCCAGTCCCAATCCGAGCCGAGCTCACACCCGCGGTATTCCGTGGGCGCCTTGACGAATCCGCGCTCAACCTGCAGCCCGCATTGAAAGAACCGATCTTCCGTGTCGACCGACAGGAAAAACTTGGAACAGCCGAAACTCACCGAGCTCGAGACCGGTTTGGCACTGCGATTGGCCTTCGGGAGGTACCCGATCCATTGCCAGTAGACGCCCCGCCCCCAACGCTCGGTGACGAAAGGCTGTTGGAACCGATGCTCCAATGCGAGCTTGAGAATGCGCGTGATTCTCTCGTTGTCCTCGAGATGGCCGACCCGGATGCCGCGCTCGAAGTCGAGAAATTCCGGTTTGAATGCGATCGCGCTCCTTGGTATCGGTTGATAGAGCTGCGTCTTTTTTGCCATATGCGCGTCGATGACCTCAGCGAGAACCAGAAGAGGTTAGTACCGGCTGATACTTGGCGATTCTGCCGCCGGCGCCCGCGGCCCAGCCGACGGCCTTGGCCTTGGCAAAAGCGAAAACGTGAAATCCCTGCGAGTCATACTTTGCCCAATGCATCCCGCCATCCGTTGAATAATCGCTCCCTGCAGGGCCGACGGCAAGGAGCTGCTTGCCCTTGGTGCCGGGCAGGTAAGCGACGCAGGAGCGGAACCCTCCCAGGCCGGAATCCTGGATCAAGGTCCATGTGCGGCCGCCATCCGCTGTCCTGGCAATGTTGTCTTTCGCTTCGTCCACCTTGCGATAATCGCCCCCTACGATGATGCCGTTCAGGGCGTCCTTGAACGCGATGGAAAAAATCCCTGTGGATGCCTGGCTGCTGATGATGGGCGTATTCGATGCACTCCAGGTCTGACCTTTATCGTTGGATCTGAACACCCTGGCTGATGCGGAGCCGCCGGTCGCGAACCATGCATCGGAGCTGCCGTTAACAGTAATGGTAGTTCCGCTGGCCGCAAAGACGCCATCTCCGGGCAAAGCAGGGGGAATTTTGTCCGCCGGGACTTGAACCCAATGTGCACCGCCATCCGTCGTGCGCAGGATCAGAAACCGGCCGTCGATCGGATCGCCCACGGCAATGCCGTTGCGGGCATCCCAAAACGCGAAAGCATCAAGGAAGGCCTTGGGATGCGGATTGACGACCTGAGCGGTCCAGTTTTTCCCGCCATCCGTGGTTTTGTAGATTCTGGACTTTGTGCCCGTACCAATGCTCAACAGATAGGCAGTGTTGGCGTCGACAGCCTCAACATCGCGGAAATCGAGGGCCTCCTTGTCGGAGAGGGTCGCAACCTCCCAGGTCTCTCCCCCGTTAATGGTCCGGGCGTAAGTATTGCGGCTGCCACTTGCCCATGCCACCTTCTCGTTCACAGCGCTTAGACCACGGAATTCTACTTTGAGCTCGGTCTGCTGCAATTTCCATTGGCTGAAGGCCATGCCGCCAAGAAAGAAAGCAAGAAAGAACCAGATCGGTTTGCGCATGAATTCTCCTGACGTATGTCTTTTCCAAGGATAGGCATACTATGACGGAAGTAAAATACTTTTTTGCTGCACTTCAAAAATGCAAAAGACGCCACAGAAGGACCCGAACCCGTACGCCCGCAGCGAGAAATAAATCTTAGTCATTTCTTTGATTTCGTGGTTTATTTGTATTCATGGACGGAACGAAATTGCGTGCGTGGTGGTCTCACCGGCAAGGCCTGGATGGGCGGCTTGCCGGGAAGGCGGCTTCTGAGGTGCTGGAACAGAGTGGATGGGCCCGCTCCGTTGGTGGTGTCGGCCCCTATTTGACCCTGTTCGCACGGAGCGGTATCGGGAGGCAGGCGGCAGGCGACGCGGTCGCGCGATTGGAAATTCACGAACTTCCGAGCGCCCGCGGCTGCACCTACGTCGTGCCTGCTTCCGATTTTGCCCTGGCCTTGAAGGCGGGCCAGGGCTTTGGAGATGAAGGGAAGACAGCGCTCAAGCTTGGAGTGAAGGATGCCGAGATCGAGAAGCTGTGTGACGCTGTCATCAAAGCTCTCGCACATGGACACCTGGATCCGGAGGAGTTGAGAACGGCCGCCGGCAGTGCTGTCCGGAATTTGGGCGAAGGAGGTAAGAAGAAAGGACTGGCCACCACACTGCCTGTGGCGCTCGGCAGACTCCAATCTGCGGGTGAGATCCGGCGCATTCCCACCAACGGCCGAATCGACCAGCAACGCTACCGCTATGCCTTGTGGCACCCCAACCCGCTTTCACGATTTAAGCTGTCCGTGGAAGAAGCTTATACCGAAATCGCGCGCCGGTTCTTCCGCTGGATCGGTCCGGCATCGATGGCGGAGTTTCAATGGTTCTCCGGCCTGGGGGTAAAAGCCGCCAAGGCTGCCGTGGAACCGCTGCATCTGGAGCCGCTGGAGAAAAATGGAGAACGCCTCATGCTGGCCGAGGCTTGCGCGGAGTTTCAGGAGTACAAGGTTCCCAAGCAGCCGCAATATGCGCTGGTCAGCAGCCTCGACAGCATCAGCCATCTGCGCCGTGATGTGGAAGGGCTGCTCGCGCCTGTAGATGTGAAGCGCAGCGTATTCTGCGAGAGAGGGTTGATGGATCTCGCCAGCCATGCCATTCTGGACCGAGGGCGCCTGGTCGGCCTGTGGGAGTATGACGTAGAGACCGGATCGATCGCCTGGATGTCCTTCATTCCCAAAAACAAGGAACTCGAAAAAGCGGTGGCGCAAACCGAACAATTCGTCCGTGAAGATCTCGGCGATGCCCGTTCCTTCAGCCTCGACAGCCCGAAGAGCCGCGCCCCCCGCATCGCAGCGCTGCGCAAGGCGTCACGGGTCTAACAGTCCTTTAAACAGAGCTAAGCGCATGCCGCCGAGATTCGCAGGGCTCACGTCCTGGGCTTTCGTTGTTTGGCCCTTTCAGGGCCTTAGGTCGATCCTCACGGTTGGAGGATATATGCCATGCATAGACCACTGGCTTTGATTTTGGCTGTTGCCTTGCTCGCTGTCGGATTTCTGGTCGCACAGAATCTAGCCCCGGCACCTCCAGCTGCGGCCACTCGGACCCAGGCTGCGATCGGGGAGGAGGAAGCTCCCGTCCCCGTCCCGGAGCCGAGCAACCAAGCCCTCAGCTATTACCGAAGCGGGAACGTGCTCTGGTTTGTGGATCTATTGTGGGGATTGCTTGTGCCCGTGCTGCTCCTATTCACCGGGATTTCGGCCCGGATCCGCACCTGGGCGCAGAAGCTGGGCCGCACATGGTTCTTTGTGGTCGGGATTTATTTCGTCATATTCGCGATTCTCAACTTCATCCTGACTTTGCCGCTATCCTATTATGAAGATTTCATCCGCCAGCACGCCTATGGCTTGTCCAACCAATCACTGGCCAAGTGGTGGAGTGATGCGCTGAAGAGCCTGGCGGTCGGCATCCTCGGAGGCTTTCTGTTCCTCTGGGTTCCTTATCTGCTGCTGAAAAAAAGTCCGCGCCGATGGTGGCTCCATATCTCTCTGCTTGCGATCCCGTTCCTGATATTTGTCATGCTGATTTCCCCGATCTTGATCGACCCGCTCTTCAACGACTTCGGGCCGATGAAGGACAAAGCTCTTGAAGCCAAGATCCTCGCTCTTGCGGGGCGCGCAGGCATCGAGGGGGGACGGGTATATGAAGTGAATAAGAGCGTGGATACATCCTCGGTCAATGCCTATGTGACCGGATTCTTCCAGACCAAACGGATCGTGCTCTGGGATACGATTCTGGCGAAATTGAATGACCGGGAGCTGCTCGTGGTCATGGGGCACGAGATGGGACATTACGTGCTCAACCACATCATTACCGGGTTGATCTTCTCATTTTTCCTGATCCTGGCCGCTCTCTACCTGGCCTATCGCGCGGCAAATGGTTTGATTGAAAAGTACAAGTACCGGTTTGGATTTGAGAGCTTGTCGGACATTGCTTCCCTGCCGCTTTTAGTGCTTCTTATTGGCGTTTTCTCCTTCGCTCTATCCCCGCTCGCCATGGCGTTCAGCCGCTATCAGGAGCATGAGGCGGACCGCTTCGCGCTCGAGATTACCCGCGACAACCACGCCGCCGCGACTGCCTTCGTCAAGCTTCAGCAGGAAAACCTCAGTATTCCCAGGCCGGGTGTGGTTTACAGGGTGTGGCGTCTCAGCCATCCTGCCGTCGGGGAACGCATCGATTTCTGCAATGAGTACCACCCCTGGCGGTCCGGCCAGCCAATGAAATATGCAGATCGCTTCAAATGACAGATGCGATGCTCTTGAAAGGTCACGCCGGCGCCTTGGTTTTCATCCAGTTGCTGGCGTTGTGGAAGTCGGCGACCGCGCTGCCGGGAGGAACGGCCTCATCCAGTGCCAGGGCCGTCTCCTTCTTCAGCTTCATTTCCAGAACCGGCAGGGCATCGTCGAGGTGAGCCTCCGCGCGTGGGCCGATGATCGGCGCGGTAACCGCCGGTTGGTCTTTCGCCCCCGGCGGATTCATCCGCAGTGTCCACCAGGTTGGTCCCGGCGCCGATTGCCTTGTGGATCATGCGAATGGCTTCACTTTCGGGCGTCGGCTCGCCAAAATTCCATGTGCCCAGACCAAGGGGTGAAACACGCACCCCGGTGCGCCCCAACATACGGTATTCCATGCCTGACTCCTGCGGTGAATCGCAACGTAGGCCCCGTCCGCCGGACGGGGCTGGCGATCACATAATCTCCAGACGTGCGCGCCGTGCGGCGACCGGCGCCCACTTTTGTCAAAGCGGCCAATAACACGGATCGGCGCCCGCCTCTGAAAACAGCCGGTCCCATGCTCGCGGATTAGGATAGCGGAGGAGGGAATGAATCATGATCCGGCAAACTTCGCCTCGACTGACCTTGATCCGATGGCGATCGTCGAGCACGTTGCCGGCACGCAAGAGCGCCAGCGTTTTCGCGCCGATCAAGACCGGCCAGGCACAGGCCAACCGGACACGCATCTGGCCGTGGGGAAGAGAGTTCGTATAAGTCCATCCTGCGGCGAGCAGGTCCCTGGCCTGTTCAAGATAGCTTGCATAGAGAGGTCGGAAGCGTCCCATTTCGGCGGCATGCAACAACGATGCGGGCTCCAGGCCGCACTCGGCGAGGCGCGAACGCGGGATATAACATCGTCCCTGGCGCAAATCCCTGGGCAGATCGCGCAGGATGTTTACCATCTGCAAGCCCTTGCCGAAGCGGATGCCGCTTGCCAGCAACATCGTGTCGTCCAGATCCGCTTTGAGAAAGAGGTGAGCGCGGCACATCCTGGTCCAGAATTCACCGACGCAGCCTGCCACGCAATAGGTGTATTCTTCCAGGTCCCTTTCCGTCTCGAACGCTGCGATTCGATCCGCGCTTGCCGACCCGAAACGGACCAGGTCCGACTCCTGGCCCTGAATGATAATCTCCAGAAGATCGCGCACCAGGCCACAGTCCGCAGGTGTCAGCCCGCCCAGCGCATCAAAAAGCTCCGCCGCATTCTCGAGCAAGACTTTTTCGGCGTGCGATCCTCGGCCTGCCGGCGCATCCTGCGCCGCGGCCAGTTCGCCGAACTCCGGCATCTCCGCGCGGCTGCCTTCAGCGACCGCCCGGATTGCCGTCCGCATTTGGCGCAGAGCCGCCCGGCGCTGCCCGACAGGAATCAACTGTGTGTCGGCGATAGTATCGGTAGTGCGTGCAAGGAGATATGCCAGGCCAATCTGCGGACGGATCTTCGCTGGCAGTACGCGTAGCGTGAGATAGAAAGACCGCGAAACTTGCCTCAGGAGATCCGGAGTGGGTGCCCGCATGGCTCGATTGAACCACATAATCCCCTGCGGAGGAAAGGACTTTGCAGCGGCATGGCCCCGCTTCCGGAATGCGACATTCCGAAAGCGGCGTCATGCAGATGCTCTCCGGAAGGCAGGATCAGTGAGGCTTTCGGCTATACTCCCGTATTTTCACGATCTCAGCCGGCTTGATGCCGAGAGACTCGAGGAACTCCTGATGTGCCTCCGGCTCCATCTTTTCAAACTGGAAATGCCAATTGTGCATGTCCTCCTCACTAAACCCCGCCGCTTGCATGATTTCTACCCACCGCATCTTGTGGATCATTTCGCCCCCTTGATAAATATGAAGCTTTAGACAGGTCAATAGATGATTGTGCACCGAGCGGGTCAAAATCCAACCTGAATTGTGCGCGCTCCCCGCGCATGTGCGACCCCTGCCATTTTGAAAGGTTCTAGTTTTTTTCCGGCGCGAGATCAGCTAGCATTCATGGGTTGAAAGGGTCGCAGTCCTGAGATGTTCGGCGAATTACTTGGTGCCGAGTGGGGAGGCTGGCCCCAAGAAGGCGTTTGCGTTAGCCACAACAGAGGAGAAATTCATGGCAAAAGACAATTATTTTTTCACTTCAGAATCCGTGACCGAAGGGCATCCTGATAAGGTCTGTGATCAGATTTCGGATGCCGTCCTGGACGAAATCCTAAGAGTGGACAAACGGGGCCGTGTGGCCTGCGAAACCTTTATTACCGTGGGATTAGTGGTCGTCGGCGGCGAGATTGCGACCACTTCGTATGTGGACGTACCCTCGCTGGTGCGCAATCTGATCAAGGAGATCGGATATACGGATCCGAAGTACGGATTCAATCACTCCACTTGTGCCATCCTCAACGCTATCGGCACTCAATCGCCCGACATTGCCCAGGGCGTTGACACGGGTGGCGCGGGCGACCAGGGGCTGATGATGGGGTATGCGATCAACGAGACCAAGGAACTGATGCCCTTGCCCATCATGCTGGCACACCGGATCACGCAGCGTCTGGCAGATGTGAGGAGAAAGAAAATCCTTCCTTACCTGGGCCCCGACGGCAAGAGCCAGGTAACGGTCGAATATGAGAACGGCAAACCGAAGCGCGTCGACACCGTCGTGGTCTCGAGCCAGCACACCGTGGAGATCCTCGACCGGACCGGCGAACATATCACCAAGAAGGCCAAGGACGAGATCATCGAGAATGTGGTGCTGAAGTCGGTCCCGGCAAGATATATCGATGCCAGGACCAAGTACCTGGTCAACCCAACGGGCAAGTTCGTCATCGGCGGTCCGCAGTCGGACACCGGCATGACCGGGCGCAAGATCATCGTCGACACGTACGGCGGCTCTGCTCCGCATGGCGGTGGCGCGTTCTCGGGCAAGGATCCGACGAAGGTGGATCGCTCAGCATGTTACATGGCGCGCCATATTGCCAAAAACATTGTGGCTGCCGGACTGGCGACTGCGTGCAATGTTCAGCTCGCGTACGCGATCGGCGTGGCCGAACCAGTGAGCGTGCTGATCAGCACCAAGGGTAACGGAGAGGTGCCGGATTGGCGGCTGACGGAGATCGTGCGGAAGGAGTTCGATCTCACGCCGAAAGGGATCATCCAGTATCTCAACCTGCTGCGCCCGATCTTCCGCAAGACAGCATCCTACGGGCATTTCGGGCGGGAGCTGCCGGAGTTCGTCTGGGAAAAGACGCATCGGGTCAAGGATCTCCTGAAACGCGCATAAGGCTTGCTGAACCGCAGAGATTTGAAGACTCGAAGGAAAGAGCAGGTCCTCGAGTCTTCGAATCTCAGGTTCCTCAAAGGGCCTGGACAACAACGCGCCGGCCGCCTTTTATCATGGCGGCGACGTGGACGTTGATCAGGAATCCAGGAGGCTATCCACCCAGCCTGAGCCGGCGCAGGATCGGGAAATCCCTGTGGCGGCAAGAGAGGTGATCATGTCTGAAATGGTGTTGTTGGGTGATGAAGCGGTAGCGCTCGGAGCGGTTCATGCCGGGCTGACGGCTGCCTACGCCTATCCCGGGACTCCGTCGACCGAGATTCTCGAGTTTCTGATCCGTTACGAGGCCAGGTATGGAAAGCCGCACGCGGCCTGGTGTGCGAACGAAAAAACGGCCTACGAGAGCGCCTTGGGAGTATCTCTCGCGGGCTGCCGCACTTTGGTCGCCATGAAGCACGTGGGATTGAATGTGGCTGCGGACCCGTTCATCAATTCGGCGTTAGTGGCCATCCGCGGCGGTTTGGTGCTGGCTGTGGCAGATGACCCAGGGATGCACAGCTCCCAGAACGAGCAGGACAGCCGCTTTTACGCGGACTTCGCGCGGGTGATCTGTTTCGAACCGGCCAATCAGCAGGAAGCGTATGAAATGACGCGGATGGCGTTCGACCGATCCGAGCGCTTTGAAATCCCTGTGATGATCCGCCTCGTCACACGATTGGCACATAGCCGGACCGTGGTGCGCACGTCAGAACCGATCCCGGCGAAGGCGCCGGGCAAATCCCCCGACATCGCGTCCTCCTGGATACTGATGCCGCACATCGCGCGGCGGCGCTGGCATGAGCTCCTGCTGCGCCAGAAGGATATCCTCGCCTGCGTGGGGTCCTCGCCTTATAACACGCTGAAGCTCAACCACGAGCGGCGGGAGTTTGGTGTCATCACTACCGGCATTGCCCGCAACTACTACGTCGAGAATCTCGAAGATCTGGGTTTCGAACCATCGCATTTGCATTTGGGTGTGTATCCGACACCGGTCGAGAAGGTGCGCCAGCTGGCAGCGCATGTGAAGCGTATCGTCATCTTCGAAGAGGGTTTCCCCTATCTGGAGCGGCAGCTGCGGGGGATCATCCCGCCATCCATCGAGATTCAGGGCAAGGAATCGGGTCAAGTGCCTGCAGACGGCGAGCTCAATCCCGACCTTGTGCGCCGGGCTCTGGGCCTGGCGGACAGAAGCGGTGTGAGCATTCCGGGAATTGCGCTGGCCGGCCGGCCACCGCAGTTCTGCGCCGGCTGCCCGCATGCAGACACCCTGAAGGCGCTCAAGATGGCGCTCGCAGGCTATCGGGAACCTATTGTTACCTCGGATATCGGCTGCTACACGCTGGGTGCGCTGCCGCCTCATTCGGCTGTGGAGACTTGCGTATGCATGGGAGCCTCGGTTGGAATGGCCAAAGGGGCATCCGAGGCGGGCCTTCATCCCGTGGTGGCGGTGATCGGGGACAGCACCTTCCTCCATTCCGGTGTCACCCCGCTCATGGATGCCACATCGGCGCGCGCCAATATGACGCTGATCATCGCTGACAACGGGACAGTGGCTATGACCGGAACACAGCCGACGATTCTGCAGCAACCGCAGCTCGAGCAGGTCGTGCTCGGCGTCGGAGTGGATCCCGAGCATTTCCACGTGCTCAGCGCTCACCCGAAGCAAGCCGACAAGAATGCGGAAATTCTTAAGAGGGAGATCGAGCATCGCGGCCTTTCCGTGCTCATTTTCCGGCGCGAATGCCTGGAGGCAGTCAAGGACTCGAAGAAAGGAGGCGCGGCGTGAAGTACGATATTGTGCTCGCGGGCGTTGGGGGGCAGGGAGTGCTCGCGCTGGCAGCGGCCATTGCCACCGGCGCCATGCAAGAAAAACTCTTTGTAAAACAAACCGAGGTTCACGGCATGGCCCAGCGGGGCGGCGCCGTCATGGCAACCTTGCGCCTGGCAGACCGGGAAATCGCCAGCGATCTCATCCCGCGCGGAACAGCCTCAATGATCCTCAGCATGGAACCCATGGAAAGCCTTCGTTATCTTTCTTATCTCGCGCCGCAGGGCACGCTGGTCACGTCGGCGAATCCTGTCCGCAACATTCCAGACTACCCGGATCTTGAAATATTGCTCAGCCACGCCCGGGCGCTGCCGCATGCGATTGTCCTGGACGCGGAAAAGCTGGCGCGCGCCGCCGGCTCCGTCCGGGCAACGAACATGGTGATGGTCGGCGCGGCGATGCACCTCCTCCCCATCAAACCCGAAACGATCGAAGCTGCTGTGCGGACCATCTTTGCACGCAAGGGCGAAGAAGTTGTAGATACCAACCTGCGGGCGCTCCGGGCGGGCCGCGACGCCGCAGCCTGATCGCCTTCTTCAGGAGTTGTGGGCCAATGCGGTTCAATTCGACGAGGTGCCTATGAAAGCGAGAGAATTGTCCATTACTCTGCTGCTACTTTCTTTGCTGGTGACTTATGTTGCCGCGCAAGCTCCGGGGCTGATACAGCTTCCACCGCCGCGCATCGAGGGCGGCAAACCGCTGATGAAGGCTCTCAATGAGCGTCAATCGGTGCGCGAATTCAGCCCGGATGCGTTGTCTCGGCAAGTGCTTTCCAATCTGCTCTGGGCGGCCGCGGGAATCAACCGTCCAACCGGGCAGCGCACTGCCCCCTCTGCGAGCAACAGGCAGGAAATCGACATTTACGTGGCCGCCGCCGATGGACTTTACCTTTATGAGCCCAAGGGACACCAGCTGAAGCAAGTTCTTACCGAGGATATCCGCGCTACGACGGGGAACCAGGCCTATGTAAAAGATGCCGCGGTCAATCTCATTTATGTCGCGGATCTAACCAAAGGCCAGCGCACCAGGACCGAGGATATCGAATTCTATTCCGGCGCCGACTCGGCATTCATTGCCGAGAACGTATACTTATTCTGTGCCTCCGAAGGATTGGCGACTGTCGTGCGTGCCAACATCGACAGGCCCGCGCTCGCGAAGGTAATGAAGCTCCGCCCGGATCAGAAGATCGCCCTCGCCCAGTCGATCGGCTACCCGAAAAAGTCGCAAGACCAAAGTGGGCGCCGGCCGCCGGCCGGCGCCCGGGTTAGGCATCTGTTACATTCCGGATTTCGTCCCCCAACCGCGGACTGACGGCGTCTGAGCCGGCTTAGTTTGGCAAACGCAAAGAAAGAAAATTTGATTTTATGTCGGATGAAAAAAAACTGGCTGAAGGGCTTCTCCACGAGTTGAGTCACTTGCAGGAGGAACTGGAGAATTTTGAGGAAATCGCACTCCAATTAAAGCCCGAACCCGGCGAGATCCCGAAGCTGCCGGGAATCGATGTCTTCGGCACCACCATCCCGCTCGCAGGCGCCATCGGCGGGGATCACATTATCTATGTTGATTTCAAAGAGCGGCATGATCTGGACGCGCGCATCGCGCAGGCACAGCAAAAGGGGCTGGACCAGATCGCGGCCAGGCTCGAAGAGATGAAGCAAACCGCGGGCGTCTTGCTGGCGGATGTTTCCGGCCACAGGATCACGGATGCGGTGCTCGCCGCCATGCTGCACCAATCATTTCTCCTAGGTGTTGTTTACGAGCTTCAGATCTCCGGCACAATCACGACCAGGCTTTTCGAGAACATCAATAACCGTTTCTATCGCTCCTCCAGCGTCCGAAAGTTTCTTACAATGATTTATGGCGAAATCCACGTGAGCGGCAGGTTCCGTTTCATCAGCGCCGGTCATCATCCTCCGCTCGTGTTCTCCAACGAATTCGACCGGTTTGTCGATATCCATCCGGACCTGCTGGTCACCTATCCTCCCATCGGCACCATGCCCACTAAAACTGACCCCGATCTGTCCCGCGAGCCTTCGGTCCTCGGCACGAAGGACAAGTACACGGTGAACGAACTCAAGCTGATGGGACCCGGCGACATCCTCGTGCTTTTCACGGACGGATTAAAGGAGCACGAGAATAACGGGGCGAACTATTTCCCGGAGCGATTCGAATCCAGGATCAGGGAAAACAAAGAGAAGTCAGCGCGGCGCATCGTCGAAGAGGTTACCCGCGACCTGCTTGACTTCGGGCCGCCGGCAGATGACGTCAGCTGCATCCTGATCAAGAAAAACTCTTGAGTGGCGCGGCTTCCTTTGGCGCGGTGCTTCGTTCCGGCTGTAACTATAAAAGACACAACCAGGAAATGGCGGAGCATATTGCCAAAAACGCTCCGCAATGTGAGAACACGCAATCCTGGAACTACAAATGAAGCCAAGATTTCTGTCGGTAATCTTTCTGCTCCGCGCATGCCCGCTGTTTGGTTGGAAGGAATATGTGATTCTGACACGCGATGCGAGACCGTGGATAGGCGGGGTGCGCAATGACGGCGATGGCTTCAATGGGGCCGCGATCAATTGATCGCGGAAACAAGCTCTCTGCCGTAGATGTGGAAGCCCGCTTATTTGCTTCAATGGGGCCGCGAT
>JBGQNR010000134.1:0-17543 GCA_041501225.1 Acidobacteriota bacterium
CGGCCCACCAATGCCTCTGTCTACGCTTTGCGCCCCACCTCACGGCAGACCCGCACAAGACTCGAGGTCAGGATGGTTCGCTACTCCTTTCCTGTGAGACTCTTTCATTCTCTGCTTCATGCCGGTTTATCCCGGCGCTCGTGGCGTCCCCGGTTTCATTTGTCTTTCTTCGAGAGCCCGGCTTCGGAGAGCGCGATAGCGATGGCCTGTTTCGGATCCGTTACCTTCGGCCCCTTCTTGGAACCGGAGTGCAACGTGCCCTCCTTGAACTTGTGCAGTTCGTCCTTGACGCGTTTCTGCTTTGCTTTCTTCGGTGCGTTCGGTTTCAGTTTCGGCATAGCTCCCTCACAGGGTCATCAGAGATGGGCAAAACGCGTAAGGCGGCTGCGGCTTGGCCGGGTTGAGGCCGACGCACTTCACCCATGCGACGACGTACAGTTGCCTACCGAGCGCCGATGTTCCTGTCACGCACCGCAGCGTCAATAGATGCCCGGCAGGCCAAATGATGTCCCAACCGTCGTTCGCCGGATAAAACGTGCAGCACGTATTCGCCGTGCCACCGATAATTTGATCGGTCGCCCACAAGCAGTTCCCCGGCTGGGTTGGATTCTGGTGGATGGGCAAGAAGGAGACCACAATGCAACCGGTCACAATTCTATCTACGTCTACCAAGAGGCTCCTGTCAATGAGAGACTGTCTCCTATCGAAAAATCTCTCTAATCATTGCTAAAATCCAGGATATTCGATGTTCGGTTTCTCATTCTGAATAGCCTCTACAAGCTCCGCTTGACTGGGACGAATACCAGCTGAAGAAAACATCCACAGCGCAGCTGAATTGGAGGATTGGCCGGTTAAGACATACCGCCCCCATATCGGAAGCTGAACCACCCCTCGGAGCCGAGACCCGATCACAAAAATTGCAGCTTGTTTGGACTATCCCCATTACCGAGAGGCCGCGCAAGTTGGTCTTTCAAGCCAGGCAGTTCCTGAGCGATGCAGTTTGTGGACATTACGAGAGTGTGGCAGCAGCACTCAAGACTGCGCTTTGTGAAAGGCGTACAGAAACACCACCATACTCAGACCAGCGAAGGCATAGATGAAAGAGGTCAACAATCTCATCGCCGGCATCAGACCTCGCACAACGCCGAATACGTCGCCGATGAATCCCGCCACCAGCAGGATCGTTGCCAGGATCATGCCAACCAGCGCCAGAAATGCTGCATTCTTGAGTGTCATGGCCGGAGTATAAGCGCTCTGAGGGCGATCCGCAACGGTCGCTTCGAAGCCAATGTGACTGCCTTGGATGAACTGCGGACGATTGTTGGCGGGACGGGGACTGACGACGGCAACTGCTTGGAAGCGCTTGCAGAACCGCAGGTCAGATGCCGCTTTGAGGGGTTTAAAACGAAAATCGGCGGCCCATTTTTAAATCTAAGACCTGCATCCGATGCGTTAGAGTAATCCCAGATTGTATGTGTCCCACCTTCTTGCGCTGTTGGAAATTGCCGCGCATGGTTCTCGGTCTTAGGTTCAATGATCAGGCCTGTTTTTTTTGATGTAAGCGGGAATTTGGAGGGTGAAAAATTGTCGAAATATTATCTGGTCAGACCTTGCCGTCGTCAGTCCCCCACCCCGGTCCCAATCGAGTCTGACACGTCCGCGGCCTCGGCCGGACAGCTCTCCTCCTTCCGCCGATCGTTCGAGATCTCGACGGCGATCGCGGCGGCCTGCTCCGCAGGCACGCCCTCTGTCCGGCGCTCATACTCTTCCTCCGCGCGTTCGTCCCCGACGCGCTGTTCCACATCTGCGACCTGCTCCTGCTGACCCGGAAGCTCGACGCGAAGCTCCTCGATGAGCATCATGACCGTCGCTGCGACAGGGAGCGCGAGGAGCGCGCCGAGGATCCCCATCAGCGTCCCGCCCGCAAGGAGCGCGAAGAGCACGACGGACGACGGAATGCGCAGCGCCCGTCCATAAATGCGGGGAACGAGCACGCGGCTCTCGAACTCCTCGTACGCGAGCATGATCAACAGGACGACGGCCACGACGACCGGGCCACGCGCCAGTGCCGCAAGGACCATCGGTCCTATCGAGAGGAAGGCACCGATGTACGGCAGGACATCCGCAACGCCCGCAAACACAGCAAGTGCCATCGCGTGTGGCACGCCGCACGCCACCAGGAGGCCGAACGAAAAGACCGCAATGAGCAGGCACGTGATCAGCTGCCCGCGAATGTAAGCGCCGACGATCGTCTCCAGATTCATCATGACGCGGGCGAGGCGGATATGGTGCGAGCGAGGGACGGCCGCGAAAAGCCCGCCACGAAGCCGGTCGCGGTCGATCATGATATAGAGCGCGAGAAAGAGGGCGCTCGCCCCGTACGTGGTGATCGCGAAGATGCGCATCGAGAAGGCGAAAGCCGTTGCGCTGATGGCACTCGAGGGAGCGTCGTACTTGACGTTCCGCAGCCAACCCGCGAGCGGCGCTGTTAGGTGGGAGCGGGCGAGATAATCCGAAAGGCGTGCGCGAAACGCGGGCTCCTGCTCGACCAGCGCTGAGGCCTGCGCCACCAACGACGGGATCGTCAGCGTCACGGCGAGAGTCGCGACGACGAAGAGGAGTGTGAAGACGATGGCGATCCCAAGGCCGCGCTTGACACGCCGCGCCTCCATCCAGCTGACGGCTGGACTCATCGTCCCGACGATGAGGAGAGCGACGACGAGCACCAGGAAGACCGGCCAAAGCCGGATCAGCAGCCACATGCAGGCCACGACGAGGATGAGCTGGATCATCGTCGCGGGCGATACCTCGAAGCGCACCACACGCGTTTTCTCGTCCGCGGAGGGCCGGCGCTCGGGGAGCGGCGGAACGCTGACCGGACTGGGTTGGATTTCTCTTTTCACGGTCTCTTCCTCCGCGTCACGGTTGCAGCCTAAGGGATTTCGAGGACAGGCGCGGTAACCTCGAAATATCCTGAGATCATCGTGGACATTGGGAAACAGCGGTACCTCGGATTGCTCCAGTCGTTATCCCTCGATGCCGCGCCGCGATGATGAAACATGACAAGGTTTCGAGGTTATGGCGCCTGGCCAACGTCCAGCGGTCAGCGGTGGCGCGCAGCACCGCCGCTGCAGCGCCTTGTTGGGCAGCCTTATCCCGTATGCGGCGCAAAAATGGATCTGTGAGCTCCTGGGACGCCAGCCATTCGCGTTCTTCTTCCAGAGTCATCCCCTGGATCTGAGCCGAAATTCGATCTCGAATCGAACGCATCATCTCGACTGCGTCGAATTGCTTCTTTGCATTACTCATCTTGCAGCACCTCTTGCGGAGCCCGGATCTCGAGCATCGGGTATCCTCGGCGAAGGTTGACGGAGTTGTACCCGTGGATTCGATGCAGATTTACGATGTGCTTGAAATTCCAGCTCACGAGCACATCTACCCGCGCGATGGTGGCAATCGCGATATGCTGCGCATCGGCACGCAACTTCGCGCGGATCACGCCCTCGGAAATATAGGCATCGGCTAAATCCATAGCCTCTGAATCGAGCTGGAAAACCTCGATGTGCTCTTCTGGAACTTCCATCAGACGCGCGCGCACCTGTTCTGGATTGGAACTCCAAGTCCTCACAGCCTCCGAGTACCGACGTGTCAATGTAGATTCGAAGCTTCATTCCGTCATTATAGCAAGATCTCCGACACTTCTCCCTCTACCTCCTGCCTGGGCGGTCTTGGCAGCCAATCGAGCTATTTGTCTTGCCTGCCCAACGCCCGGCATCAGCCACGGCGCGAAGCGCCGTCGGCTGCATGGCGTTGTCAGGCCTTGCCATAGTAACGTTTCGCTTGCAGGGTCATCCCCACGATGAAGTCCGTCTTGCCCCGAGTGTACGCGACCCGGTCCCGTGGCGAGGCGGACGCGAGCCGGGTCTTCAAGCGCTCATACTCCTTGGCCACTTCCACATGCTCGATCAGGTAATCTCGAAATAGGAGACGATCCCAGTGCCCAGCGAATTCGGGGCCAGCCTCGACCATGTGAATATGATGCGTGCGACTGCCCGTACCGGCATCCCGCTTGATGAACCACGCGTAGAACGGCGGACCGTCATCCCCGTGTGTCGGGCGCCAGAAGTAGTCGTAGCCCTGTGACTCCAGCGCGGGCGCGATCCGCGCCCTGGTCGCCTGCAGGTCCGTCACCTCCACCAGCATGTCCACGATGGGCTTCGCAGCGAGACCCGGAACGGCCGTGCTGCCGAAATGCTCAATCCGCCGAACAAGCTCAGTTGGGAGGCATGACCGCAGATGCTCCTTCTCTTCATGGAATAACTGCAGCCACCGAGGATCGTATGGGGAAATCGCAATCTCCTCGCGTACGACTCGTTCGATCCTTTGCTGAAGCGTTTCCATCACTCTTCGCGGCCTAACTTGAATCAGGCGGGTCTGGCGAAAATTGATATGCCGCCGGATTTTGGCGGTACATCTCGCCAACCGTCTATCCTCCATCGACAGATCCGATTGATATCACACATTTTAACACGGATCAGCGCTCGCGGCATACACAGAGAAGCCGCGAGATCTGTCTTGCCGATCCGATAACAACCGCACTCCCATGCCCTTCATCGTGCAGCGGGTCGAAGGCGATGAGGACTATTCTGTTTTTGCCCTTGGCAGGAAACACCGAGTTGTGCGAATTTGGGTTGTTGCCTGACGGCAAGCCGACTTTCAACCTCATTGGGGTCACGACCATGCGCGATGCGAACACTCCTATCAACGGCGAGACACGCCGGGAATTCTTTAAACGGACTCTGGTTGCCACCGCGGCGATTGCCGCCACCGACATCGATCCTGCTTCCAATGTCGTGGCGGACGGGCCGCCAGGCACGCCGGCGGACTTGCCCTGGTGGCGCCGCACGCTGCGCTGGGCCCAGACGAATATTACGGAGATCGACCCGACGCGCTATGACATAGCCTGGTGGCGCCGGCACTGGAAGCGGACGCAGGTTCAGGGGGTGATCATCAACGCGGGCGGCATCTTTGCCTATTACCCCAGCCGGTTTCCCCTGCATCACCGCGCCGCCTACCTCGGCGACCGCGATCTCTACGGCGAACTGGCCCGCGCCGCGCATGATGACGGGCTGGCGGTCCTCGCGCGCATGGATTCGAACCGCACCCACGAGGATTTTTACCGTGCTCACCCCGACTGGTTCGCCGCGGATGCGGCGGGCCGTCCCTACCGCGCCGGTGAGTTCTACGTCACCTGCATCAACAGCCCTTACTACGAGGAGTTCCTTCCGGATGTGCTCCGCGAGATCATCGAGCGCTCTCACCCGGAAGGATTCACCGACAACAGTTGGAGCGGGCTCGGCCGCGGCAGCATCTGCTATTGTGCAAATTGCGCGAAAAAATTCCGTGATCGGACCGGTCAGGCCCTGCCTCGATTGAAGAATTGGGACGATCCGGGGTATCGCGAATGGATCAAGTGGAACTACGCGCGCCGCCTTGAAATCTGGGATTTGAACAACCATACGACCAGGGCCGCCGGCGGAGCGGGCTGCCTGTGGGTGGGGATGAACAGCGGGTCGGTGACGAGCCAGAGCCAGGAGTTCCGGGATTACAAGGCGATTTGCGAGCGCGCCGAAATCATCATGCTCGATCACCAGGCCCGCTCCGACTCCCTCGGTTTCCAGGACAACGGCGTCGCGGGCAAGATCATTCACGGGCTGCTCGGTTGGGAGAAGCTAATTCCCGAAAGCATGGCGATGTATCAGCAGGGTCGGCCTGTGTTTCGCCTCGCCAGCAAGCCGGAACCGGAGGCGCGGCTTTGGGTCCTGGAGGGATTCTCCGCCGGCATTCAGCCCTGGTGGCATCATGTCGGCGCATATCATGAAGACCGGCGTATGTATCGCACCATCGAGCCGCTGAATCGCTGGCACAAGGATAACGAAGCCCGGCTGATCAACCGCGAGCCGGTGGCCACGGCCGGCATCGTCTGGTCGCAACAGAATACCGATTTCTATGGGAGGGACAATCCCCAGGAGCTCGTCGATCTGCCGTTTCGAGGTTTCGTGAACGCCCTTGTCCGTGCGCGCATTCCCTGGTTGCCGGTGCACGCGGATCACATCGACCGCGACGCGACAAAACTGGCAGTGCTGGTATTGCCCAACCTGGCAGCGATGTCTGAAAATCAGTGTGAGAGCGTCCGGCGCTTCGCCCAACGGGGAGGCGGCCTCGTCATCACCGGCGAGAGCAGCCTATTCAATGAAACCGGCGAAACGAGGCCGGACTTCGGACTTGCAGACATCGTTGGCGCTCACCTGCCTGCCGGGCGGACGCGAGTGGACTGGGGTGCCAGGATTAGGCGTGCAATCGAGACCGGTCACTCTTATCTGCGCCTGGCGCCGGAATTGCGTGCGCGGGTTTACGGCCCTGAGACCGGCGCCGAACCGGCGATGACCGGCGAACGCCACCCTATCCTGCGCGGTTTCGACGAGACGGATATCCTGCCCTTTGGCGGCACTCTGGAAAACATCGACCTTGACGCCGGGTGCGTCGTGCCGGCAACGTTCATCCCCTCATTTCCAACCTATCCCCCGGAGACAGCCTGGATGGCTGAGCCGAGCACGAAGATTCCGGCGTTGATCGTGCGCACGAACCGGGAAGGAGCGCGCATCGTCTACATGCCCGCGGATCTCGACCGCCGCTTTGCCCGGGACAACCTGCCCGACCACGGCACCCTGCTGGCGCAAGCCGTTCGCTGGGCCGCAAAAGAGGGATTGCCGCTGGCGGTAGAGGGCCCCGGATTCATTGATTGCCACTTGTACCGCCAGGCTGGCAGGCTGGTTTTGCATATGGTCAATCTGACCAACACCGGCACGTGGCGCGCGCCGGTGCACGAACTCATCCCGGTTGGCCCCCTGCAGGTACGAGTGAAACTGCCTGACGGTGTCCGAAGCGCAAGTGTCGTCTCGCTGGTTTCCGGCCGAAAACTGGCATCGACAACGGAGAACGGCCGCGTGAGTTTCGTAGTGAGATCGCTCCTGGATCACGAGGTGACCCTCATCGGATGATTGCTCATTTCGGGGTGTCCCTACTGGAAACTCTGTCCGAAGGAATAATGGCACGATAGTCAGCCTTGGGCTCGGATCTATCATTCTGAGCTGGCGTTTTCGAGGCCCGCACCCTCCGAACGGAAGATAATCAATCCTTTGAGATCGCGCCGGTGCGCGAAGTTCTCCGCTCGAAGAACTAGACGCTTATCTGGAGCTTGAGGGCGTAGCATCAGGCTGAGCGATGCGTGGGCACAGCAGGATTTCCTTACATTGAAACAATTACGGCCAAAAATGCAGCTAAGCCCATATTTCAGGGATTCGGCAAGAGCGAACTTTTTTGAGATTGGTCAATTAGTGTGGTCCGTCCCAATGCCGTTAACTTAAGCGAAAAAGTGCTCATGGAGCCGGATTCGAGGATCCAGAGAGAGTGAAAAATCGGCCAAAATGCAGGAAAGCAAACTCAGGAAAGCCCTGAGAATCTCCGGTTTAGGCTTAAGTTAACGGCATTGGGTCCATCCCCTGAACCATTGACGAAGGACACGAAATTGTGACCCTCCGGTAACACCTTCTTTGGGGGCGCATCGGGCAATCCATGCGCCCCTATTTTTCGCCATTGATGCCGCTGTCCAGCGGCCTGTAGATGCAGACCGCGAAAACATCCGACGCAACGGGCTCTCCTGTCTCATCCCGGGCCGGGATAAACTTCCATTTTTTTACCGCTTCGATGCTAGCTGCAGTTTGATCTCCCAGCGCTTGAATCACTTCGACTCTTTCTACCGATCCCGACGGAGCGAGTTTCAAATGGAGAACGCTCGCCCCCTGTACGATCATGCTCGCAGTCAGGTAGACCGGATCGACCACCAAGGTGGGAACGGCGATGCCTGGGCCATAAGGGGTGGCCTTTACGGTGCGGCTTTGGGGCCCGAAAAGGATGCCGTCCTTGGTGACAATTCGAGGGTCAGGCCTGGAAAATTTACTTTTGTTCCTGTCCTTCCCCTAATCCTCAATCCTCGAGGACAAATGTAAATTTTCCAGGCCTGACCCCAACCTCAAAACCGGGGGTCGCTCCCGCCCGCTCTCTGACCCCGCACCACGCCCAATGCCGGATGCGGTACCCTCGTAGTGTTCAGGATTTGTTTCACTTATCCGGTCGACGTGCAGAAACAAACCCGGAAAGCTCTGGTGAAAGCTGACTCCGGAAGAGTTTTACGCGGTTTGACGCCGTCATTAACGGGTGGCGTCCCTATTCCCTGCCGATCATGGATACCGCCTTCGCACGCAAATGGAGGGCCAGAAATCAAGCTCAAGCCCTATTTTCGGGCCCTCCAGTACGCTCATCTCACTTGGTGTGATAACCTTCGCGTTGTCCGTCCCCGATTCCGATGAATGATGGGTGTCTAGGATTCTTTATCTTCGGCAGTGAAACGCACAGGCCGACCTGGCAACGACTTCAGGGCCTCTTTCTGGCACACTCCCGCCGATAAGTATTATGCCCTTAGATTTAAAGCTGACAGGTTACCCGTTATCAGTCCCTGATCCGATGATGCTCCGCGGTCTCAAGCCCGCTAGCTGACTCACTCAGCTATTTCTTCATCGTGGGTAAGCCAACCCATTCAACCTCTGCCAAAACACCGTACATTTGCATCTCAAGGTCCCATTCCGACATGGACAAGGAATTACTCCACGAGCGGCGCTTACTTACTCCTCCGATACGTTTTGCCGTCACAGTAGTTTCTACGACATCAACCCACAGGTTGGTCGACGATGGAGTATCCGAGAAAAAACCGCTACGAACAAGGGAACGCGCCAGACGGTCGAAATCATGAGTTTTCCCTTGTTGATATTCAAAATAAACATCTCGGGTCACCTGGCCATTTTTTTCACGGCACATTTTGCGTTCACGGCGTACATTTCCATCGGCAGATATCCATGCACGTAAGCCGAAACAAAGAAGCGCTGGATTTTGTACCTCCACAAGTATTTCTTCGACATCGTGAATGAGTGAAAGAGGCTCGATATCCAGTTGTGCTTGATCAAACCTCTGAAGCAAGGCATTAGGAATCGGTCCCTTGACAGCATTGCCTTCCAACATCAGGCGCTTCAAATTCTTGAGAGCGCTAACCTCTGTAGGTAAGCTTCCTTTGAGCCCGTTACGTCTAAGGTGCAAATCCGTGACAGTCCACTTGTCAGATGTTTGTTCGCTGGCTTCCCTTGCGCACGTAACGCCATACCAGCGGCACTCCGTGCCAATGGGGCCAAGCCATCCATGATGTTGTATCCAGGCATTTCCTCCAGTTGCTTCGTACAGTGCCACCAGAGCCTCCCGTTCATTGGTACTGATCATCCGAATTTCATCAGCTGACTCTCTCTGCATCACGGGAATTAGCAACAGTGCGATTGCCCATTGTATGAGAACAATCATAAATTTTCTCCTCAGCGTCGCCGCCGTTGGCTATCTGCTCTTGCCTGTGCCGCTACCGTGATTGCACTCACCTCCGCGTCCGCGGCTGCTTTTTTACAATCTCCTTCTTCGGCAAAAACGTTATTTGCGACTCCTTGGAAAAGGGCACGAAGTGCATTCACCAGGTCCTCAACGTGTCTCAGTTCGTGACGTAAGGCACTATCTGTGTCCCTTATGCTTCTGTCTGCGGGTGGTCTCCGTTTATACGGGTATGGGCCTGTCGCCACATAAATATCGCCAGTAAGAGTGATAGTAAAGCTGGCTATCCAACTATCGCCATCCTTCGCACAATCGAAGTCGGGACGATAGTCGACCCGTTCACAGCCACCCGCGGTGATACCGCAATAGGGATCAATATCTGGCAAGCGATGGATATTGTCTGCTGGAAGGGGAATGATAGTCACGGTACCCGAGCGCTGACCACCGCCATTACCGCCTCCGTCATCAACCCAAGGAAGGAGAGTAGCATCCGGTTGAGGCTGTGCGTCTTGGAGATCGCGAACAAACGCCTCAGTGATTGGATCTATGGGAGGAGGAGGCGGGGCAGTCACAATGACAATCGTGCCAAAGTATGGGAAAATGGGAAATCTTCCATCCGGGTCGATGAGATTGACTGGGTCGTTTCTGACGTAGGTATATTTGTTCAGCGATAGTGGGTCGTAGAGGCGCGTGGTCACCGAATCCGCCGAGATCCAGCGCATTGAGCTGTCCTGCATCGTACGGCTGTCGTAGTAACGCGCACCGTAATAGTCCAGATCGCCGTTTCTCTCCTTCCCATGAAACCGCTGCCGGGTCGGCCCGCTCGAGGAGTAGGATCCGCCGAACGGCTGATAGTCGTAACTCTCCGTGGAGGACCACGCTGTGTAATATGGCCAGTTCGGGTTCGGCAAAGGCACATTCACGACCTTTCGCGTCGATCCAAGATGGTCTTTGAACAACAACCGGAAATTATCATCCTGCTGATGAATCGCCACGTTCTGCCCATTAAAATATATGTAATTGTTTGTCGCGGATTCCGTGATCCGGTCCTCCGTCAGCAACTGGCCCGTGTACGAATAGACATAGTATACCACGGTGCCATCATAGGTGCGGAAGCGCCGCCCGTTACCGTCATACATATAACTCGCCCCCTGCGACGTCTGGGTTAAGCGATTCTCGGCATCGAACGTCCCCATGCTCGTCATGTTTCCAGCCGCATCGTAGGAAAATGTAAACCACCCCCCTCCGTAAACCTGCCGGCTTTGCAGGCGGTTCGTGGCGGCATCCACATTGAACGTCATCGGTGTCCCGTATGGGTTTACGCTTGTGATGTTGTTGTATCGGTCGTAGGAGAACTGCATTTTCGTACCTGTGTAGCCTGCCCGCAAATTTGATTGCCAGTAGCTCGTCGGCCTCCACCAGCGGTCATATTCAAAATGCTGGCTGGCAGCTAGATTGTTCAGATCCCAAATGTCCTGGATATGTCGTCGATCAAAGACGTCATAACCACAGTCAAATTTCATCTGAAACGATTCCATGTGGGTCAGCAATCCCGCATCCGGCGAGTAGGTGTAAAGCGTCTGAACCCGCTGACCGCTAGCGTACATGATCGGGTACTGAACCTGCGTCAGTTGTCCTCCGGGCCCATTGTATGCCGCCGAGTAGATGTAATCAAAGGGTTGCCCGTTGTAGGTTGATGATACCTTAGTCTGACGCCCCTGGGTGTCGAGCGTGTAGCTCACGACTTTCCCGTTGGGGTAGGTGATCGAGGTGAGCTGCCCCGCCAGGTTATACGTGTAACTCGTGACATACGTCCGCACAGTTCCGTCATTTATCACGGTGGCTTCCTGGGTGACCGACGAACAGTTGCAGTAGCTGTAATAGCTGCTCACGGTCACGCCCGATACCGTCCTCGTCAGTTTCGTCAGCCGCCCCACGGGATTGACGATTGCTATCGGGCTTCCTGAAGGCTGGCCGTCGTATTGGTAGCTGACGGAAGGCGTGCCATCGCTGTAGGTCTTCTGCGTAACCCGATTCAGCTCGTCGTACGTGTAATAGGTGCCGACGCCACGCGCGTCCGTCCGGCTGAGCACGTTGGAGTTGGCATCATAACTGTAGCTCGTCGTGCCGCTTTCCGGGTGGGTCTCCGCCAAGAGCCGGCCCAGGTTATCATAGGTAAATGATCGGGATTGAACCCCCTGGATGATCGTCACCAGCCTGCCCATGGTATCGTACCCATAGTCCGTATTTAAGTCTCGCACAGCCGAGTCCGGTTCCTCCAGGACAACGCTGCGAACTTTGCCATCCTCCTGATACCAATAGTCCCGAGCCTTCCCGTCGCCCGCTCCCACTGACACAGCTTCCGGACTCCTACCATAGTAAATGCCTGCTCCATCAGCAAACTGCACGGCTTGTAGTCCAAGAACCGAATACCCATAGGTAATGGGATAAGCCGTGGAACCGTACCGGTGAGGAGCAGATGCCTGAGTTAGGGCCCCCCGCGCATCGTAGTTCCACTCCTTCTGGATGTCGCCGCCCGTGGTATCAGTCAAGCTGCTTTGCTGGAGACGGCCCATGTTGTCCAAGCTCGAGCGTTCCTCGGTATAAGTATCACCGACCTGATATTGTCTCACGATAGCATATGGAGGATTCCCATAATACGGATCGACGACATATGTGTAGGTCTTGCGACCGCCGTCCGCCTTGGTGACCTGTGTCACGCGGTCGAGGCTGTCGAAAGTCAATGTGGTGACTTTGTTATTCGCATCAGTCTGGCTGAGAACAGCGCCGCTTTTATAGCTATAAGCAGCGCTGGCGACGTGGCCGAGCGCGTTGGTCACCCTCAGCGGAAAAGCATAAGCGTTGTCGCTTGAAGAAAGCCAGTAATCTGTAAAGGTCGAGTTGGATCGCGGATCGATGGCCTGCCTCAGGTTTCCGCACTCATCGTATCTGACAGAAGACACGACCGATAGGTTTTGAGCGATATTGTACCATCGCGTGACGCTTGAAGGCAGGCCTCGGGTCATATAGGTTGTGCCGAAGGAGGCATCGTGGCGAATCGAATTGGCGGCTGCATAAAGCGGCGAGACTGAATCATATGCCGTAACAGTTTTTGAAACCAGATGGTTGGAACCATCATAGATAAGCGTATCCGTCACCCGATCCAGGATGTTCAACGGGGCATAGGCGCCATTGGCCTCGTGTAGGTAGTTGAGCGTCGTTTTGCGCCGCAGCGTCCCATTGTAATCGTAATCCCTTATTTCCTTCACATTCCCGCTGTAATCGCTCGTAGATGCATAGCTGAATTCGCGCCGGATTGTACGCTGCCAGGATGGTGCTGCAATTTCCGTCATCACCTTCTGCGTCCAGATGATTCTGGGATTCTGGATCGTCGACAGCTGCGTATCGTCCTGTGTCCAGTCTTGCTGCGATTCCCGTCTCAGGTTTTCACTACCGCTCGTGACCCCGGTGTTCGTCAAAAATCCATCCGCCCAGATAGCGCCGGATTTCCCTATCGAGTAGGCAATTGTCCCGTATCCCGGGATAGTCGCCGAGACACCACACGGACTCGTGCTGCATGGGCCGGTCTGCCAGGTCCACGTCGCCGTTCCTTCGCCAGCGTCGTGATATCGGACATAATGATCCGGCGCCGTCTCGTTGAGCAGGCGATCCAGCCACAGAATCGTGTCATAAAAGTACCTGCTCTTCGCGAAGGTGGGATAGGTAATTTCGCTTACTTCCCCGCTGCTGCCATAAACGAAACTATAGCGCAGCCCATCGATATAGGTGACCCTTGTGAGAAACTCTTGCGCGGGCATCGACGCCGTGACGGCTCCAGAACCAAAATCAATTGCCTGATTTTGATATTCAAGGCTGATCGTGCTTGTGGGCTGGGTCGTGTCGTTGGTGTTGAAATACGAGATATAGGCCAGCCGCCCCTGAGAATTCAGCAAAAAAGTATAGGTGTTGCCGAGCGTGTCCTGAATCGTGCTGATCCGTCCTCCCCCGCTGGCATAAGCAATTTCGAGATAATTGCCGTTCGTGTCCTGGACCTGGGTCGCAAAACGGGTGTTGGTGCGCACCGGATCCTGATAGTCGAAACGCAGGTTAATGCCGCCTTTCAGTGTCAGTTTGTGAGCGGCAGGGTCGTAGATCATGTAGGTCGAATCCACGGACCGCCATGCCCCTCCGTAATAGGACATTTCATGGTTGGATCCATCGGAGAGCGTCACGTAGTAGCGCCCATTTGCCGAGTCGTCGATGATCCTTCCCACAAGCAATGTCCATCCTGTGCCCACCCAGGAATTGTCTTCAACGATGGTGGCGTAAATCGAAGCGTTCCAAGTATAAAAATCCCAGAGCTTGGAGTTGTAGGCAAGCTTCAAATCGACACCCAGACCGTTGCGCCCCGGGCGGCTTAGGAGCGGCACCGTATAGAACAGGTTGCCGTTGGCTACATTGACAGACTCCTGATTAACCTGTGTATACGGAAAGAACGGCGACATGCCTTTTTCATGCCGGACGGAGTAGCGGTAGCCGTTCATTAATAGCGGCTTGTCTACCCCGACGGTAGCAGTGGCAGAAACATTATTATGGGCGCCGGACACATATAGCGCGTACGTTGTCGTCGTACCAGGGCTGACTACCATACTGCCCGTAAGAGCTACAGCCGTCCCGTTGATGGAGGCGGCTGATCCGTTCGTTGTCGACCAGTACAGGGTGGCCGATCCCGGGTACAAATAATGGCTTGGACTGGCATAGAAGTAATTGATTGATGTTTGTCCTATAGTAAGGCTTGCGCTAGTAGATCCATAATAGTATAGATCCCCGCCGCAATCATCGCCAAGATAATGATCTGCCCGGAGGCTCCAGGTGCCGTATCCAAAAGGCTCAACGATTGCGGGGTGCACTCCCACATAGCAGCAGTCGCATTCTGTTTTATATTCCTTGGTGCCATTCGGCCGCGTGAGTTCCTGGTCTATTTTTGCTGCAACATATGGCGAATTATAAACAATGTCGGTATCGCTTGCGGCCACGATCGCTCCAGTCTGCTCGAAGATCGCGGACCTGAAATAGTATCTTCCTTCAACCCAGTATTCGTCCGGATAGGATGCCCTTTGCATGAATGACAAAAGGCAGAGAAACCCAATGCCAACGGCCCAAAACGTTCTTGCTGAATTCGCACCGACCAACATCTTCGTCTTCATAAGGGATCTCCTCCGGATCGCTCGTTTGGACTAAAGCTCCTTTCGCCGATTTCCAATTCAGTGATGCTCGTGGCTGGTCCCGCTCATTTTCTGACTATGTCGCCGACCTTGATCGTGGGCGCGATGTTCAGCTTTGCGTAAGATTGGAGCCTTTGGAATGCGTCCTCACCTATCCGCGCACGAAGCGCATCGCGAAGTTCGAGAATCTGGACTTCTTTGTTCATTTGGGCTTGTTGCAGCTTGATTCGCAGCAACTCTTTGCTCTCCTTCGTTGAGGCTTTGAGATTCTTTGCCTCAATGCTGATTGCGGAGTCCATGTCGCGGTGTACCCCAGCATGCTGGATCAGTTGGTTAGTCTGCTGCCTGGAGAGATGGAGCTTTTGCACCCAGATGTCATCGCCCTTCGTCGCGGACTTGTCCGAGAGCAATGACACGGTCTTGAATACTTCCCGCCAGAGGATCCAATCCGGGATCCGATCCGGGGTCTGCGAACCATCGATGGTGATCATGGGTGTCGCTTTTTTGTCTGGCGTCTGGGCCAGCGCCAGCGCAATGGTAAATAGCGAAAGGAGGGCCATCAGCGGCCACAGCGTGCCCTTGTGTCTGTGATAAAGTCCTTTGAGATTCATACGGTTTCTCCAATAGCGTTCCGAGGAGATACGGGTCAGGGAATCAGGATTTCTGCCGAAAACAGCCATCGATTTCAGGAAAAAACCATAGGTCAATGCCCTCTGCGGCCCTGGCTGACGAATGCGCTGAAAGTCACTGCCGTTTTCACGCACTCGGCCGCGCATGATGGGATTCTTCTAACATAAACTCTTTATTTGTCTAGCGCGAATTGCGCCAAATGCGTGAATTTCGTAAATCGCGCGTAATGCCATATTCTCAGTAAACAGAATATGTTAGGGCATGCCATTCCGCCTGGGACCGGCCCGGGGAACAAGGTGATTGATCAGAGATGGCAGATAAATCTGATGCTTTTTTACCAATGCGCAATGACATCAGATACCCGGCATCAATCCAGAATTGCACGGTTCGCTGCGACACTCCGGCCATTTCGGCGGCTCGTGCCGTGCCGGCAAATTTTTGTTTGCGCTCTTCTCTGGACATGGAAAGCCAAATGTTTACCAACTCTCGTTCAGAATCCTTGGTAGTGAAGAGAAAACCAGATCGAGGAAAGCGAATCGTTTTCATAACGCCCCTCGCCTATGAGAAAGATTAGAAGCTGATAAATGTTCCTCTACCTACAAGAACGCAAAATAAAGGAAATCGCCTACTCGAAATTTTCATTTTGGCGGCAACCCGTTGGGGGGTGCCGTGAAAACTATGCGGCGCTAGACGGCATACCAGAGGCGAAGATCGATTATTGGGGCAGCTCGATAGATGATTGATGAGACGGCTGTTGAGGCTTGATCCAAGAGTGCAGATTCAAAATTCTTGAGCGTCTCGATAAAACTGCACCAATCGAATTCCCACAAGAGGGAATGATTCCAACCGGATTGGTGCAGCACCCGCGTTTCAGACCTGCAAATCTCTCGGCATTTGCATAGTCTTCGGATCTGCGGTGCCAGCTGCTGCTGTTCTGGCAACCAGTACCATGAGCTGGCCCCTCTGTCGCCATAGCCCCCTGTTAGATGATCTTCTTCCGTTCCCAATTCGACGAGAGGAGTCCTTCGGAGACGAGCGGGATTTTTTCCTTATTCGTCATCTTCCCAACATGGCGATGAGCGCCGTCCAGATCTGCGTCTTCACCGCGTTCAAGATCATCGTTTCCGGATTGTTTCCGGTGCCCAAGACCCTGAGTCCTGGTTCCGAACCTGCTTCTCGTCACAAGATGCCGAGTCGACGCAGCAGATTTATAGAATCCCTCGATGGCAAATGTCGTCCTGCCTCCCAGCCGGCCAAGGTTGTTGGGTCTATTCCCATCTGTCGGGCGAACTTTCTTTGGGATAAACCCTGACGAATACGGAAGAGGACCAGTCGTTCCGAGAGGCTGCTTGGTTCCGGGAATGGACAATAGCCAAGGAACTCAATGATCCTAGCAATGAACCGTATTTCCGGCTGGTTGCGTTGCCTCTCCCAATTTGTAATTGTCGTCTCATCCACCCCGATAATGTCGGCTACTTCTCTCTGAAGGTACCCCAGATCCAATCTTCTCTTACGAAGGTGGTCCGCTAAGGTATTGATTTTCTTGGGGTACGCTTTTGGAAGAGGTTTTAAACCTTTCAACGTCACACTGCAACTTGGCAACGCAACGGTGCCAATGTGATTTTCACGGAGATGCGCTGCACAACTGCACCTGCACGCCGCCGATGATCCAGCGCTACCTGGCGCGGATCTCCGGGCCATTGCTCGATCGCATCGATCTGCACATTCAGGTCCCGGTGGTCAAGTACAAGGAACTCGCGGAAGATGACAAGTCCGAGGAGTCGGTCACAATTCGCGAACGCATCCTGGCCGCGCGCGAGCGCCAGAGGCGGCGCCTGGAGCCTTTCGGCCAGTTCTGCAACACCCAGATGACTCCCCGCACCCTGCGCCGCTTCTGCAAGCTCGACAGCGAGTGCGAGAAGCAGATGGAGAATGCCATCACCAAGCTCGGCTTGTCGGCGCGCGCCTACGATCGCATCCTGCGCGTCTCACGAACGATCGCCGACCTCGAGGACTCGGAAAAGATCCTGGCGCGCCATGTCTCGGAAGCAATCCAGTACCGCACCCTCGACCGCACCTATTGGCTCCAGGGAATCTAAATGGGTCGCGGTAGGAATGCCGGTCGCCCGGCACCCCCCGCACAGATCCGTACGGGCGCAGCTAGCGCATACGGCTCCTACCTCGGATGCATGGCGTCAAAGCGAA
>JBGQNR010000135.1:0-17416 GCA_041501225.1 Acidobacteriota bacterium
GCCCCCGCGGAGCTCGGAACGCGGCCCCTCCTAATTCTCGGACGGGCTCCTAGTGGTTATTTCGCTCTTTCATACTCACGCGTACAGAGGAGCATGCCGGCGGCTGTACTACCTTTTGCAGCCTGAGAGGCATCGTTTGGATTGCAGGCTCATGCGAGCGAAGATCTACGTCCTCAGAATCATGCTCACGCGAATCCGTACAACTTCGCTGCGTTTTCGCTGAAAATGCGGTTGCGCATGGATTCGTTGGGCACGCACTCAGACATTAAATCGAGCAGGATCGCGTCATCCGGCTTCTCATTTTCTTTCATCGTGGGATGCGGCCAGTCGCTGCCCCACACAAGCCGCTCGGGCGCTTCCTTCACGTATGCCTTAGCCACCTCGACACTGTCCGCGTAGGTCGGTGGGCCGACCTGGGTGTCGATGTAGAATCCCGAAAGTTTCACCCATGCCTTCCCCTTTTGCAGGAGCCCGCAGATTATGCCGAATCCCGGATGGCTGATGCCCTGCGGTGGCGACATATGGCCGAGATGGTCGTAAACGATCGGGCACGACAAACGGCTCCACACATCCTTCGCTGCCGCGATCTGATCGGCAGAGGCATTGATCTGGATGTGCCAGCCGAAAGGTGCCACTCGTTTTGAAAGAGGTTCGATCATGTCGAGCGTCGTAGCACCGGCTTGCACCAGATTGAAGCGAATGCCGCGAACGCCGGCGGTATGCATCTGTCTTAACTCCAGATCCGTGATCCCGGGATTTACCACAGCCACGCCGCGCGCGTTGGAAATACCGAGCTGTTTTAGGGATTCGAGCAGCAGGTGATTGTCCAACCCATACGTGGAGGGCTGTACGATCACGCCGCGGGTCGTTCCGATACGCTTTTGCAGTCGGCGATAGTCCGCGACCGTCGCATCCGCCGGACGCAACACCGCTTTCGGGTCTACCAGGTAGCGCGAATCGTAGATATGGTGATGAGCATCCGTGGCGTTGGGCGGCACCTTCATCTTGGGTGCCTCGGAACCCGACGACCATTTCGCCGATTGGCAATCCCCAACTCGCGATGTTTCCGTCGTCACAAGAGCCAGCCCCGGCAGGGCCGCCAAAACCGACCTGCGTGTCCATCCGACTTTTTTCATCACCTCCTCCAAAAAATCGGTGACAAAATCGGTGACAGGCTACTATTTCACCAATTTCGCTGAGAAGCATCCACAACGATCGCAGTCTGGCAATTGGTGAAATAGTAGCCTGTCACCGATTTTCCGTCACCGATTTTCAATTCATGAACCTCTGGGGAATGTCCGGGAACTTGATGAACTCCGGATCTCTGTGGATCAGAATCGCGTGCCGGACGATCGCAGTTGCGCCGATCCAGCTATCAGCGACGGACAGTCCGCCTTTAGCTTTTAGCAGTGCTGCGGCTTCGAGGATCTCAGGTTCGCAGGATACCCATTCAAGGTTAAACGTATCAATGAGGCGCAACGCATGGCGCGCAGCATCTTCACCTTCCTCACGACCGATATGGTAGAGGAGCTCCATGCGAGTCATAAAGGATACCAGCAGCGAACATCCTCCCTTCGCCGCTTGCCTCAGCAGTCTTTCGACCTCGTCAGCCCCAATCTCCTCGTCGCGCAGAGCTAGCAGAGCGGAGCTGTCCAACAGGAAAGATCTTTCAGGATCCATTTTCTCGCTTCCGGTCTTTTCTCCGGTCCTGCAACAAGCGCTGCACCATTCCTTTTTTGCCAGAGCCTCGGAACGCTTTTACGGCATCGGCTGGAAGGGGGAATACCCTCACTGTGGCCCCCTCAATCATCCATTCCAACCGGGTATCGGGTCCGATGCCCAGTCTCTTCCGCACATCTGCTGGAATTGAGACTTGTCCTCTGCTTGTCACTTTGGTATGCATGACTATCATAATACAAGTATGTCAATCAGATGGCAAGTAGTACTTGATCTTTTCTTGTCTGACCTCCTCAGGTAGGTTGTCTAACAGTTCATTTCAGTTAGAGGGTGGGGCCGGGCGTTGCCTTTCGGGGCCAAAGCTTATATAAATACCCGCTGATGAGCGACAAAAGACGCAAGCCACTGCGATCCAAAAGCCCCGCGGATAAAAAGTCAGATCGGCGAAAAGATCCGGGCCCGGCCCTCAAGCCCGTCCACAACTGGAGCGTGTGGCTCCTGTTGCCGGCTCTGCTGGCCGCAACCCTGGCGGCTTATTATCCCGCTTGGCACGGCGGCATGCTCTGGGATGATGACCGCCACGTGACGCGCAGCGACCTGCAGTCAGCGGACGGGTTGTGGCGCATATGGTTCACCATGGGAGCCACCCAGCAATACTATCCGGCCGCTCACTCCGCTTTTTGGATTCAGCACAAAATCTGGGGCGATGACACGTTGGGCTATCACCTGGTCAGCATCATGCTCCATGGGCTATCGGCATTCCTCATTGCTGTGATCCTGCGGCGCCTCGCGGTTCCGGGCTGGTGGCTCGCGGCGGTGATCTTTGCCCTTCATCCTGTCCAAGTGGAATCCGTGGCCTGGATTTCAGAGCTTAAAAACACGCTCTCAGGCGTTTTTTATCTGGGTGCGATGCTGGCCTACCTGCATTTCGACCAGAACAGGCAAAAGTGGCGATATGCATGCGCACTTGGACTTTTCCTCCTTGCCCTGTTGAGCAAAACGGTCACGGCCACGCTGCCCGCCGCGTTGCTGGTGGTGTTCTGGTGGCAACGCGGGCGGTTGAGCTGGCGGCGCGACGTATTGCCGCTGCTGCCGTGGTTCGTGCTCAGCGCGTCCGGGGGGCTGCTGACTGCCTGGGTCGAAAGGTCGCTGGTCGGCGCGCAGGGAGCGCTATATCAGTTCACCTTGATTGAGCGGGGTCTGATCGCCGGGCGGGTGATCTGGTTCTATTTGGGAAAGCTGTTCTGGCCTGCAAACCTGGTCTTTATTTACCCGCGCTGGCAGATCGGTCAGGGTGACTGGTGGCTATACCTTTTTCCGTTGGGCGTAGCCATAATGCTGGCCTGCCTATGGCGTGTCAGGAGTCGTTCTCGTGCCCCGTTGGCGGCGCTGCTCTTCTTCTGCGGCACGCTTTTTCCTGCGCTGGGTTTTTTCAACGTCTACCCATTTCGGTACTCGTTTGTGGCGGATCATTTTCAATACCTGGCGAGCATCTCCATCCTAGCGCTGTTCTGCGCAGGCCTGGTCAAACTGATCGCACGATGGAACCTGGGATCCATGCGGGTGATGGCAGCAATCACCGCGGTTCTGGGCGGCGTGCTGGCGCTTCCCACCTGGAGCCAGAGCCGACAGTACATCGATGCTGAAACGCTCTATCGCACCACGATCGGCCGCAACCCGTCCTGCTGGATGGCTCACAATAACCTGGGCAACGCCCTGCAGAAGACCGGGCATCTGGAAGAGGCCGTGAGTCACCACCGGGAAGCACTGCGGCTCAATCCCGAGTATGGTGAAGCCCACAACAACCTGGGCACCGCCTTACAAGGGCTGGGGCACATGGAGGAAGCGATCGCGCAGTATAAAGAAGCGGTGCGGCTCGCGCCGGATCTGGCGGGAGGCTATTACAATCTGGGGAACGCCCTGCAGGAACAAGAGCGGTTCGACGAAGCCGTGGCGCAATACCGGGAGGGGATCCGGCGGGAGCCAGGATCCGCCGAGATGCGCTGCAACCTGGGCGCGGCTCTGGACCGGCTTGGACAGCTTGAGGAATCGGTCGCGCAATTCAGGGAAGCGGTGCGGCTCAAGCCCGATTACATCACTGCCTTTATCAATCTCGGCAATGTCCTGCAGCGGACGGGGAAGCCGGATGAGGCGTTGATCCAGTACCAGCAAGCCTTGAGGCTAAAACCGGATTCTGCTGGCGCCTGCAACGTCCTGGGAAGTGCCTTGCAGCAACAGGGACGACTCGAAGAGGCGATGACCCAATACCGGCAAGCCCTGCAGCTGAAGCCGGATTTTGCCGAAGCCTACAACAATCTCGGCAATGCGCTGCTCGCATCAGGGCGTCCGGCGGAAGCCGTGACACAGTACCAGGAGGCTCTGCGGCTCGTGCCGGGCTTTGCCGGAGCCTATTTCAATCTGGGCAACGCACTTCAGGCAGAGGGCCGAGCGGATGAGGCCATTGCGCGTTACAGCGAAGCGTTGCGGCTCAAGCCTGACTTTATTGGGGCGCGATTGAATCTCGCTCGTGTCTTGCAGGGGCTCAGGCGCTACGCGGAGGCGATGGAGCAATATCGGGAGGCTGTCAAATACCAACCGGACTCTGCGGACGCCCACAATAGCCTGGGCGTCGCGCTGGCAACTCTGGGCCGGCTCGAAGAGGCAGCAACTCATTTCAAGGAAGCTGTGCGCCTCAAGCCCGACTATGCGGCCGCACGCGCCAATCTTGCCAGGGTGTTGAGCATGCTCAAAAAAGACAACGACCCGGTCCAATGGAACTGAAAAATGGGCCTGGGTGTGATCCCCATGGGAAGAGTCGAAGTTTCGCAAAACCAGGGTCGCTTACCATAATTCAGATGCGAGGGCCTGAGACAGTCGGGGTGATAAGAGCCTCAGGAAACCGAAGATGATCTTAACGTTTTCCGATGGTATCCTACTCTTAGTACTGTGGTTCATAAATACGTCACCGTAATTATGGAATCGTGTACTTAGGTATCCATTGCGGGTTCTTTGAATTGCCACGGCGTCCGAGCAGCCCTCAGGCAGTCCAGAGGAGTCCATTGCGTTTTGGAGAGCTCAACAGGATCCCAATGATACGGCTTACAAGGCCGGCGGTATTCCTCAGATTCAGCTTATCGATCGCCAAGGCAAGATCCGCAACATCATGGTTGGATACGACGACGCCAACGAAGAAAAACTGGCCAGGATGATCGACGCGCTCTTGAAAAACTGATGATGGATAGCGTCGATAAGGTGGGAGAAGGAGTATGTCGGGGCGCATCCCGATGAAGACCGCTGCGCAGGTGGTGCTGATTGCCTGTGCAGTCATTGCTGCCCATGCTTCCGGATCCGGTTTCGCCGGCACGTGTGTCTGCGTGGTTGCTGTCCGGGATTCTGGGCTCTTCACCATGTGCCCATCCGGCACGTTGATCAAAGCCTGGCGGTACCCGAGCCGCACACCCAGCCAGGAGATCATCCAGAACCCCGAGGGCCCGCGCCTGGGGGTGCCGCAACATATCATTCAATTGGACCGTCCTGTGCTGGACCGCTCGCGCGCCGGCTGGTGGGATATCGTGGGCAAATTGCCCGGCTATTGCCCATCGGGAAGGATCGATTTCGATTTGAGAAAAGGGATCGAGAAGGAGATCGCGAAGCAGAACGACTATGCGCTCGTCGATTCCCCGGAGAAAGCCGGCCTGATCTTCCTGGCAGAAGGGCTATATGCCGACCAATCTTCCGGTTTCATTGGGGCACAGACCGCCCGTTACCGCTCCTCTGGGATTCCCTTGCTGGCAGCCGTGATGGCGGTCGTCGTTCCAGCCGGGGCTTATCTCCAAAATCCTTCCGACAGTGAGTTGCTCCTGGACGCTAAGATCTGGGAAGGCACGGAAGCATGGAAATCGGCCCCTCCTGAAGTCGACAGGCAACCAGCCTCGGTGGCGGCTTCGCTCGAGCAACTGGTCGGCCGGTTCGTGAATCGGGAGAACCTGCCGGGGGAATTTCCTCCGCTCTGCGCCCCGCGGATTTTATCCCCCGCTGTGGATAGCCTGGGCAGGCCTCAAACGAAGGCAAAACCCCAGAGCAAAGAGAGCGGAGCGCCGGTATCCGCCGGAAACCCTGCGGCTGCTCCTACCCCGGATCATGTCATCCGGCTGGATGTGTCGCTCGTGACCGTGCCGACGATGGTGAGCGACGCGTCCGGCAAGCGCGTTGAGGATTTGAATGCTAAGGATTTTCATGTATTCGAAAACGGCATCGAGCAGCAGATCGATCGCGTGATCCCGGAGATCACTCCCTTCAACGTGGTGCTGATGCTGGACACCTCAGGGAGCACGATTTTCAAGCACAGCGAGATTCAAAACGCCGCGCTGGCATTTGTGGAAGCGCTGAGGCCGGAAGAGCGCGTCATGGTCGTGTCGTTCGATTCCTATATCTACCTCGACTCTCCACTCACGGGAGATCGCGCGGCGCTGCGGCGCGCGATCCTTCATACCGATATGGGGGCGGGGACCAGGTTGTACGATGCAATGGACATCGTCTTGACGGAATGCCTCGGCGGTATCGAGGGCCGCAAAGCGATCGTGTTGTTCACTGACGGGATTGACAGTCAGAGCTGGCTGGCCCGCTTTAACAATAACCGGAGCAAAGTGGAGGAATCGGATGCCGTCGTCTATGCGGTTCAGTTTGATTCTTTGGTAGCTTCCCCAGCTTCCGAATACTTGAAGGGACTGACTGATCCCAGCGGGGGCCGGCTCTTTCTGGCGTCAACCACCACCAACCTCGCCGGAGCTTTCGCAGAAATAACCGACGAGCTGCGACACCAATACACCCTCTGCTACTACCCCGCAAGTCATGTCAACGACGGCGCCTTTCAACAGATTCGGGTGACGGTAGACAGGCCGGGAGTATTAACTCGCGCGCGCACGGGATATCGGGTCACCCGCCGTCAAGGGGAAAGAGTCCCCTGAGAGCCCGCCCTGTGCGGCAACATGTACCACTTACGTGCAAGTCCTTGCCATTTAGGCAAGAAAAGCAACAGCTCAACGCAGAGGGAGCAGAGGCCGCAGGGAGAAGTCATTCAAAAACAAGAAGTGCTCTGCGGTCTCTGCTAAGCAAAGTTGCGAAATGTTGTTTTTTAACACTTTTTTTCCAGGGACCCTATTGCGGGCCGCATTAAATGCGGCTTTGTACATATAGTTTGCCAACAGGAGAAGGTCCCCGCCAAAAACATTGCTGGTAGTTGTTTGAAAGCTGAGAGCTGAAAACTGACGGCTGAAAGCTCAGCGCAGCCAGCGGCCATCACGACTGTTGGGCTTCACCCTTTGGTTGCGGCCACCGGCCGCGCTACGCCCTCTGCGTTGAGGCTTTTAGGTTGCGGATATTCCGCACCCACGACAGATTGGATATAGGAAAATAGCTCCGGCGCGCGCTGGGCCTCGTCCAAAACCACAGGACCGCGGAATTGCGCAAGAAATCCGCGCGGATCCTCCAGCGCGAAGGATCGCTGATCGGGAAGTTCGAGCGAGGCATACGCGTAATTGCTGAATTCAGCCCGGACGAGCGTTGTCTTTCCCGATTTGGCGTGGCCCGGCAACTGTTACGACGGGGAAATTCCTGGCTGCTTCACGGAGCTTCCTGGAAAGGGTGCGCTGGATCATGCCGCTTTACTCTCCCAAACGATTGAATATTGAATATTCAATTTACATAGAGCCAAGTCCTGTCAAGGACAAATGTTCCCCTCGGATTGATTCTGAACGGGCCAAAGTGGCCTTTGGCAAATGCGGAAGCACTTTTTACCTGCTGCCGAGCCGCATTCCTCGCGGCCTGCGGCCACACCCGTTTAGCCCAGAATCTCCTGACGATGCACGTGGATATCGTGTTTCTCCAATTGGGGAAAGACACTTTCATATGGGACATCCAAGGGTGTCAGCAGGCCGGGCTTATCCAACTTGTGCTCCAGGATCAGGCGCGCGCCGAGGCTCAGGGTAAATCCCACCGTCCTCTGCATTGAGGTGAGCCCCGTTTTCAGATCGCGGGTATCGATCAAATCATAGATCAGTCTGATTTTTTCCCCCTGGCGACTTCCTCGCGCATCTACCCGCACGAAGGTCATGTCCTGTTCGTCCTCCGCATAATGGAATTGTTTTTGATAGGCAAGAAGCGCTGCGGTAAATTTCATCGGAGTAATAGTCGCTGTTCCGATCGGTATCGATTGTTCCCCTAGAAAGCCGCATTTCACCATCGTGTCCCAAAACGCGCAGTGGCCGGGCAGACGGCATGTATATCGCCCCATCTGTTGAATGGAATCCCGGATGCCGAACAGCTCGGCGTAGTGCACGCTGTCCCCGTTGGGAAAGCACTCCAGCGGGCTTCCGATGGCATCGACATCCAACATGTGACAATTGCCGGATTCAAACACGTGGGTTGGCTCTATCATCAGGGCCTGCCCGTTGGAGATTATTTTGGCGGCCCGACAATAGGCTTTCATAACGCCAAGGATCGACCAGGAGAATTTGTACTTTAATGGGTTGGAGCGGGCGTTCGGCGCCGGAATGCCGGCACCATACATATAGAGTTCGTGAACTTCGTCCATCTCGCTGATCGCTCTGGCTCCGAGAATGAGATCCAGGCCCGGATCCAATCCGAATTCCGTGAGTATCACAATCCCTTTGTCCTTGGCCCTGCCGTCGATCTGCCGGATCTCCTGTTTGATGGATTCGATGGTTCCGGCGTCCCGTTCGCCGGGGTTCAGGTAATACATGCTGCTCACCAGGCTCACGCCGCAGTCTGCGGCCAGCCGGCCCAGCGGGAGCGCAAAACTCCCAGGCAGAGCCTCGACCACCACGTCCGCATCGCGCATGAGCGTGGCGAGGGCGGCATCGGCGGCGTCAAGGCAGTGCCCGCTCACCTTTTCAGAAGGGTAAGGGCCCAGTTCAGAGAGAATGCCGGGCTGGTTGTCCACGACCACGATCCGGGATACGCCGGTGCAATTCACAAGATCGTAAAGCACCGCCTTCCCCTGCATGCCCAATCCAACGAGGAGGACTCTCTTTCCCATAGGTGCTCAAACTCCTTTCACTTGGTCATTGCGCCGGCCGCTTTTGGTGTGCGGCGGCACGACGCCGCATTCCCGAACGTTGTCGGCATTAGGATGCTATGGCTGGTAATCCCCATGCATTCTTCCTTTGGTTTTCCAATGGAAATAGAATGGCAGTGCGATCACAAGCAACACAATCCCGATGATTGCATTGCGCGGGTCCCGCACCAGCGTATTGAAGAGAAACCAGCCGGTCACGGCAACAAACAGGAGTGTGGTGTAGGGATACCCCCACGCCTTATAGGGCCTCGGCGCATCAGGCATTTTCCGCCGTAACACGATCACCGATAGCGCGGTGAGCGCGTAAAAGCCCCAAGAGCCAAAAACCACATAGGATGTGATCTGATCGTAAGTTCCGCTCAGCGTGAGCAGGCCGCCCCAGGCGCCTAGGGTCACGATGGCTACGGCAGGGGTATGGAATCGCGCGTGCACCCTGCCGAAATTCCTGGAAAATGTGCCGTCGGCGCCGGCAGCATAAATACAGCGGGGGCCGCCCAGGACGCAACCGTGGATCGTACCGAAAGTCGAGCACAGAATCCCGGCGATAATCAGCGCGGTGCCCAGAGGGCCGAGGACCACACCCGCAACATCGGCTGCAATCCGCGGGGAGCTGGCCATGGTATGCAGCGGAATGACATAAGCATAGGCGATATTGGCAGCCACATAGAGTACGATCACCGCAAGGGTGCCCATCACCAGCGCAAGTGGAACGTTGCGCTGAGGATTCTTGATTTCACCGGCCATCAACGTAACTGTGATCCAGCCGTCATAAGCCCACAGCACGGAGATCATGGACAGGCCAAAACCGGCGGTCAGATCGCTTGTCCAGCGCGCGGGCCAGAAAGGGAGCAGGTTCGCCGCGTCCCCTTTGCTAGATAGAACCACAGCGACGATCAATCCCACCAGCGCCGTGACCTTGGCCGCGGTGAACAGATTCATGACCCATCCTCCAATTTTTACCCCGCGGACATTGATGAAGGTAACCAGGGCGATTGTGGCCATGGCGGCGACCTGAACCCACCCGACTGAGAAATCGATCGGGTGACCGAAACACACCCATTGCCGGGAAAAAAATGACCGCTGGGGCGAGAATGCCGGGATGAAGTGTCCGAGATAAGTTGCGAAAGCCACGGCAATCGCGGCAATAGAGCCGGCGGTGTTGATGAAATAATGATTCCAGCTGAACATGAATGCCCAGACGGGTCCGAAACCATGTCTGAGATACACGTAGGGTCCGCCGGCCTGGGGAAGGACGGAACTCAGTTCCGCCAGGGTTAGAGCACCGAACAGGATCAGCAATCCGCCGAGAATCCATACCAGAAGGATGGGACCGATTGCGTGCAGGTGGCCGGAGATCGTGGCGGGAACGACAAAGATGCCCGATCCGATGATCATACCCATCTGGATCGCGATTCCTTCACGCAGGCCGAGCGCCCTCACGAGTTGCGGCCGCGCGGCTTGCTCTTGCAGGGCTGATTCCAATTCTTTTCCTCTTTGCCCGCCAAGGCACGGCAATTATAGCAAACCTGTCGAAATACGGGGACGTCCCACACGTTCACCTCAAGTGCGGCGATGTTCCTCGCATGTCTGGTTTTGGGAAATTAGGTATGTATGTACCTGCCGGCGAACTGGCTCGCCTGGAAAATGCAAAAGCAGCCGCCAATGCCACGAAGGAGGGAGCCCCACTCTCTTGGGTGGGACGGCAGGCCGGGTCAGCGGCGTTTTTTCCACTGCTCCTTGATCTTGGCGGCATGTTCCTGGGTGATCCTGCCCTTGCTGACGAGATTGTTCAGGATGTTATCCACCCGGGCTTCCGTCCTCGCACCCCGGATCTTGTTGAGAATCTGTGCAGGTTCCGCGTTCCTCTTCGTCTTCGCGACACGCGCGGCCTTTCGCTGCACCGGCTTTACGCTGGCCTTGTCATGCAGCTTTTGCCACCGCTGCCGGATCCGCGCAGCCTGATCCTGAGTGATCTTGCCGTCCGCCATCAACCGGGTCAACGCTTCGTTGAGCTTGCCTTCGTCCTGAATCGCACGGAGCCGGTCGAGGGCCGGCAGCGGCCGGTTTCGCCCCTGCTGCTTCTGCCATTGAGTCTTGATTTTGGCGGCCTGCTCCTGGGTCAGTCGGCCCTCTCCGACGAGTTTAGCCATGGCGGCATCCAGGGATGCTTCGTCCTTGATCCCCATGATCCGGGTGCGCAATTGCGCCTGTCTCTGTTTCAACGGAGCAACCCGCCGGGTTCCCTGCTGGCCGGTACCCTGGGCAAGAGCCGCCGGGATGCTACACGCGAGCAACACGATAAAGACAGCAAATGCAATGGAATGTAGCTTTCTAGACATTTTGACCCCTTCCGTTGTCATGGCGGGTAAACCCTGCGATTTCCGACCCTGTATTCCGCACTAGCGGTAGGTATGCGGCACAAGCTCCGACTTGTCGACCCTCTCATGCCTATGTCATATTAACCCTGGAAGAGCGAAAATGTTGCAGAAAAGTCAGGCATTCCGTTAATTTTGGGGACAGGCGCCATAACCTCGAAATTCGCCAAAACGTATTCCCGTCTACCTGGGATAATTTCATCGCACTACCGCATCCTCGAAAAGCTGGGCGCAGGCGGCATGGGCGAAGTCTATCGCGCGGAAGACACCAACCTTGACCGCCAGGTGGCCATCAAAGCGCTGCCGGACATTTTCAGTGGTGATCCGGAGCGGCTGGCGCGCTTTGAGCGCGAAGCCAAGCTGCTGGCATCGCTGAATCATCCCAACATTGCTGCCATCTATGGGCTCGAAGAAGCGGCCGGAAAGCGATTCATCGTTCTGGAGCTTGTGGAAGGCGAGACGCTGGCGCAGAGGATTGCCCGAGGGCCGTTGCTGGTGGATGATGCCCTCGAAGTCTGCCGCCAGATTGCCGGAGAGACCGTATCCCCCGCGGAAATCTTCTATTGCGGGCGCCCTGGCTGCTTTTGCGGTTGTATCGTCGGGCGCGATTTCGGGGAAATTTGCCCTGCTTGTCGCAAAACGAGCGTCGCGCTGCCCGCCGGCATCGCCGCAAGTCCCTGCAAAGGCACCACGCAGATCGAAACCCTCGGCTGGCACAGTCCTTGCGTGATGTTGGGATAGTCCACACAGAGCGTCTAAATGTCCGAGAAGGATGCATCGGAGAGGCACGCTCGATTTTTCGGGGAGTCCATAATGTTTAAGAGACCAGAAGGCGACTACCAACTGCCGGAACAGCCGGTAACCAATATTCCTGTTCCGCGCGGCAATCCGATTGATACGCGCCGGGAGAACGCCACAATCGGTCCTTCGATTTCCATCAAAGGCGACCTGACGGGAGAGGAAGACCTCGTGATTCAAGGGCGTGTCGAAGGCAAGGTGGACCTGAAGCAGAACAACATCACGATCGGCAAAAACGGCCGCGTCAAAGCCGACATCTACGGCAAGCTCGTCACGATCGAAGGAGAAGTTGAAGGTAATTTGTTCGGGCAGGATCAAATCATTGTCCGTGGCACGGGAAACGTGCGGGGCAACATCTCAGCTCCCCGGGTCTCCCTTGAGGATGGAGCCAGATTCAAGGGCAGCATTGACATGGACGGCAAGTCCGGCGACAAGCTTCGCGCGAGCGCTTCGGCCGAATCGAAATCACCAGCACCCGCCTCGCCGGGAGGCGATCAGGCTCCCAAGGGGGGTCAGGCGGTCAGGACCGAGGTAAACACCAGCAGGGTTGGATGACTTGGCAATGTTCAGACGAAACCAGAATCTCCCGGCGCCGCCGCAGCTTCCCGAATCACGAGCCGAAACGTTCAGGTCTCTTGGTTTGAAGGCTCTCTTCGAGTTGCTGGCGACAGATCGGAAATACAGCATCCTGGATCTGGGAGTAGCCATCGGGGCGAACATCGAGTTTCTCTCTCGCTTCTCGTCGAAGCTTCGCGTGGAGAACCTGTTCGAGACTCTCATGAATGGCAAGTTCTTCGGGCTCGATGAGGAGCTCGTAGACGAATCCCTGGTGAGCCGGGTACTGTCCATCCCCGAGGGAGAGCGCTTTGATGTCGTGTTGAGTTGGGATCTGGTGAACTACTTCAAGCCGGCGGAGCTCAGGGCGCTGATTCGATACCTCGATACTTTCTGCGCGAAGGGCGCCTACTTTTTCACCATGGGCTCGACAGGGAAGGAGATACCCGCAGCTCCGACAAGATTCAAGCTTATCGATGCTGAAACGCTGCTCTATACCGCAGGGTCGGCGGAGGTGCGCCCCTGTCCACGTCATGCCCCGCGTGACCTTTCTCTCCTGATGTCCGGCTTCAAGGTACAAAGCTCTTACATCCTCCAAAACGGCATGCAGGAGTATGTCTTCGTCCACGACTGACGGGTATCGCTAGCTCCGGACCGCGTCCGCCCCTAAACGAAAACCACGCGTTCCGCTATTGCGCGGGCAATCGGCGGCGCTCTGGAAGGGAGGCCGAGGCAGTCCAGGATCTTCCGGATCGCCTCAGGAATTTTTTCGTGTCTTTCGTGGTTTGTCGTTTCTGAACTGCTGAACTATATTCCCGCCTGTAGACTCTAATCCCTTGTATTATAGTGCCTACATAGAACGTCTGGTCGTAACTTGATCGTGGAGAGATCTATGAAGAACAGAGCGAAGCGGCACCTGGCTCTTTTCACGGCATGCACTGTCTTGATCATGGCCGGCATGACATTGCCGGCGCAGACCAGGAAAGTGCCGGCGGCAGCCAGGAATCACTACCTACTGGCGCAGGATTACCTGAAGCAAAACCAGCGGGAGAAGGCCGTGGCGGAATTGAAGACCGCCATCCAGCTTGCGCCGGAGTTCATCGAGGCCCACAACGACTACATCGCGAATCAGCAGGCCAGACCAGATCAGATCGTTGCCGAATATGAAGGCTATCTGAAGCAGCACCCCCAGAGCGCCGTTTATCACTATCTAGCCGGCAAAGCACACGCCAAGGCCGGCCGCACCAAAGATAGGGACGCCGAATACCAGAAGTCGCTCGATCTGAGTCCCGGATTCAGTTGGGCCCTAATCGAACTCGGCGCCACGGCACTCGACAACCAGGACAAGCTCAAAGCGGCAGAACTCTTCGAAAAGGCGCGCGCCAACGCCGGCGACAGCCCGAAGCTGCACATGACATTGGCGAGCCGGCTGAATTCCGTGCAAAAATACGATTCCGCTCTTGCCGAAGTCCAGCGCGTTTTGCAGCTGGATCCCAATTCCTTCGACGCTTACCCGACCCTGTGGCGCACAAAAATGCGGGTCACCTGGGGTGCGGAGAAGACCCAGGCCGAGGTGATGCAGGAGATGAAGAATCTCGAGAGCCGCTTTTCCAGGAATCCCAAAGCCCTGGACGCGGTAGCTAGAGGTTATGGGATCTTTTTCGCAGAGGAAGAGGCGGAGCGGATCAAAAAGGCAATCGTCGCCATCGATCCGAAGTACTTCGTGAACTCCGGCACCGGACTCAGGATGATGGTGATGACAGCCGCAGGAAAGGAACTCACCTTCGCCGGCCCTGACGTGGATCGGATCGACGAAGTAGGTTGGTTGGCAGATCCGAAGGCTCAATTGGCCGCCTACCGCGAAATAGAGAACAACCTAAAGGACCAGGACCTGAAAATCCATGTTCTCTACATGCGTGAGGCCACTGCGTACATGAAAGACGGCGATTTCGAAAATGCCGGGCGACTCCTGGGTCTCATGGAAAAAGGCGGAGCCCGTGTCACCTCGATGCAAATGGGGCTGGCCTCCGTATTCCTCGACCGGAAAATCAAGCTGGACACGGCCGGGTACTTCATCGACCAGGGCATGGCGGCCACGCGCAACGAGCTCGCGCAACAGGGGGCGGCGAAGGGCTCTGCCGGCGCAATCTCCGGTACGAAGTCGCTTCTCGCCCAGTGGCTTTTCCTGCAGGGGCGGCTGTTGGCGATGCAAGGAGCGCTCGAGCAGGCGGTGGTTCCGTTGACGGAATCGATACAAACAATGGAAAGGGAAGCTGCCGCGCTCGAGCTCGGCCAGGCATATGCCAAATTGAACCGGACCGACGATGCGGTGAAGATGCTGCTGCTGGCTTGCTCCTTCGACGGTCCCAAGAAGCAGGAAGCCCGGGAGGCGTTAGAGCGCATCTATGGCGACCGTGAAGGCACCAAACCTGTCGCCGCCGCGATCAATGAGGCCGTGGAGAAACGCAAGCTGGCAATACGCTCAGCGGGGCCCGTCTACAAAGATGCTGCCAGCGCCCTCGAGGGCAAGGCCGCGCCTCCGTTTGAGCTTACGGCCGTCACCGGCCAGAAAGTGAACCTGTCCGACTACCAGAGCAAGGTCATACTGCTCAATTTCTGGGCAACGTGGTGAGGGCCGTGCGGTGCGGAGTATCCGCACCTTCAAAAGATTCAGGATGAGTACAAGAACAAAGATGTGGTCGTCATCCAGATCAGCTTGGACGAGGAAGATTATCTGGTTCCTCTCTATCTGAAGAAAAAACCTGCGTCCGCAACGATGCTCGTCGCCAAAGATCAGAGGAAGCAAGTCCAGGATGCCTACAGTGTGAACGGCATCCCCGCAAATTTCGTAATTGATAAAACCGGGATGATCCGGAACTATGGCTCCGGATATGGCCCCGGGCTGGAAAACAAGCTGCGAGAATGGATCGACGCAGCTCTGGGAACTGCCACCAAGAAGTAAAGCCGCAAACCACGAAATACCTGGCCAGCAGCCATCAGCCAAAGGCTTTGGCAGGAGACACAGAGCCGCGCGCGTCAGCAAGCGGATATTTGACAACCGTGAGCCGCGATCGCCAAGGCGAATTGGACTGTTACATATCCGCTTGCTGACGCGCGGCGGATGGTCCGAATTGACTGCGTTTCGGATCGCAGCCTGGGTGCGGCCGCCGGTCAGGTTCCGAGATAAGATGTTATGTTATCTTCGGCGTGCCCGCTCCGGGGCTTCCCCACCGCCAGCGGCCGCGCCTCCGGATCCCCTGCCTCAAAGCGTTCGAAGATCGCCCTGGCATCCAGTTTATCTCCGGTGGCTTCGAAAAACCGGCGTGAGAGACTGGAGCCTGAGAGATACGCTTTCGCACAGCCCCTGCGGCAGCACTCGCACATCCTGCCCTGATATTGTATGGTTGTGTGGCCGATCTCACCTGGGGGGAAGGGGACTGACGACGACAACACCTTGATCGGATGTCATATATGTGGTTTTTATGCAGCACAGACCCCTTGGATCCAAAAAACAGCCTCTGATATTGGGGCAAAGGCTGACTGGAGAGCACGTTTTTTCGCTTTTGTACGCTTTTTCATGTGGTGGTATTCACGCCGGTCCGGCACGATGCACTCCAACATCCGCCAGATCCATTCACTGCCCCTCTATTATGCAATGGGAGAGTGAAGGGAGGTCAATGATCATCGCCCGGCGTCGCCCGTCGGCGGCCACATTGAAGTGGTTCCCCGCGCGGCCGAAACTGTGATGGATGTGCCCGTGGATGTGGCACAAAATATTTCTCCGGGCAAGCAATTCAGCCAATGCATGGGATCCCATATGGTTTCCTGAAAATATCCGGTCTACATATCCGTAGGCCGGCGAGTGAGTAACCAGCACGGTGGTTTCATCCAGGATCGGCTCAATCCGACGAAGGTCGGTGGCGATCTCGTCTTCCGGCTTCTCGTGGCACCCGCCAATCCCGATATGTCCTCAGGAGCCAGTCTTGGTGATTTCCACTGAGGGCAATGACAACTGCGGGACCGGTGCCCCGGAAGTGGAGGATCTGATCCACACAGTTTTTCGTGTCCGATCCCCTGTCGATGTAATCGCCCAGGAATACAACCGTATCGGCTGACGTCAGCACATGGGCAATCTTGCCGAGCAGGTCGGATAATGCGGCCGCATTCCCGTGGATATCTCCCACAACGATGGTCGCCATATGCCATGGGCTGCGTTCAAGATCCAAATCAGCCATGTTTTGATAATAGGATAATAGTCAAATGCTTTTTCCGGTATTGTCAACTTAACAATACTGGCTTGAGAATGTCCACTGAGCGGCGTGTCTGAGAACCTAAATCCAGCAAGCTGGCTACTTTCGTCTGCTGAAACCCCGAAAAACTGGTCTCTCTGACCATATTGGCCACTCGGTTATGAACTGTCCCCCCCAGTTGACAGTACCGCAAGGTGTCCACCTCCCGCCGTCCAAAACATTCGACGTTACCCCCGAAACCATCCGAGAGGATTCAGGAAGCGATTTCGCGGAGTTTGGCTAAAGAACTACCCGCCACGTCCCAAAGAGCTTGAATTCTCTCACCAGTGAAACCCTCGAAATCGGCGCCGTCTGAATAGCCTGAAAGCGACGCGGGAATCATGCCAATAGGAGATTTGAGTCTCATTCAAGCATGGTTGCCTCAGGTCGGCGTTTTCCTATTTCCCCGCCAGCCTGCTGACGATAATCAAAGTGAAAACCTATGGTTATGCTAGAATGGGCCATCTGACGATAGGAATGGCAAGCGCAATAATCCGCAATTCGCAAATTTGCCTGATCTGACATCCTGGCGGCAGACGATCCAGGTTGCTTGCTCCTCACAGCAAGTTCATTTTCACCAACATTCATTGAGGTGACGGCATGGAGGCCGGACCCAAGGGCAATAA
>JBGQNR010000136.1:0-17138 GCA_041501225.1 Acidobacteriota bacterium
CGCGGAGATCGCCCCGCAACCCCCATGCGCCCTTCGGGTTCCGGCGGCGCGGGGGCATCTGCGGCGTTGGCGCTCCTCGACGATGTACAGCGACATCGCCTGCGTCGCGCCGCCTTGCATCTGCCACCGCGGCGCTCGGAATGCGGCCCCTCCTAATTCTCGGACGGGCTCCTAGGACAGTTTTTTCTTTCCCGGCTCGGTTTCGTATTTCTTCTGCTTCCAGTCCTGGATCGGACAGAATTCCGAGGTCTTGAATCCGGCCTGTTCGGCGAGCTTCGCAGCCTGCGAGCTTCTGCGCCCGGTGTTTCAAGTGAAGACCAAGACAGTGTCTTTCGGAATGTCCTTGAGACGGGCTTCAAGATCGGCGAAGGGGATGTGAATGGCTCCCTTGATCGTCTCCTGCTGGTATTGCGCTTCATCCCGGACATCGATGATGATCATCTTCGCTTTCTGCGCGATCAGCTTCTGAAGCTCATCGGGCATGATCTCCTTGGCGCCCACGGCCCTGCCGGTTTGAGGATCAACCGCGATCTGGGGAGGCTTGCCTGGATCCTGCCGCGCCAGACTTGCAGGCGGCAGCCCCGCAAGCAGAAATCCTGCCGCTCCAAAAAGCAGGATGACTTGAAGGAGCAATTTCATTTTCCGCTCCTCTGTAATCTTTCTCATGCTTTAATTATTAAACCGCCGGCGCCAAAATACCATCGCTTTTTGCTGCGGCGCTCTATGCCAACGGTAGTGCGCCACAAAACATCCACTGAGATGGATTGGCAGCCCTAAGAACATGCAATTAGAATAAGATCCTGTGATTTTTCCACTATTCGCTTCCGTGAGTTCATCCACCCTGGAAATCGATTTTTTGGCACTGCGTTTTCTGTGACGAGGTCAATATTCCGTTGCGTAAAATCATACCCAGGCGCAAGCTTTTTGAACCTGAATTGCGGTATGACGTATGATCATATTGAGGGGTAGCCATGTCCAAATCTAAAATAGCCATCACCCTGGAAGAAACCACGTTGGATCGGCTGGATGAGTTGGTCGAACAATCCAAGTATCCAAGTCGCAGCCAAGCAATTGAAGAAGCAGTAGAGGAGAAGCTCGCCCGTCTGGAGCACAACAGACTGGCGCGAGAGTGCGCCAAGCTTAATCCAGATTTCGAAAAGGCGCTTGCGGAAGAAGGACTGTCGGAGGACATATCGCGATGGCCCGAATACTGAGGGGGGAGATTCGCTGGGCCGATCTAAATCCGGCACGAGGCAATGAGCAAGAAGGCAACCGTCCTGTGCTCATCGTCAGTCACGACATCTTCAACGAGCGCTCAGGGACAGTAATTGCCGTGGCGCTTACAAGCCAACCGCAGCGAGCGGGTTTCCCTCTGACATTGGCACTTCAGTCGAAGAGCTTTCCCAAGAAATCGTGGGTCAAAATCAGCCAGATACGAACACTTGCTGTCGAGCGAATAGGGTCCCGGCTTGGCAGAACGACGCCGGAAGAAATGGCCAAGGTGGTGGAGGGGCTCATAGAAATCATAGGAACTTAATTCTGGGTTCCTGAATAACGTACTTGCCCTCAGCGTAAAATGCACCAACCATCCCTTGGGTCGATCTGCCAGTCGTCTAAGGGCGTGTACGCCACTCTACGTCCGCCAGTTGAATGGGCGACCAAAACTGCGCCGGAGAAAATCATCTTCCTTTGAACCGAAGCCAATTCTGGCTATAATGTAGCCAGAATGCGATTCGAGATCATGCTTGCTCCGGAGGCCGTGCGGGACCTGAAGCATCTCAGCGCCCATGATCGGGCTACCGTTCGCGATGCTATTGAGGTACATTTGCGACATCAACCCACGCGGACCAGCAAGAGTCGCATCAAACGCTTGCGGGGGATGTCACGACCCCAGTTCCGACTCCGGGTGGGTGAAATCAGAGTTTTTTATGATGTGGCAGAGAAGACCATGGAAGTGTTGGCGATTTTTCCTAAATCAATCGCCGCAAAATGGCTAGAAACGGCAGGTAGTAAATCATGAAAAAAGCGGCGCTGTCTGAAGTAAAGGATGACCTCTCAAAGTTTCTCAGACTTGCCGAGAAAGAGGAGGTTGTAATAACTCGACACGGCAAACCGGCGGGAATTCTCATCGGATTTGAATCGGAGGATGACTGGTTCGACTATCGACTCGAAAACGACCCGCGATTCTTGCGCCGTATCGAAGCTGCACGTATCAGCCTGCGAGCGGGGCGAGGAGTCAGGATCGAGGATGTGGCTGAATAGCCGCTGAAGAGGAGTCTAAGAGACAGCTCAACCTCTGTTAAAGTAACCTGATTGCCGTGAGAATTGCAACTGCCAGCAAATCAGCTCAGAAACTCATCAGAATGGCGGAATCCCGGGTCGGGGGCCCAGGTCATTTTGAAAAACGCGAAAACCGTGCTTTTGTTCACCCGCCAGGAGGCTTGGCGAGTAGTTTCCGATAACGCCGACCGCTGAGTTCAAATCTCAGTCCTAAGATCATGCAAACCTATAAGATAGGGCGATTTCGCAACCACACAGGCAATGGTTCCATGAATGGGAGTTTTGGGGAAATGAGGGTCCCGTTAGTTATATGTCGAGTGGATGGGGCTAAGGGCCGTGTTTGGGCGGCCCTAGCAGGCGAACTAAATTGATGGCCCTGGATTACCAGTCCGCTGAGTCTCCCTGACGCGGGTTGCGGAAAGCGCGTTGTTCAGCGATTAGCTGCCTGCTTCTGTGAAGTGCCGAACCAGCCTAAACTAAACTCGAACTGGGGCAGGGTTTCACTTGCGTTTTACTTCACCATCTTTCTGAATGACGGTAAGATTCTTGCCGGTGACTTTGGGCAATCGAAGCGATTGTTTGCGGCGCGCGTCTCTCACTTCCAAGACGATGTTCGGTCTTAGATTATTTGCCTCTGCAGGCGTTAGCACCTCTTGGACTTGCAGACCATTCAGATATGCCTCGTAGGCGTGATTGATTGTTTCGACTAGCGCAATTACCTCGTTTTCGTATGCATTGGAGTCCTTCCACACCAGCACCTTGGCATAGAAGGATTTCAAATCGTTTCCAACTACAAGCATATGCCGCAGGAAATCGACGCGCTCAGATGAATCTTCCATCCAATTCGCTTCATCCTCCAGCGACATTTGCATTATCTCTCCCGGCTTGGCCAAACGCCTCGTGTAATGGATGTAAGTTGGCCCCAAGGTTAAGAGAACCGATCCGGGCTCGTCATAATTGAATACGTAATAGCCGATAGGGGGAAATCCTGCGGGGACGGCAATAGCCCTCGCTGCCCCATGGCCCCCATCCACACTCGAGATTGGGCCCTTCTCGTCGACGACATCCACGTATACACTGATTTTGAGATCCCTCAGCATCATCGCGGCGAATCCAGGGGATCCCTAGTACCAAGGCCTTTGGCGGCACAAAACAGCGCTATATTTTGTGACACGAGGCCGGTGTCGATTGCGCCCCATTCACATTTCAATTCCTGCGTGCCGGCGCCAAACCGGGATACATCCGAGATCAGCACCAGGTTGATCGGAGCCGGGGAGCCTTGTGCCTCGGGACCGCGTCCAGATGCGCCGGCAGGAGGTGGGCCCGGCGACATCCCGATCTCGGTGCGATGGTCGCCACTGACCACCGGATTCAGCGCCGTCGCCGCTGAACTGCCTTCTGGCCGTCGGGGAGCGGCGTGAACATGTCCTCTCGCTTCAATCCCAGTCCCTGCGCTATGGCAACGGAGTAGTCGAGTTTGCCCATTTCCGGATATCGGCCGTTGGAGCCGAAGGTGAACTTCACCCCGGCAGACTCGGCCATCCGCAGGAATGGCGTTTTCGGTAGCTGCAAACGCGCGCCGATCTCCAGGGCAACTCTGTACTTTACCGCCGCATCCATCACCTTCTGCATCCGCGCCGCAGTCCAGTATCGGTCAAAATCGGCGGAGAGGGGCGCAGGCAACCAGGAAACATTGGCCAGGATGTCAATCGGTTCCTCGGCCATGATCCGGACATGCCAATCCACGAAACGATCCATGAATGCCTGCTTGTCCGAGAAGTCCACTTTTTCCTCGACTCCGGCCTCCCACAGCTTGATGCGCTTACCGTCCTTGCCAGGGAAGGTCCAGGCATCGGTCAGCACGAAATCCAGCTGGGCCAGAGCTTCCGAGGAGAAGCAGCTCATCCAATCAGTCCACTCTGCCTGGATGCCCTTGTAGACCGGCCTGCCCGCGAGCGTCGCGATGTAACGCTTGAGCTCATCATCGTTGCTCAGCACAACCGGGTATACGTTTTCTTTGGTTCCGGCGTGCTCGACGATGCCAAACTTCACGCCCCGTTCTTTGGACAGCTCGAGAACCTTGTCGATGGTACTATTGTCCAGGTGCACGTGAAGATCCAGAAGGGGGAAATCCAGTCCTGCTTGAGCCGGGACCGCGCCCGTCGCTTTCGGTCGTCCAGGTAACAATAATGCCGCGCCTGTGACCAGATTGCTGTGGAGGAACTCTCGCCGTGTAGTCCAGTTATTTTTCATAGGCCGCATCTTATTGCTGCGCTCCCTGGCTTGCAAGCACCATGTATACATGGTGTCGCGCACCCAATGAGACCTGGGATGCAGGCTGGAATCCTAATTCCTCTTGTCTGGGATAGGCTTCAGCCATGATAATGATCCCATGGCAAACAGGCATCTATTCTCACTTCTTGGCGCATTTCTTTGGTCGGCGATTGGACTCTCCATGGCGCAGGACGTCCCGCCCGCCAAAACTCCGCAGCGAGCGACGGCCGGTGAGTGGCGTCCGCTGTTTGACGGCAAAACCCTGGACGGCTGGAAAGAGACGCCGTTCGTCGCTCGCGGCAAGGTCAGCGTCGAGCAGGGAACCGTTGTTCTGGGAAACGGCTATATGACGGGCATTACATGGACCAAGGACTTTCCGACGGCCAACTACGAGATCCGCTATGAGGCTGCCCGGATTCAGGGGAGCGACTTCTTCGGCGCCGTCACGTTTCCAGTACACAAATCATTTTGTACATTTGTGAACGGCGGCTGGGGTGGAATGATTGTGGGCTTGTCCAGCCTGGACTTGATGGACGCCTCGGAGAACGAAACCAGGGTATTCATGACGTTCCACCAGGGCCAGTGGTATTCCTTCCGGCTGCGAGTGACCGACTACACGATCGAGGCGTGGATCGACGAGGAGCTGGTTATCTCCGTCAACTTCTATGGACGACAGGTTGGGCTGCGTCCCGGGGAAATCGAGAACTCCAAACCTCTGGGTTTTGCCTCTTACCGCACGGTCGGAGCTTTGCGCAAGATCGAGTACCGCCTGCTCCCTCCAGCCCGCCATCCCAGCGGATAGAGTCTCTATCCATGACTTCTCCGTGTTTCTGCAAGAAGTTTATGGTTTCAAGTCGATGCATCAGTTCCGCAACTGGCGCTGGTATAAAGTGCTGGGCGGCGGCCCGATCGTCGACCTTGGGTCCCACCAGATCGACATCTTCAACTGGTTCCTGGGCGCCTCCCCCAGCCATGAGATGAAAACCGATAAGCAGGGTGGACCTCCCCGATTTCGAAACTGCAGAAGAAGATCACTTGACCAGTTCAAAGCTGACAAACGCGAATTTCCCGCTATCGGGCGACCAGGAGTTTACGTTCAGCGTGCCCTGTCCGCCGAACAGCTTGATGATTGTTTCCGGCTTGCCGCCTGTAGACGGCATTAGGCGCAGCTCGACATTCTTATTCGCAGGGTGTGCGCCGGGATCCACATCGCCTTTATAGTAAACGATCATCACCACGAGCTTTCCATCGGGCGACACATGCGGGAACCAGGTGTTGGCCTCGTCAAAAGTCATCTGGGTCTGCTCACTGCCGTCGGCCTTCATCCGCCATGCCTGCATTAATCCTGTCCGGACCGAATTGAACCAGATGTATTTACCATCCGGGGAGTATTCCGGACCATCATCCAGCCCCAGGGCATCGGTGAGCCTGGTCTCTTCACCTCCATTGGCCGGGATCACATATACGTCGAAATTTCCGTTCCGGTTTGCACAATATGCCAACTGTTTGTTATCAGGTGAAATGCCATGCAGGTAACTGGGTCCCTGGGAGGTGACCAGCCTCGGCTCCCCGCCGGTGAAGGGGAGCACAAAAACCTGTGAACTGCCGGCCGGCCCTCTGGCGCTGATAGCCAGCAACTTTCCATCGGCAGAAAGAACATGGTCGTTGTTGCATCCCTGGATGGTTCCGGTATTGATTTGTTCGGGTTCTCCACCCTGTACGGGGATCTTGTATATAAGGCCGCCGGAGTTGTACACCAGGAACTTGCCGTCGGGTGTCCAGTTGGGTGCTTCGATCCTTCCGGTGAATTGTTTGACCATCGTACGTTCTTTTGTCTTCACATCATAGATTTCCAGCCGACTGATTACCGGTTGGCTCTGCTGCTGTTGTTTTTGCTGCCCCATGGCAAGAACCTCTGCAAGGGCCCAGGCACATAGGATCCATATTCTTTTCATAATGACCCCGAATTAGTTTGTGGTTGTCGACTATGACATTGGCTGCCTCGATGCTGCATCCATAATTCTATCCCCGTGTTGGACCTGCCCCTCACTTTTTGGCCATCTCGATGGCGGTGCGACCTATTTCTTCCAAGCCGAACCAATCTGCACGTTTGCTTTGATTCCCGCGTGTCGGGGGCCTGCATCATCGATACGACTGGCAGCAGGCTGCCTGAAGAGGTCTCTTCGTGGATGCAGAACCTTTCGAGCCGGCACGGATCAGTGTTTGAGGCTGCGGTGGAAACCCGAACTTGCCTTCATCCCAACTGGGTGTCTTGAACTTCTTGGCACTTTAACTTTCGACAATTCTCCAGTTCCAGGTGCACGAATCCGGGGGCTATAGACTTTTGGCGACAGACAGGGGCGCTTCTGCACCCGGATCTCTATTGTTTCCTGACGTAAAATGGATCCAGGAACAAGTAACGCGCACGCGCTTTCTCCGGCTCGGCGCGCGATGCCACGTCCAGGCGCATGATCTGGAAACCGCCGCTGCTGTGGTATGCCGGCCAATTCGGCAAACCCTGCCCGTTCGGATTTCCAGTCTTTACAAAATTCGCAAAGTATCCCTGCATAACCTCGGACAGCTTATAGTCTGCGGGTCCCCATTCAAAATGTTTGTTGGTCGACAGGTTGCCCATGGCATATTCGATTTCGGCGGAATGCGCCGCACCGCGCGCCGGAGGCGCTGGCGCCGCATTGCCCCGTGCCGCGTCTGCCGGGGATTGAGAATATCCAAGGATTAATCTCGGCCGTGGATGCGCATAATAGTACCGATAGATGGGCTTGCCCCCGGTCTTTCTATGCCCCTCCATGAATCTCCAGGTGCTGAAAGCGATGAATCGATCGCTCGCCAGTGCCGTTGCGGAATCGAGGACCTCCTCCGGTTCAGAACCCGGATAGAGTTTCAGCACTTCTTCGGCACGGTCGCCGTATAGGCCCCGCACTGCCTTGGCATAATTCTCGGGCGTCGGCTCGTCCTGTCTCAGGATGCTGCGCGCGGACTGTTCCTCGGAGTTCGACCCTCCCAGCAGGGGAATGCGGGCCTGTTCGCCGGCTTCCAGAATAGCCGGCACCTCTTTAGGCAGCAGGTACCCATCGATGACGGGTCCGAATCGGGGAGCATTGGGAGTAGCTGTGGCCGCAAGGATCTGCTCGGCGGTCATGGCGCGCAGGGCCGCGACCGAAGACGCGCCGGCGCCGGCGGCAAATTTGATCCCGTCCTGCTCGACTTCCGCCAGCGGGCGGGGAGTCATGGCGCCGATCAGCGAACCGCTTTCCATGATGGCGCCAGCGATCAGATCCTTCGAGAGAGGGGAGGCCACAAGCGCGCTGACGGAAATGGATCCGGCCGATTCTCCCACAATGGTCACTTTTTTCGGATCGCCGCCGAACGCGGCAATGTTCTGCCGAACCCAGTGTAGCGCGGCGCTCTGGTCGAGAAGGCCGTAGTTGCCGGATGCGTGGTACGGCGCCTCCTGGCTCAGTTCGGGATGGGCGAAGAATCCGAAAACGCTGAGCCGATAGTTTACCGTAACCGCCACGATGCCATTGCTTGCCATGCTGGCGCCGTCGTAGCGCAGTTCCGAACCATCGCCCGCCTGGTAGCCGCCACCGAAGAAATACACCAGTACCGGAAGGCGCTCTTTTTCAGACTTGGCGGGCGTCCACACGTTCAGATAGAGACAGTCCTCGCTTATTCCATTGCTCCGGAACGCCATGTCGGCGTATATGGGACGCTGCATGCAGCGCGGCCCGAAATTGTCGGCCAGGCGAACGCCGGACCAGTTCTTGGCCGGTTGCGGCGCCTTCCAGCGCAGGTCGCCTACCGGAGGCTGGGCATACGGCATCCCTTTAAAAATCTGGATGCCCGGACCGCTGTCCGCAGACGCCTGCACGACGCCATTCGCGGTTTTGACCTGGTCGGCAGCGAATGCGCCGGCAGCCAGCATGATGCTCCACAGGATCGGAATGAGGATGACAACCGGCTTCATAGGACTTCCTCCGTTTCTGATGTCTTTCACAAAAGATGTGTATGCCTTGGACTTGCTTCAATGCTTTTGGCGTTGAACCGCTGGCGCCGGCGCACCAGGTTTGGGTGAAGCGTCGCCGGAAACCTGGCTGGCAATTGAATTCATGGCCCGCGCCAATTCGGTCGCGGTGACCGTTACCGGCTGGCGGACGAGTTCGGGCCGGTTATATGTCATCAGGCATCGACCGTAAAAATCGGGGTCCTGTTGCGGCATGACGAAGGGCTTGTTGAAACGGCCATCCGCTTCGAGGTGCGCGATGTACAGCCGGGCGAACATGCCGTCTTCGCGCTTGGAGGCAAAGATGACCCAGCGGCCGTTGCTGGACCAGGAATGATAGGAATCGCTGCCGTCTGAGTTGATTTCATCGAGCTTTCGCGGGACGGCCTTGCCGATTGCCAGTATCCTCGGATCGTGTTTCATGGAGGCTGCTGCGGAATCGGTATCCTCAGGAAGGAATTGCACGGGCGGTGACTCGACCTTGATCAAGTAAGGCAGGAACGTGTTTTCCTGAAGGGCCAGGAGTACGGAGCCCGATTGGGGGAAGCAGAACATATCATCGCCCAGCCGGTTCATCTCGTGCAGGGCGAGGTTGATCTCGTAGCTGGTCAGTGAATTGAAGTCCTCGATCGCCAGGTCCTGGGAGGCTTTGATGACCGCCGGCCAGTCCTCGCTGAATGAGTAGTAGTCCAGCGCGGCCATGCGGCGATCCTGGCCGTTGAGCAGGTATGAAAAGGTTGCCACGCAACCCAAGCCCAGCAACAGAAACGCAGTCGTCGGCACGGCCGTCAACTGCCTCTTGACAGGTCGCTTCGCCCGCGGCAGCTTCGCTACCGCAGGCAAAGGCCGGGCCGTACGAACGGCCTTCCGTGAGACTGGTTCTGCGCCCGGCGCAGGTACAGTAGAGGTCCGCAGCAAAGCGATTACCGTCCCCAGTGCGTAAAACACGTAGAGGCCCCAGTAGACGATGATCCGCCGCAGATCCGGGGGCGCGAACCAATCGTGGGCCGAGACGGGTATGTACGCAAGACGAAGAAGCTCTACTGATGCCGGCAAGGCGGCCGACAGGAGCAAATAGACGATCCAAAGAGGAGGCCGGCGGCGGCAAGCGATATGCACGATCGCCGCCGCGGGCGCGAAAAAGACGACGGTCATGCCGCCCAGGTAGTAGGCCGCCGCAAGCATCGTCATGAACGCCACAAGCAGGGCCGCCTCGCTGCGCCATCGCCGCGATAAGTGAACGAAGAGAATGGCCGGCGCCAGCCCCAGCAATAGCGCCGGCACCAGAGGTGTGCGATCGTAGTAGAGGTTTGCATGGTACAGCAGCAGGGTCGCGGGAACGAAGCGCACTATCGGCAGCGCATGCCCGGCCAGCGTCGTGAAGTAAACCTGCGTCAGGACCGCAACAGCCACAACTTGGGCCGTCAGGACGATTCCCCCGCCCACCTGGGAGGCGTAAGCCTGTGCGATAAGCCCATAGAGGCAGTCCGCCGGGCCACCGGGGTACTTCAGGAAGTCGTTGAGAAAGCCAGGGAAGGTATAAAAGACGGGTCCCTGCCAGTGGTAAATCAGCCGCGTGTCGATGCCGGCCCAGGCAAAGACCAGGACGACGGCAAAGAATAGAAAATCCTGCATTCTAGTCGCCAGAGGGCTCTGAATGGGCATGCGCATAGAAAGAAATGTCGTCTTGGAATTTTGGATATCTGAGATGAAGCGGCTGACCGCCAGCCGCGCCCTAACGCAAGATGCCCCTAAAATCCAAACACGGCCATAACCGCTAAAGAAGAAAACCTAGCAGTGAATACATTTGCACAGATGTGCTCAAGAATCAAAGTAAGATTTGCATTCTGAACGATGGTGATGAAACGTGATGCCACAGGCTGATGAGAGTCGTCTCGCGATCAAAACCTCGAGAGTTTTGCACGGTGATTTCCTTCGTTGCATCGTGGCAACCAGCGCGGCGCCTTAACCTGCCCGAGTACTGCCATGCCCAGCGATCGGCATCGGCCGCTGCGATTCTGCTCCACTGAGTTGTGCATACCCACTGTGACCAGGCTACCTGCGTGACGGACGTTCCCTTTCTCATGCGCTGCTTCGAGCCCTTTAGCGATTTGGGGGAAAGGGGTCAGGTAGAAAGGGGTCAGGTCTGGAAAATTTACCTTCTTGCATAGATCCGCCCATGGCAGGAGAATTTAAAATAAGTAAATTTTCCAGACCTGACCCCGTGACCCTTGGTGAGGCTACTATTTGTTGGACGTTTCCTCCGGGGCTTTCTGCGCCTTTGCACCTTTGGGGCGGATTTCTTCGGGGGTTTCGGTTGGTTGGACGCGGCTGCCGGGGGCCAGGCGGAGCTGGCCTTCGACGACCACGATTTCCCCGTCGGTAAGTCCGCTCTGAATGACCACCTCTTCCTGAACCTGCTGTCCGGTGACGACGGCACGAGATTCCACCGTACGGTCTGCCTTGACCACGAAAACGTACGTGCCTTCCTGCCCCTTCTGGACGGCCTGGTTCGGCACGACCAGGGCGTTGGGCATGGTAGCGAGCCTGAGGGTCACGCGCGCGAACTGGCCGGGCCACAGGCTGTGGTTCAAGTTCGGAAACGTCCCCTTGATCCGGATAGTCCCCGTGGTGGGGTCGACCGCGTTGTCGATGAAAGTCACTTGCCCTGATTGAGGCGAGGACGGATCGTCCTGGGTCGTCGCCGTCACTGTTTGGGACTTACGTATCGCCTTCAATCGAGCCTCGGGGACCGAGAAGGTCACATAAATAGGCTCGACTTGGTTGATCGTCATCAGGGTCGTGTTCGGGCTCACCACGTTTCCCTGCTTGGCATCCAGGCTGCCGGTGCGGCCGTCGAGCGGCGAGTGGATGACGGTGTACCCGAGCATCACCTTCGCGTTTTCCAAGGCTGCCTTGGTCGCTTCAATGGTAGCGCGGGCGCTTTGAATGGCAGCCGCGTCGGCGCGCACCGCTGCCGAAACCGCGTCGGCGTTGGCGCGGGCCTGCTCCAACAAGTCCTTCGAAATGAGGTTGCGATCGAACAGGCTGGCGTAACGCGCTGCGGTGGCTTGGGCGTATTTTTCCTGGGCCTGGTCCCGGGCGAGGTTCGACTCGATCTGGGCCAGTACGGCCTGGTCCCGCGCCACGTTCGCCTGAACCTGATTCACCTGGCCCTGGTAGGTACGCGAGTCGATGACAAAGAGCTGAGCATCCTTCTTGACGAAATCGCCTTCGTGGAAGAAAACCTGAGTGATTTCACCGCTCACCTGGGACTTGACCGCAACCGTCAGGCAGGACTCCACGTTGCCGACGACCTCGATGTCGACGGGCACTTCCTTCCGGGAGACTTTCGCCACCGTCACCGGAACGGCTCCGCCGGCGGGACCTTTTTTCGCGGCACGGTCGGGGGCCTCCTTGCCCGCACATCCTGAGAACAACAAGGAAGACAGAAAAACCACAGTGCCCGCAAAGACAACCAAGGCGCACACCCGGCGGGATTTGCCCTGAATTTTCCGATGCATACTGGTATGAACCTCCTTGGGCCAAAAGACTCTTGCCCGGCAAGCGGCCGTCACTTGCCGGCGCCCACTTCTTGCGTGACAGCCGTGGGTGCCGTTCGCATTTCGTGCACCATTGTGCGCGCTTTTTCGAGCCAGACGTAGATGATGGGAGTGATGTAAAGCGTCAGCAACTGGGACACTACCAGGCCTCCCACCACGGCAAGCCCGAGCGGGCGCCTGGCTTCCGAGCCGGCCCCCATTCCCAAGGCAATCGGCAGCGTTCCCATCAGCGCTGCCATCGTGGTCATCATGATGGGGCGGAACCGCACGAGGCAGGCCTGGTAGATAGCCTCCCCCGGCAGACTCCCCTGCCGCCGCTGTGCCTCAAGTGCGAAGTCGATCATCATGATGGCATTTTTCTTGACGATGCCAATCAGCATGATGATCCCGACGAATGAGTAGATGTTCAGCTCCTGTTTGAAAACGAGAAGGGTTGCCAGGGCGCCCAATCCGGCCGATGGCAGTCCTGAGAGAATCGTCACGGGATGGATGAAGCTCTCGTACAGGATTCCGAGCACCATGTAGATCACGAAGATGGCCAGGACCAGTAGTACGCCCATACCCTGTAACGACGACTGATATGCCGCGGCCGTCCCCAGGAACGTCGTGTTGATACTGGCCGGCAGGGATTCGCCGGCGGCCTGCTGGATTTCATCGACGGCCTGACCAAGCGAAACACCGGGCTGCAGGTTGAATGAGAGGGTGACGGCCGGCATCAGTCCATAGTGCGCGACGGTGAGCGGGCCGACCCCGGACGCCAGGCTGGCAACCTGGTTCAGCGGCACCAGCCTGCCGGTGGACGACTTGACGTAGAGCAGGCCCAATGCATTCGGGTCCCGTTGGTATTCAGGGAGAAGTTCCAGGATGACGTAGTACGCGTCGGCCGCCGTATAGATGGTGGAGACCTGGCGCGAACCGTAGGCGTTGTAGAGCGCCGATTCAATCACGTCCGCGGTCACGTTCAGCCGTGAAGCCATTTCGCGGTCGATCTTGACGGTGACCTGGGGGTTGTTGAGCTGGAGGTCGCTCGTCACATCCACCAGCATCGGGAGGGTGCGCATCCGTTTTTCGAAATCCGCCCCTGCCCGATAGAGCTCCGCGATCTCAGGACCCTGCAGCGTGAACTGGTACAGGCTGCGGCTCATCATGCCGCCGATGCGCACCAGGGGCGGGTTCTGCAGAAATGTCCGGATTCCCGGGATCGCATTCAGCTTCGGGCGCAGCCCCTCGATCACCTGCTCCGGTGTCAGGTTGCGCTCCGAGCGGGGCTTCAGCCGGATGTTGAAGCGGCCGGCATTGCCGCTTCCTCCCATACCCGACCCAACATTGGAGGAGTACGCGGCCACGTTGGGGTCGGCGCCGATTACGGCGGCGACCTGCCGTTGCATCCTGGCCATGCCGTCGAACGAGATGTCCTGCGCCGCCTCGGTGGATCCGGAAAGCGTGCCGGTGTCCTGGCTGGGTATGAAGCCCTTGGGCACGAACGGGTAAATATAGATCGTTGCCGCCAGCGTGCCCGCGGCCACAAGCAACGTAAGGAAGCGGTGGCGCAGGACGACCCGCAGACTCCAGCCATACGCGTTGCGGCTCGCATCGAATCCGCGCTCGCTGATGCGGTACAACCTATTGTGCCGTCGCCCGTGTTCCGATTGGATCATCCGGCTGGCAAGCATAGGGGTAAGGCTCAGGGCCACGAAACCCGAGATCAGGATCGCCACGCTGATTACGACCGCGAACTCGTGGAATAGCCTCCCCATGATTCCGCTCATGAACAGGACCGGAATGAACACGGCCGCCAGCGACAGGGTCATCGAGAGGATCGTGAAACCGACTTCCTTGGCCCCGTCGAGCGCCGCCTGCCAGCGCGCCTTCCCCATCTCGAGGTGCCGGAAGATGTTCTCGAGCATAACGATCGCGTCGTCGGCGACGAACGCCACCGAAAGTGTCAGGGCCATCAGGGACAGGTTGTCGAGCGAGTAACCCAGCAGCGCCATGGCGGCAAAGGTGCCGATGATCGACATCGGCAGCGCCAGGCTGGGGATCAGGGTTGCCGTGACATTGCGCAGGAAAATGAAAATGACCAGCACGACAAGGATTACGGTGATGAGAAGAGTAAATTTGACATCATTGACCGACTCGCGGATCGACTCCGAACGGTCGATCAGGATGTCCATGTTCACGGAAGGGGGGAGGAATGAGCGGAATGTGGGCAGCAACGCTTTGATCGAGTCGACGACCTCCACCGTGTTCGTGCCCGGCTGCCGCTGGACCGCCAGAGTGACGGAGCGCTTGTCGTTGAACCATGCGGCCGCCTTGTCGTTCTGCACGCTGTCGATCACCCGGCCCAGTTCCTGCAGGCGCACAGGCGCGCCGTTGCGGTAGGCGACGACGAGCGGCCGATAGGCTTCGGCGCTGGTGAGTTGTCCCGTGGCCTGCACGGTGTAGGCCTGCCTCGGACCCCAGAGCGTTCCGCTCGGCATGTTGACGTTGTGCGCGCTGATGGCGGCGCTGACCTCGTTGATGGAGATGCCGCGGCTGGCCAGGAGGGTCGGGTCCAGCTGGGCGCGCACTGCGTATTTCATGCTGCCATAGACATTCACCTGCGCGACGCCTGAGATCATGGAGATGCGCTGCGCAATAAGGTTCTGGGCGTAATTGTCCACCTCCGAAAACGGCAGCGTCGGCGAGTTGAGCGACATCATCAGGATAGGCATGTCCGCGGGATTGACCTTGCGGAACGTCGGCGGGCTCGGCATTCCCGGCGGCAGCATTCGCTGGGCTGTGGCGATTGCGGTCTGCACATCCTGGGCTGCGGCGTCAAGATTGCGGTCCAACGCGAACTGGATCGTGATGCTGGTCGATCCGAGCGAGCTCGACGACGACATCGAATCCACCCCCGGAATGGTCGAGAATTGGCGCTCCAGCGGGGTCGCGACCGAGGCGGCCATCATTTCGGGGCTGGCGCCGGGAAGGCCTGCGTTCACCTGGACAGTCGGGAAGTCGACGTTGGGAAGATCGCTAACGGGCAGCGTACGATACCCGACCACGCCGAAAATGAGGATCGCCAGCATCACCAGCGTCGTCATCACCGGGCGCCGGATGAAAATTTCCGTTATGTTCATCTCTCAACCCCGCTTTCAATTGTTGTCCCGCCAGCACTTAATACCCGGCAATTGAATAATAGGCAGATGAATAAAACAATAGGCAAATGTTTTTTCCTGTTGGGGAGATCCTGCGATGGAATGGAGGAATGGTGGAATGAGAAATACTGCAGGCGCAATGCCCCGAGCGTCGATGGTGAGCTGTGGGTGTTGCGTTATTTAACATCATAGATTATAACACTCAACCATGCGATACCTCGCCCGCATGCTGGAGGCGCCCATGGTCTAGGGCGTCACGAGCGGCCCCGTCATCGCGCGCCATTGTCCCCGGCGTCGCGGCGATTCCGTGCCATGAGTTCGTCACCAAGGAACTCCCGTTCGGTTTACAATCCCCCGGTTTCCAGCCACTATCTGCGCTCGAGCAAGAAGAGCCGCGGGATCGCCGATAACCGTAGAATCATATCGGTAAAATTTCCGGGCGATCCAATAAGGTCCTGGATTGCAGTCTCTCCCCGGCGGAGAGATTTCTTTCATGTTCGGCAGGTCGCTCGCCCACTATCGAATGGTTGCGAAGCCCGGCGCAGGCGGCATGGGCGTCATCTTCCAAGCCCGGGATCCGCACCTTGACCTATTTGTCGCATTGATATCTTCTGGTATTCCGCCCTACCCGGCGGCCTCCTTGACCGGCGGTTCTGTATGTGAGATCAAACAATGCATTGACGCATCAGGCGCCCACTGACGCGAAGCCCGTTTGGGAGTTTGAACCAGGGCTACTTGTCCGGATAGCCGACAACACGGCCAGGTGACCGAGAGCATTCGCGGCGTGGATGTAAAAAATTCCGTTCAATGATGTCAGCACTCTGCGGCGCGCAGGATTCAATCCCACAACTGGACTCCGGGGGAGGGATCCTGACCGCGGCGGCCGTTCCTGTCAGCCGGCGATCGACAATTTCATCAGGGCTCGCGGCTGCGCAAAAAGGCGGGGATATCGCGAGAGCTGCGGGTGACCGCGACAATCTCAACGGGCAAGCGGTTCGCGCGATATATGACAAGGTAGTCGCCGACCGGCTAGAACAGGAGGGGCCGGTCATCAATCAGATCTTCGCGCCGGTGTCCAATACGGGGCATGCTGGCGAGCTTATCGAAGGCTTCGAAGAGTAATTCCAGCAAGCGGTCGGCAGCATCGATGTTGTCGTTCGCTATGTAGTCCCAAATGTCCAGCACATCCTGAGAAGCTTCGATTCCGAGGATGTAATCTCTCATGGGAGCTTCTTCCGGCGCTGCATCGATCGTTTTCGAAGTCGGGCGCGGAGCGAAGATCCATCGACGACTTCTCCGCGGTCGAGTGCGGCAAGGCGCCGATCAAGCTCGTTGCGGAACTCGGCCAGCTGTGCGTAGCGGACTTGCTCATGCTCCTCCAAGAGGCGCAGTGCCTCGCGGACGACTTCGCTGGCGGAGTTGTATCTCCCGGAGCCAACCTTTTTGCTCACAAACTTTTCCAGTTCGGGTGTCAGTGAGACATTCATGGCGAAATCCTCTTTTCTATTTCAAAACCTAGGATAGCGGAGGATAACAATCTTTGTCAATGTTAGACATCAGCAGGTGGCAAGCCAGCTGACACGCGCAAAATGGCATGTTCCCCGGATACGGAAGTGCCGAAAGTTGAGTTGGATGGCCAGCCGCTTGGACTTGCAGCGCGCAAACGGTTGAAGAGACGTGCAGGGTGAGTCGACTGCCCCCATTGTCAACCGCTTCTCCGGTATACCGACTTCTCAGGCAAGTGACCGGAAGCAATCGCGGCATAACTTCCCAAAACGGGAATTCAGGAGGAATGAGGACTCACCAGTTCTGATGTAAAGCCGCTTTTGCTCGGTGCCGGATCGCTGTCAACCGCGC
>JBGQNR010000137.1:0-17103 GCA_041501225.1 Acidobacteriota bacterium
ACCTATGAAATGGACGACACGCCGCCATTTCTCGTGAATCAGCAGGCGGTGGACATCGCCATTGAACAGTGCCTCATGCTGGGCTGCGACATCGTGGACGAAGTGCATATCGCCCGCAAGCAGTACCTCGATGGTTCGATTCCGACCGGCTTTCAGCGTACCGCTATCGTAGGTGTCAACGGGCGCCTGCCTTTCCACGGACGCGAGATTTCCATCATTCAGGTCAGTGTCGAGGAGGATTCCTGCCGCGAAGTTTCAGATCGTGGACACCTCATTGTCTGGCGCACCGACCGGCTCGGCATGCCCTTGATCGAGACCGTAACCGGTCCAGATTTGCGTACGCCGGAGGAGGTGGAAGAGGCAATCCTGCTTATCGGCCGCGTGTGCCGATCGACCGGGCACGTTCGCGTCGGGCTGGGCGCAAGCCGGCAGGATGTTAACGTCTCCGTGCGCGGGGGACGGCGGGTTGAGATCAAAGGGGTGCCCAAAGCGGGCTGGGCGCCGAGGTTGGTTCACTGTGAAGCAGTGCGCCAGGTGAATCTGCTCAAGCTCAGGGATGAACTGCACCGGCGTGGCTTTACAGCCCCGGGAAAGATCGAGATTGAATCTGCGGATGTCACGGACCTGTCTGCGAATTCCGAATATTCGCTGCTCCGCCGCGAAGTTTGGGAGCCGTGGGTAAAAGACGAACGGCGGCGCCCCGGTTTTGAATTAGGTGCAGGCCCGTTTGTGGTCAAGGCCGTGCGCCTGAAGGGGCTGGCAGGCACTTTGTCCTGGCCGTCTCAACCTGACCTGACCTTCGCCCACGAATTGGCCGGCCGCGTGCGCGTCATCTCCGGGTTGGATCAGGCGCCGATTCTGCTGAGCGGGGAGAAATGGCCCGACTACCGGGGAGCTCTTCAGGAACTGCGCAAGGTGCGTTCCAGGCTGCACTGCGAGAGCGATGATGCGGTTGTTGTGGTCTGGGGTCCGGAGGAGGACTGCCGGACCGCAGCGGATGAAATCCGCCTTCGCTATGGCGACGCTACCAACGGCGTTCCCAACGAAACGCGCCAGCCGTTTGAAGACGGCACGACGGATTTTGAGCGCATTCTGCCTGGCCCGGACCGCATGTACCCTGATACAGACAGTCCGCCGACGCGCGTCACACGCGAGCGCGTCTCCAGGCTGGAGGCGAGCCTGGCGGAAGAGCCCTGGAGGCGAGAGTCCCGCTATGCTTCTGTGGGAGTGCCTGCGGCGACTGCCCACTACTTGATCCGCCGGGGCGGAGCCGGTCTCGTGGACCGAGTCGTTGCGGAGTGTGGAGCAGACTTGAGGCAGGCATGTTTCCTGATTGGAGAACGACTCGTCGGGTGGCGGCGCGCCGGGATTGCGGTCGGACAGATTCCCGCGGAACGGTGGTGCGAGTTTTTCCATGCCATCGTCCAACGTCCGGTGCTGTTCGAGGCCCGGGATATCCTCGTGCGGCGCATGGCGGAAGCGCCCGGTCTCAGCTTCGCCCAGATCCTCGAGAAATATGGATTGGATGAGGCAACCGGAAACTGGCGTGCAACCGTGTTGCAGCGCGTCTCTGAAGCAGCCCAGGCTGCCTTCAGAAAAGATGCCAAACTCGTGCGCCGCCTGGCAATGGGACGATTGATGTCCGTTTTGCTGGGCAAGGTACCCGCGCACGAAGTTGCCGCGGCGCTGAAGAGCCAGATGGAGGAAATGAAATGAGCGCAGGAGCGCAGGACGAGCTTAAGGGCTACAAAGGGAAGTGCCGTGCCAGGCTCGTCGCCCTCGGGTTGCGCGTCTGGAGTGAGGTGCGTCTCGTGAATGACGCCGGCAGCGTCTTCGAAGGAGTGATCCTGCCACGCAGCGAAACGCTGGATGATGAGCATATCGTCATCAAGATGAAAAACGGCTATAACGTGGGCGTGCACTTCAACCGCATCGTCAGCGCAGTGGAACTCGGATATAAAGAAGCGATCTACAAAATCCCCGAGAAAGAATTTCCGGTGAATCCGAACCTGCCCCGGGTGACGCTGCTGGGGACCGGAGGCACGATCGCTTCGAGACTGGACTACCGCACCGGCGCGGTAATTCCGGCGTTCACGCCGGGCGAGTTGTATGGAGCCGTACCCGAGCTTGCCGACATCTGCAACCTGACTACGAAAAAGCTTTTCGGTGTTTTTTCCGAAAACATGGCGATGGAGCAGTACATCAAACTGGCACAGTCGATCGGAGAGGAAATAGAATCCGGCGTGGACGGCGTCGTCATCGGCCACGGCACCGACACCATGGGGCACACGGCGGCAATCCTTTCCTTTATGGTGCAGAACTCACCCGTGCCGATCGTAATCGTCGGCAGCCAGCGTTCGAGCGACCGCCCTTCCTCCGATGCCGCGCTCAATCTCATTCATGCGGTGCGCTCCGCTGCGTACGGCGACATCGCAGAAGTACAGATCTGCATGTTCGGCCCGACTTCGGACCGCCACGGTTTGCTCCATCGCGGCACGCGCACGCGCAAGATGCACAGCTCCTATCGGAGCACATTCCGCACCATCGGCGACATTCCGCTGGCTATGGTCAGCCGCGACAGCTTTACCTACATTAACCGGGACTACGCTAAACGCGACCGCAGCCGGAAAGTGAAGATCGACACGGCCTACAATGACCGCACCACCATTCTTTATTATTATCCGGGGATGTGCCCGGATCTGGTGGATGCGCTGGTGGAGAAAGGTTACCGTGGGATCGTGATTGCCGGCACCGGCCTGGGCCATGTAAACAAGCCGCTGTACCCTGCGCTCAAACGTGCGGTCGCCGCCGGCGTGCACGTGGTCATGACCGTTCAGACTCTCTGGGGATATGTCCAGATGTATGTCTACGATACCGGCCGTGATTTGTTGGACTTGGGAATCGTTCCGCTCGATAACATGCTGCCCGAGACGGCCCTGATGAAGCTCTCATGGGTACTCGGCCATACGGATGACCCCCAGGAAGTGACGCTCATGATGCGGCAATCGATCAACCACGAGATCACCGAACGGGAACCTCACAACGGTTACCTGATCATGCAGGGCGGACTCCCCGAAACTGAGGAATACATCAAGTCGCACTGGAAGTGAGCCGGACCGCACAAGCCGATGAGGCTGCGATAGACCCTAATGCCTATTCCGAATGGCACTTTGTCAAGCAACCACGGACGGATTCAACAGCGCCAGCCCAGGGCTTGCGCCCTGGGCTGTCACTGTTAGACCCTTTCAGGGTCTCTTTTCCCGCGTAAACGAACTCGCCCAATCTTCACTGAGTGCCATTCATGCCTGTCCCTGTATTGCGCGGCTGCTCCGGGCCTCCGCGGCATCACTTGACGTTGATGGCTTTGACCTTGGCCAGCAGGTCGGTCATCGTGTCCATATAAATCTGCTTCCATTTTTCGTCGATCGCTTCACCCCGGATTAACCCGATCATGCGCTTGACAAGATCGGCCCAAGAATCCCGGTAGGAGACGAGCTTCATTTCCATTCGCAAGCTTAAGGCCTGTTTTTCGCTGGGCTCGATATCCAGCGTCGACAGCGATTGGATATTCTGCAGGAAAGTGCGCAGGCTTCGTTCCAGGCATGCGGAGCAGGTGAGAAACTGGGAGGCCGCCGTGGGGCCGCCGGTCTTGAACTCTATCAAGCCGAGGTAGTAGTAGGCATAGCAGTTCTTCCCCTGCTTGGCAGCTTTCTCGAAGTCCGTTTTCGCGGCACTCAGCTGGCCCGCATTGAAGTAGAGGAGACCTGACAGGTAGTTGATCTCTTCCGATTGGGGCAGGTCCTGCTTCGCGATATCGATCAGTTCGCGCGCTCGTTGGGGCTCATTTTTCAAGTGATAGTTGTAGGCTTTATAGTAATTCGCTTCGCCCCGATAATATAGGACACTATCTCGGGTCACCCGCCCGCGGCGGCTCAGATCGGTGGCCAGCATCAGATCCAGTGTGGCGTTGGAATCATCGTATTGCTCGAGATGGTGCAGCGCCGCGCCCTTGCCAAACAATGCGGCCGTGCTCTTAGGATCCCACTTCAGCGCTCTGCTATAGGTCTTTAGGGCGTTTTCATAGTCCTCGAGCTTGAAGAAAAAAACATTTGCCAGGCCGATGATCGCGCGCGTGTAATCGGGCACAAGCTCGAGCGTTTTGGCAAACCCGGCCCGGGCCGCTTTAAGCTGGGTGCGCTGGAAACTCATTTCCGCGGCGAACTCCCACGCTTCCGCGAAATCGGGATATTGTTGCATTACGCGGGGTGATCCCATGCCCAGATTCAGATACATGAATAGTGGCGAATCCTTGTATTTCTCGCCGATCTGTTTTCGGAAGCTGTCGTCTTTGGCCTCCAGCCCGAACGTCCTCGAGTGAAGTGCAAAGAAATAGGCATCCAGCGGGGACACGTCTGCCTGCAGAACCGAGGGATCGACTCGCTTTATTTGCTGCGCCGCTGCAGCCGGGCCGGCGGCGTACCCTCTGGCAAGATCGCAAAGAGCCTGGGCTCGCGCGGCCGCCGGATTTTGACAGATAAAACCGATATCCTCGTCCATTGTGGGGCAGGCAATATCTTCATCGATTTCACGCGTCATGCGCAGAAGCTTGACGAGTGCCAGCTTGTCGAGTATCTCCTGCCGGGGCGCAAGAATGTAAGCTTTTGTGTAGGCCTCTTCGGCTCGACGCCAGGCATAAAGATGCATTGCCTGGTACAGTTGGTCGCCCTGCGCGATATATTCCTGGACCAGTTCCTCGGGAACGGGCGGACCGACCGGCGTGGGAATGGGCTGCGGTTTGGTGTGGCAAGCGCCTGCGAACGAAATGAAAATCCATAACGTCAAGACAGCCAGCTTTTGAGGAACAATAGGCTTCATATCTTTCCTGCGATAGTGCTATATAGTTAGTACTAAAAGATAAATGAGTCAAGCCGAAACAATACACAGAATTCACGGAGCAGGCTACCACCGGCGTCAGAGATGAAATATTAAAAACATATTCACAATTCGTGCGATATGTATATGCTTTTTCGGGGTTTTTTTCGCAAGCGGCAGCTGCCTGGACAAACTCGAATGAGATTGCAGGGTCGACTCCGACCTAATGCTTGTTCATTTCCGCAGGACCACTATGGCATCGGAAACGGGACGCTCTTTTGTCGCATCCGAAGGGGAGTTTACGACCCGTCCCTGGTAATAGAGCGTGGACGACCCACCGCCATCGAGGTTCAGGGCATCGACGCACCCTAAAGACAACAGAAGATCAGACAGTGCTTTGAGGTCCATTCCTATAGAAAGTTCCGGCTGTCGGCCATCGACGACCACGAATACCCACGTGCCGTCGGCGCGGAGACCGATCGCAGTACGCGGATGACGTTCCGTGTCGAAGCCCGCGCGCATCTTCTCGGCGTTCGATCCGAATATGACGTGCTGTTGGAGAAACAGCGCCGGCATACCGCCGACGATATACTCCATATCCTGCCATCCGGACTTTGCCTTGGTTTGGGGCTCATCTACGGCCTTGAGGTCGTAGGTGATTCTGACCGGCGTTTTTACCCGGAGGTTGCTGACAGGGACGGTCGACTGCGGACCCACGGAATAGACAAATCCGTTAGCTGGGATTCCGGCGTTTCCTTTGGTCCAAATGCCGGTGATCTTGCTGCGCGCGATGAGAAATTCTATTCCGTCCGGGTCGGTTAGAGTGCAGCGGTGAAAAGCCCAATCATAGAGAACGGCTTCCGCGGACTCCCGCGGCCGGTTGATGCCGTCAACGGGGTAGGTCTTGCCGCGGCTTTGGAGCATCCATTTCATGGTGAGCCTGCCGATCCTAGCAATCACCCCGCCGCGCGTCCATCCGATGGCGCCGCGGGCTTCCGTGGGATCGGAAAACCAGCTCTCCTTGATCTTGAGGATACCCTCGGGTTCGCCGTCATAACGGCCGCCGATGCGGAAGAATCCGGCATTGACGGCTGCGAGCGCACCTTTGCGCTGCGCAATCGATGGGACAGTTTCGCGTCCGACGCCGTCATCCAGGGCGCGCACTGCCTCGATGCGCAGCAGGTGAGGATCTACCTCCAGGATGTGAATGGATTCGGGTCCGGCGATGCTGCGATGCTCGTAGCGCAAGCCGGGAATTTCCGCCGGCGCAGAGAAGAGCAGCCGCAAGCAGGCCAGAATGAGAACGAGTGAGATGAAAGGTCGCCGCTTCATAGGTTTTGGATTATAGCATTGGCCGAGACCCGCACCTTGGATAGACGTCTGCCAGATTGGCCTTGGTCTTCCGAATAAATAGTACCCTGAGTCTCGCTGCCGGACCATATTGGTGATTTGTTTAGGGCCGTCACTTTGGATATTTTCCTGCTACAATCTTATAAGGTATTGTTCGCGTGCCCGGTAAGTGTTGACGCGCTCGAGCATGTCCGACGAAGTGCGAAGTCTGGCGCCTTTTTTTTGAATGGGTGCGCACACGGGAGATGCAGCATGCTCGTAGCTCGTGGAACACTGTTGCTTAATTTGAGGAGAATTATGCCGCGTTGCTTGCAGTCGTTGGGATGGATTTCTGTTGTGGCGATTCTGGGGTTGGCTCCCTTGGGGCCCGCGGTTGCGGAGCAGGCTCAGGGAAAGGTTCCTGAACGATCGCAAATCGATGTCAAATATACATGGGACTTGGCCGCGATGTATCCGAATCTGGCGGCGTGGGAGGCGGACTTCAAATCCTGCGGACAGGCCTTGGGAGCCATTGCCAAGATGAAGGGTACGGTCGCCAAATCGCCGGAAACGCTCTTGAGTTTTCTGACAGCTTACGAAGACCTGTCGGCCAAATTCTCGAAAATGGGATCCTATGCTTCGCTTCTAAAGGATCAGGACGTTCGGCAATCGGACGCGCAAGCGATGTACGACCGGGTAGCCACGCTGGGGGTTCGGCTTGGGGAATCCGCCTCGTGGTTTGAGCCCGAGATCCTTTCTCTCCCTGACGGCAAGCTGCTGGAGTGGTGCAAGAGCAACCCCAAGCTGGCCATCTACACCCATCATTTTGATGACCTGCTGCGGCAGAAACAGCATGTACTCAGCGCGCGGGAAGAGGAGTTGATGGCGATGACCGGCAAACTGGCTGCCACGCCGGGTGAAGCTTTCTCGATGCTGGCGAATGCGGACATGAAATTTCCGACCATCAAAGATGACCAAGGGAATGATGTCCAGTTGAGTGAAGGGCGCTATACCTTCTTCATGCGTTCGCCCGACCGTGCGTTGCGTGAGCGCGCATTCAAGGCAACACTGGGGTCCTACCTGTCCTTCAAAAACACGATGGCTGCGACACTGGCCGGCTCGGTGCAGGGAGACATTTTTCGGGCGCGCGCTCGTCATTACGGCAGCGCACTGGCAGCGGCGCTGGCGCCTGACAACGTCCCGGTCAGCGTTTACGATAACCTGATCTCCACGGTCCATTCGAATCTGCCGCTGCTGCATCGCTACATCGAAATCCGACGCAAAAAACTCGGCGTCGACAAAGTGCGGCTCTACGACACTTTTGTGCCGCTCATCGAGGGTGAGGCCCCCAAGATTACCTTCGACGACGCGGTGGCGACCGTAATCCAGGGCTTGAGTCCCCTGGGCAAGGAGTACATCGAGCCGATGACCAAAGCGTTCCAGAGCCGCTGGATCGATGTGTACGAGACCCAGGGGAAGAGGAGCGGAGCCTACAGCGAAAGCACCTACCTTTCCCATCCCTATATCCTGCTGAACTACAACAACACATATGATGACATGTTCACGACGGCGCACGAGATGGGGCACTCGATGCACAGCTGGTTTTCACGGCACAACCAGCCGTTTGTCTACGGGGATTACCCGATCTTTCTCGCCGAGGTAGCCTCCACGAGCAACGAGGTCATTCTCAGCAACTACCTGCGCAAGCATGCCAAGAACGATGCGGAAAGGCTGTTCCTCGTGAACAGCGCGCTCGAGAGCATACGCGGAACGGTGATCAACCAGACCATGTGGGCGGAATTCGAGAAGCTGATTCACGCAGAGGGTGAACAGGGAGCTCCCCTGACCTATGAATCCATGAGCAAGATTTACCGGACCTTGGTGGTGAAATATTTTGGCCCCTCCTTCGCCTACGATGATGAAGTGGACGGCTACTGGCTGCGCATCCCCCATTTCTATCGCGGATTCTACGTCTACAAGTACGCCACGAGTTACTGCGCTTCCGCAGCGCTGGCTAAAGGAGTTCTGGGCGGAGATGCGGGTAAGCTCAACGCCTTCCTGTCATTCTTAAAAGCTGGAAGCAGCGACTACCCGATCGAGATCCTCAAGAAGGCCGGCGTGGATATGAGTTCCCCCAAGCCGATTCAGGATACAATGGATCTTTTCGGGCAATTGGTCGATGAACTCGAAAAGCTGCTCAAACTGAAGTAGTACAATATTGGAGAGAAATGCCACGAAATGTGTCGCACACAGTGGCGTTTTTAGCGTGTTTTGTAGTTGCAGGTTTAGAAAGACCGTTAACTCAGGAGGTACGAATTGGTTTCGTCTGCTGTTACAAAATCAATCTCGATTGACGCACCTGTTTCCAAGGTGTTCATCTTTGTCTCGAATCTTGCCAACTGGCCGAAATGGGCCATCGCGAACGTTGTGGCCGTCAAACCCGGAGCGGGTGAATGGTGGGCTATGGAAACGCTCACCGGTCTCGGCAGGATTCGCATCCGGCCCGATGAGGCATCGGGCGCTCTCGAGTATGATCTTATCTCTTCTGGGGTGCAGTGGACAGTCGCCGCCCGGGTGGTCGCCAAGGGCTCGGGATCTGAGTTTACCCTGGAATTTTCTCCGCCGCCGTCGATCTCCAAAGAGGCCTTTGACAAGCAAGTAGACCTTGCCGACAAGGAGCTTGCCAGACTCAAGCAATTGATGGAGTCCTAGATCCCTTGCAGCCTTTTCTTGCAAGTAGCTCCGCGCGCGATTAGGATATTGCCATGTCTGCGCCGGCGGTTTTGATCCGGAGCCTCGCCAAACGATACGGGCGGGTGATCGCTGTCCGCGATCTTACGCTTGAAGTCAATGAGGGAGAGATCTTTGGATTTCTCGGCCTCAACGGCGCCGGCAAAACCACTACCATACGCATTCTCCTGGATCTGTTGCGTCCCAATGCGGGGACTGCCGCGGTCATGGGCCACGACTGCCAGCGCTCAGGGCTGAAGGTGCGTGCGTTGGTAGGATACCTGCCGGGCGAAGTGGACTTCTATGGCGACATGACCGGCAGGGAAGTGCTCGACTTGCTCGGCCGCTTGCACCAGCGCCCGGTTTCTCAAAAATATCGTCGGGAATTGCTGCAACGGCTCAATCTTCCGGATGTCGATCTGCGTAGAAGGTTGCGGGAGTACAGCACCGGAATGAGGCGGAAGCTCGGCCTGATCCAGGCGTTGCAGGGTGATGCGCCGTTGCTCATTCTCGACGAACCGACCGAAGGGCTGGATCCCCTCATGCAGGAATCGTTTTATGACCTGCTGTTCGAGGTGCGGCGCAAGGGGCGCACGGTGTTCATGTCCTCCCACGTGCTTTCGGAAGTGGGACGGGTTTGCGATCGCATCGGCCTGATCCGCAATGGCCAACTGGCGTTGCTCGCTTCGGTTGAAGATCTGCGCAAAATGGCGCAGCGCAAAGTGCGGGTGACCTTCAGTTCGGATGTGGCGACTCGCCCCGAGGGGCTGCCTCCGGAGTACGAGATCCTCGATCTAAACCCGCGCGCGTGGGTCTTAAAAGTGCGGGGCGCCCTGGGTCCGCTCATGGCATTGCTTGCCGGGCTGCCGGTCCTCGATGTTGATGTTGCAGAAGCGCGTCTGGAAGAGGTGCTCATGCGATATTACCGGGAGGAGAGCCGATGAGAGCCTGCTTTGCTCTCCTGATCCACTCCGCCCGGCGGGCGCGCACCCTCCTGCTGGTGGCTGCCGCCTTGCTGGCAGCATTTCAGATTCTGCTCGCCATCGCCGCGCAGTCACTGCAGGAGCTCAACACTTTTTCCGGATTGACGGCGTTAATCCCGGATTTTCTCCGCCAGATTTTCGGTTCGTCTCTTCTGACGCTGATATCCTTTCGGGGGATTGCCTGTCTCGGCTTTTTTCATGTCGCCATTATAGCCTTCCTCGTAGGGTTGATGATCGCACTCGCGACCGAACCGGCGAGCGAGATCGAAACACGATTTCTCGACCTCATTCTTGCGCATCCACTCGCCCGTTGCTGGGTAATTACCAGGACGATCACCCTGCTGGTCCTATGCGTCGCACTGTCGCTGGGCGCAATGATGCTGGGAACCTGGGTCGGACTCACCTGGCTGGCGGATGCGGATTTGGCGCGTAAGACTTTAGCAGTCATCCCGCAGCTGGGAATGAATCTAGGCTTGTTGCTGCTTTGCTGGGGGGGCATTGCGCTGGCACTGGCTTCGATCGCCCACCGTCGGAGTGTGGCCGCCGCGATAACCGGATTGCTGGCAATGACATGCTACATGACGGATCTGATCGCACAGGCCTGGAAGCCCCTGAAACCCGTTGCCCGCTATTCCCCTTTTCACTATTACAACTCATTGAATCTGATCACCGGATCCACGGGTTCGACCCACGACATCTTTATCCTGGCATGCATCGCCGCAACTGGTTTTTTGCTGGCGTATCTCTTCTTTCAATTCCGCGACCTCTAATCTGCATCTCCCGAAGTGAGAAAGAGCCAAATGAGGGGAAATCTGCAAATTCATCGCCCAGAAAAATCCAGTAGCGTAATCCGGAAGTGATAAGTATGATCTTTCCACGCCGACAGTCTATTTTCGATGAGCAACCCGGAGGATTGTATGAAAAGTCATCACTTGAAGGTGGCAGGCCTAGTGGTCGTGATCGTTATAGTGCTTTCCGCATCTTTTGCCTCCGCGCAAAAATCGTTCACCATCGAGCAGATTCTGAGCTATGCCCTTCCCAGCAATCTGGTTTCGGCCAAAAAAGCCGACCGCATTGCCTGGTGCGAAGCGGAGCGCGGCTTGCGCAATGTCTATACCGCGGCGGCGCCTTCCTTCAAACCCGTGCGCCTCACCGATTTCATGCAGGATGATGGCAAGGAACTGTCGGAACTCAAGATATCCGATGACGGCGGCGTGGTCGTTTTTGTCCGAGGCCAGGGCCCCAACCGGGATGGCTGGATTGCGAATCCGGCGAGCGAGCCGGGCGGTGGCCATCAAGAGATCTGGGCCGCGGACACGCGCAAAGCGAAGGCGGTGAAGCTTGCCGAGGGGAGTGGCCCGATCCTTGCACCAAATGCCAAATGGCTGCTGTTCGTCCGCGACGGGCAAATCTATGAGGCTTCGGTCAATGTATCCGGAAGAGCCGTCGCAGCTCCGAGCGATGAACCGCTGATCAAGGCGTGGGGAAGAAACGGGGATCCCAAGTGGTCCCCGGACAGCAAGAAAGTCGCATTTGTCAGCAACCGGACGGATCACAGTCTGATTGTGGTCTATGATCACGATAAGAGGCAGCTGACCTATGTAGCGCCTTCCGTGGACAGGGATGCCAGTCCTACTTGGTCGCCGGACGGCACCAGGATCGCATTCATGCGCAGACCGGGATCATCGTTTCTGCAGATTACCGCCCTCGCCCAGCAGCAGACGCAGCAGGGAAGAGGTGTTGGCATGGGCAGGGCAGGCGTACCGCCGCAGAATCCGGCGGCGGCTCAGCAAGCTGGACGGGGCGGGCAGGCCCAGGCGGTGCAGCCAAGCCAGAGGACGGCGACCGATCCGATCTACTTGCGTGCAGCGTTGCCGGGCGGCTATACACTGGCAATTCTGGTGGCCGACGTTGCCACCGGCGCGGCGCGCGAGGTTTGGCACCCATCAACGCAGGATCCATCCTTCGCTCCCACCAACCGGATCGATTGGGCGGGAGACAGCTTCGTGTTCCTGCTGGAGCGCAATAACTGTCGCCGTTATTTCGCACTTCCTATTGCCGGTGGTGAGAACATTCTGCCCATCGAACTGACTCCCGGAGAGGGAGAAGTTCCAGCCGCGGATGAGGCTGAGACCCTCGGTTTTTCCAGCGATGGCAAATTCCTTTTTTATGGTACGAATGTAAATGACATCGACCGGCGCCACATCTGGAAGACCTCGACCTCGGGAGGTACACCCACTCAGCTCACCAAAGGAAACGGCATCGAGAACTATCCGGCAGCTTTGGCTTCAGGTGACAAGGTGGCATGTTTTTATGCCGATGCGAAGCAGCCCAAGTCGGTGGCGATTGTGCCGGCAGGCGGTGGTCAGGCGAACATCATTTCCCGCAAGCTTCCTGCCGATTTCCCTCTGGATGCGCAGGTCGTGCCTGAGCAAGTCATTCTGACGGCCGAGGATGGCTTGAAGTTTCACAATCAGGTTTTTGTGCCCAAGGACATCAAACCCGGGGAGCGCCGGCCGGCGCTGGTTTTCACGCATGGCGGACCCAGCCGTCAGATGTTGCTCGGGTACCACTACTCCTACTTCTATCACATGGCCTATGCAATCAATCAGTATTTCGCATCCAAAGGGTATGTGGTCATCTCTGTGAATTATCGATCCGGCATCGGCTACGGCACGGCGTTCAGGAATGCACCCAACAGCGGCCAGCGCGGCTCTGCTGAGTATCAGGACCTCGTCGCCGCGGGTCGCTACCTGCAATCACGTCCGGATGTCGACCCCAAGCGCGTCGGATTGTATGGCTTATCCTACGGCGGCCTGATGACGGCGATGGGACTGTCGAGAAACTCCGATATCTTTGCGGCCGGAGTTGATATTGCGGGCGTGCACCTTTGGGGCAATTCCCTCGATCCGGAGAATGTTGCCTTCAAAGCATCCTCGATCTCGACCATCGACAAGTGGACGTCTCCTGTGCTGCTTGTGCAGGGAGACGACGATCGCAACGTCCAGTTTTCTCAGACGGTCGGCCTGGTGCAACTGCTCAGGGCGCGTAACGTCCACTACGAGCTGATGGTCTTTCCTGATGAAGTCCATGACTTCCTGATTTTCCAGAGGTGGGTGAAGACATTTAATGCCGCCGATGATTTCTTTAACCGTTTTCTGGGGAAATGAGGCAGGAGATCAGCATATTCCGCCCTGGATAGCATCAGCGTTTGCGTGGCTGTGCTAACCTTTGCGACGAGGGAACGACATTTTGGAATTTACAGGGAGTATGGTGTCCCCGCGCAAAGGTATCTTTCGTTTTCTACCGGCTCGAATTGACCGTCACGAGATCTCAGGCTCGCTGGGGGATCTGGGGACATTCATCCCTCTCCTGGTCGGGATGACCATCACCAACGGGATGGATCTCACTTCTGCGCTGTTCTTCTCGGGTATTTTCAACATCGTTACCGGATTTGCCTTCTCCATCCCGATGGCTGTGCAGCCGATGAAGGCCATCGCAGCGGTGGCAATCTCGGAGCATTTGCCCCTGGGGCAAATTCTGGCCGCGGGGATTTGGACCAGCCTGATCATCCTGGTGCTTGGCATTACGGGGCTGATCACGGTCGTAAACCGTCTGATCCCGAAACCTGTCGTCCGTGGGCTTCAGCTGGGATTGGGGCTTCAGCTGCTCACCACAGGCATTCACTTGGTGCGCGATACGCATGTTCTCTGGGGATGGGACAGCATCAGCGTGGGCGTCCTGGGTTTCGCCCTGGTGCTTGCTTTCGCTTCCTCCAAAAAGGTTCCGTCGGCCCTGATCCTGTTTGTGGCCGGATTGGGATTGGCCGTTGCCTGCAACCCAGGCGTTTTCTATCAGCTTCGTCTCGGATGGAACCTGCCCCATTGGGTCCCCCTGACTTGGGATGACTTTCGCGGGTCATTTTTCCGTGCTGCCCTGCCTCAAATACCTCTGACCACGCTGAACTCGGTCATTGCGGTTTGCGCACTCTCCGTCGATTTGTTTCCAGGCCGGCCGGCGCGGCCGAGAAAAGTCGCGATCAGCGTCGGGCTCATGAATCTGGTTTCGGGCTGGTTTGGAGCCATGCCCATGTGCCATGGGGCTGGAGGATTAGCCGGACAGTATCGCTTTGGCGCCCGCAGCAGCGCCAGCATCATATTTCTCGGCACCGTCAAGATGCTTCTGGCCGTATTTTTCGGGGCCTCCCTGCTTGCCCTCCTGCACGTCTATCCGGCATGCCTTCTTGGAGTGCTGCTTGGCATCAGCGGTTTGGAGCTGGCCCTGGTGGCCACGGATCAAACCGAACGCGTAGCTGTAACCATTATGCTTGGAACCGCTGCGGGAATATTGGCCCTCGGCAGCACCGCAACCGGGTTTGCCATAGGTTGGACTCTTGCTCTCCTGGTCGGATGGCACAAGAGCCACAAGGCACGACCGGAGCCGCAATCCAACTGATGCAGATACGTTTTGCTGAATTGAAAATCCTCAGTAACTGAACCGATCCAGCCTTACCTTGCCTCTGAACACCCAGTAAATGCTCGCCGTATACGCAAGGACCAGAGGCACGCCGATAATAGCCATTACCAGCATGATGCGAAGAGTCTCCTGGGAAGATGCCGCATTGTAGACTGTGAGGCTATTGGCGGGATCGGTCGAGGCGGCCACAAGATCCGGGTACATGCCGATGCCGAAGAGCACCATCAGTGCTGCCATAGCGGCGCACGACGATAGAAATGCTCGGAAATCGCGGCCGTGGTGAATCTCTCGCGGAATGTTGGCGACTGCCAGGGTGTTCAAGAGCGAAATGCCGAACAAAACCGGATGAGCCTTGATCGGGGCCACCATGTGCGGCACGAAAAGGAGAGTGGCCATGGATGTGATCGTATAACAGATGCCGAAGAAGATCATGGTGTTTTTGACCCATGTGCGGACTTGTTCGTGAAAGGCCCCTTCGCTTTTCAGCACCAGATAGATCGCTCCGTGCATCATGAAGAGCGCAACCGTGGTAATGCCTACCAGCAGCGCGTAAGGGTTGAGAAGCCCGAGAAAGGTTCCGGCGAATTCGTGGTCCGGCTGTAGAGGCACGCCCCAAGCAATATTGCCCAGGGCGACTCCCAGCAGCAGGCTCGAGGCGATGCTCGCGATGCTGAAGCTGATGTCCCAGGTTTTGCGCCACCAGGTCATGGATTGCTTGCTGCGGAATTCAATGGCTACAGCCCGGAAGATCAGCATGACGAGCAACAGCATAAGCGCCATATAAAAGCCGGAAAATACGGTCGCATACACGTGAGGAAACGCTGCGAAAAGAGCCCCGCTTCCGGTCACCAGCCAGACCTCATTCCCGTCCCAAACCGGCCCGATGGAGTTGAGCATGATACGCCGCTCTTCGTCTTTCCTGGCTAGAAGGTGCAGAGCACCGATCCCAAGATCAAAGCCATCCAGCAGGGCATAGCCGGTCAGCAGAACTCCCACCAGAATGAACCAAATTGTGTTCAGGTCCAGGTTCATGAAAGCACCGCCTTTCCCGTCAAGTCGAACTCCTCCTCGGTGGGTCCCGCCTTGATTTTATGATCCAGAAGGTAAATGAATAACGCGAAGAGCAACAGGTAAACGAAAGAAAACAGAATCAAGGATGTCAGAGTCTCGCCGGCCCCAACAACTTTAGAGAGGCCATCTTTAGTACGCAGCAGGCCGTAAACGACCCATGGCTGGCGCCCAAGCTCTGCCGACAGCCATCCGAGTTGGTTGGCGAGTTGCGGGAGGCCGACGGCAAAGACGAAGATCCACAGCAGCCACCGGGTCTGAGACAGCGTGCCGCGCAACCAGTGGAACGCACCTAACATGCAGAGGGCAAGCAGAGCCATGCCGATGGCTACCATCATATGATACGTCTGGAACACGATATTCACCGGTGGGCGATCCTCGGGCGCGAAGGCCTTCAGGCCGGTAACGTGCGATTGGGAATCGCCTGAGATAAGCCAGCTCAGCATTCCGGGAACGGCCACGGAAAACTCGATCCGTTCGTTCTGATCGTTGACCCAGCCGAAAAGATGCATGGCGGCAGGGGCGCTGGCAGGGTAATGGCCCTCGAATGCCGCCAGCTTGGCAGGTTGGGTGCGCGCTACACCCATTGCACTTGTATGGCCCGTGAGAATCTGAAGAGGGGCGGCGATCATCGCCATCAGCAATCCAATTTTCAGCGAAGCCCGGGCAAATTCGAGATGACGACCCTTGATCAGGTAATAGGCGCTGATGCTGATGACCAGGAAGGCGCCTGTTTGAAACGCTGCCGACAAGACATGGCTGAGACGGTTGATGCTGGAGGGATTAAGCAGGACGTCTTTGAAGGAAACCACCTCGGCCCGTGTGCCATAGGCGGTTTGAACGAGATGATACCCGGCCGGGGTTTGCTGCCACGAGTTCGCCACGATGATCCAGATGGCACTGAAGATCGACCCGAGCGACACCATCACGGTCGAGAAGAAGTGCATTTTCGGGCTGACCCGGTCCCAGCCGAACAGCAGAAGCGCAAGAAAGCCTGACTCGAGGAAGAATGCGAAGATCCCTTCAGCTGCCAGCGCGCTGCCGAAGATGTCGCCGACATACCGGGAGTAGGTGGACCAGTTCGTGCCGAACTGGAATTCCATCACGATACCCGAGGCAACGCCGATGGCAAACATCAGGCCAAAAATCCGAACCCAGAAGCGCGTCATGGCGTGATAGAGAGGTTGCCTGGTGGCCAGGTAGGTTCCCTCCATGCAGACGAGAATCAGTCCCAGGCCAATCGAGAATGGAGGAAAGATGTAATGAAAAGCGATCGTCAGCGCGAACTGGAGTCGAGCCAGCAGCAAAACGTCCATGAAAACCCCCTATCGAGCCTCATCGTGCGCAGCCGATTCTACCATTTTGAGTTTCTGAATTGGCACCAGGTTCGTTCCTGGATGTATGTGGATCCCCAAGGACCAATTTGGAGCGACATCACTGCATCGGCAGGAAAAAGTGGAAGGCTTCAACAATACGAGATAGAGTTTTTCGTATGTTGCCGATTCTAGCCCCAAAACAAGCGAGGTTTGAACATGACCGCGGCCGTCGCAGTTGTTCTCAGTCGCTGGCCATTTTCCCCACGCTGATTGTTGCCCATTGACACGGCAATGCACATTCAAGACAGACTTCCGGCTCCTGTTTTCTA
>JBGQNR010000138.1:0-16956 GCA_041501225.1 Acidobacteriota bacterium
GCGCGCGGATGCGTCCGGCACACAGCCGGTTCTGCCGGAGGGCGTTCAAGCACAAGCGGTGCGGATTCTGGCAGGGATGGCCGTGGTGGTGGTCAACGGGAGATGACAACATGAATCTGGAAGCGCACGAGAAAGTGAGTTCAGAGCAGCTGAACAAGGAGGCCTACCTGTACGTACGGCAGTCGACGCTGCGGCAGGTGGTGGAAAACACCGAGAGCACGGAGCGGCAGTACGCTCTGCGCCAAAGAGCCATTGCTCTGGGCTGGCCGGATGATCGCATCGTGGTCATCGACAGTGATCTCGGGCAATCGGGAGCGACCGCGGCGGATCGGGAGGGCTTTCAGCGTCTGGTGACGGAAGTGGGGATGGGGCATGCGGGCCTGGTGATGGGACTGGAAGTGTCTCGCCTGGCGCGCAACTCGAGCGACTGGCACCGGCTGCTGGAGATCTGTGCTTTGAGCGGAACTCTGATTTTGGACGAGGATGGGATCTACGATCCGAACCATTTCAACGACCGGCTCGTGCTCGGGTTGAAGGGGACCATGTCGGAGGCGGAGTTGCACGTGCTGCGGGCGCGGCTGCGGGGCGGGATGCTGAACAAGGCGCGGCGTGGCGAGCTGGTGGTTCGCTTGCCAGTGGGCTTGGTCTACAGTCCTACGGGCAAGGTAGCGCTCAATCCGGATCGTCAAGTGCAACAGAGCGTGCGGCTGCTTTTTGAGACGTTTGCGCGCGTCGGCTCGGCGCATGCCACAGTCCGATTCTTTCGCGAGCAGGGTCTGCAGTTTCCGAAACGATTGCATTGGGGTTCGTCCAAAGGCGAGATTGTCTGGCGCTCCCTGAGCGACAGTCGTGTGGCCGAGGTGTTGCACAATCCGCGTTATGCGGGAGCCTATTGTTACGGCCGCCGCAGGCAACGTCGAAGCGGCGTCGACGGCCGAATACGGATGGAGTTCCTGCCGCGCGAACGGTGGTACGTGTTGATCCCGAGCGCCCACGAAGGCTACATCTCCTGGGAGCAATACGAGAGAAACCTGAAGCAACTCGAGGACAATGAGCGCGGCCGGGGCAATCATCGCAAGTACCCGGTGCGTGAAGGGCCGGCATTGCTGCAGGGACTGGCCGTGTGCGGGGTGTGCGGCGCACACATGTCTCTGCGTTACCACATGGCGAAGGGGGAGGCAAATCCGCATTATCTGTGCCGAGGGGCCGGCAATACGCAGTCGCTGCCCGGCTGCCAGAGCATTCCCGGCGGGAGCATCGACAATGCCGTCAGCGCGTTGCTGCTGGAGGTGATGACGCCCTTAGCGTTGGACGTGGCGCTGGCGGTGCAAAAGGAACTGCAGGCGCGGATTGATGAGGCCGACCAGCTTCGGCACAAGCAGGTCGAGCGCGTCCTCTATGAAGCCGAACTGGCGCGCCGGCGTTTCATGCAGGTGGACCCGGATCACCGTCTGGTAGCGGATGAGCTGGAGGCGGAATGGAACGGCAAGCTGCGGGAAGCGCGGCGCGCTCAGGAAGAGTACGAGCGCCACCGCGAGGCGGATCGACTCGTGTTGGACGATCCGGCGCAGGAGCGAGTCCTGGCTCTTGCCAGTGATTTTCCGAGGCTTTGGCGCGATCCGAAGACACCGGACCGCGAGCGGAAACGCATGATGCGACTCCTGCTTGAAGATGTGACCCTGACCAAAAAAGAAGACAATATCACGGTCGGAGTGCGCTTCAAGGGCGGCGCCACCAAGACCCTCACGCTGCCCAGACCACGCGCATCGTGGGAGGAATGGAAGACCCCGACAGCTGTGTTGCAAGCAATCGACCGGTTGCTCAATGATCATACCAGCAACGAAATCGCCGGCATCCTGAACGAGCGCGGCCTTGTCTCAGGCGGAGGCAAACGATTCGATGGAGACCGAGTCCGAGGGATTGCCCGCAGGCATCGGTTGAAAGGCCGCCGTTCTCGCCTGCGCGAGCGGAGCCTGCTGACTCTGAGCGAGGTGGCTCGGAAGCTGGGATTCTGCAAGGCGACGGTGAAACTCAAACGTGCCGCGGGACAACTGGGGATAGCCTGTTACAGGCTGGATGACATGGGCCAGTACATGTACCAAGATCCCGAGGCGCGAGTAGCTGAAAAATCAAACATTCTTACAGCTCATGCACAGGAGGTGTAGTATGACTGACATGTCAAAGCCATGATGGCGGGAGAGCACTGCATTCGCGGACTCTCCAATGCCGACATCCGTGCGCACCTCGAAGGATCCTCTCACTTACGAGATCTCGCCAACGATGCAAAACGCCAAAGCGCCAAGGTCAGCCGAATCCTGAGTCGTTTTCACGCCCACAAACTCATTGCCAAGATACCGCGCACCCGACGATGGAGAGTGACCGATCGCGGCCGGCGGGTCATGGCTGCATCGCTATGTCTGAGGGATGCCGCGTTTCCTGCGCTCTATCAAAAAGCCGTTGCGGCATGATTTATCTTGCACAAAAGCAAAGAAGTCACGGATAAAGTATCTATCCAAGCGTGGAGAGGTTTCTTGAAGAACCAGGCCAAGGCTATGTGGGCCTGTGACATCTTTGCGGAGCATTGGTCTGGCGTCAACCAGCCGCGCAGATTCCTCACAAAGCTCGCCTAACTCCTGTTTGAATTTCGCGCAAATGACCGGTCGCGAGTATATAATGTAGGGTTTCGTGGCTACTTTTAGGCTGCAATGTTCCTTCGCAGAGGGCCATGAGGTTCGTTCCCTGCGGCAGGGGCATAGTACCGCGTTCCAACTTTTCGATCTCCTGCTCCCCTTGCGGTATCAGCAGAAGCGTGTCGGAGCGCAGTACAATTCATGACACGACGCTGCCCGATCAACGCGAACGGCCAGGATGTGCACGGTGAATAAAAGGGCTCCGATTGCCTCGATTACCACACTGGCAGTGATGGTGCACCTGGTCTTCTTCTGTCATCCGATGCCGGCCGCCTCATGGAACAATGGCGACCGCGAGTTATCGCAATATGGAATCGACTTCTGGCAGGAAGCGCAAGGATTTCCCTCCACCCGAATCAGAGATATTGTCCAGGCGCGAGATGGCTATCTTTGGATGGCAACCTATAGTGGGTTGGTCAGGTTCGACGGAGTTAGCTTCGCTCTTTTCAACCTTAAAACCGGCAGCCTCAAATATGACGAGGTATGGGCTCTTAAGGAGGACAAGGAAGGAGGGCTTTGGATCGGAACATATGGCGGAGGATTGACCCGTCTGAAGGATGGGCGATTTACCACTTTCACCACCGCCGATGGACTTCCGGATGATGCAATCAGGTCGATCGATGTGGATCCCGATGGGAATGTTTGGGTGGGTACCTTGCGAGGCGCCTGCCGTTATTCACAAGGCTCGTTTACTTCGTTCACCACAAAAGACGGTTTGTCCAATGATTTTGTCACTGCAATTTGCGCCGCTTCGCGCCAGGGGATTTTTGCCGCCGCAGGCAGCAAGCTGCATCGCCTGGTCGGCGGACGATTCGTCGTGGAATCGGGAATCATTGAAGAAAAGGATGGCAGGATCTCAAGCCTCTCCGGCGGGAGCGACGGATCAATCTGGATTGCATCGGAAGGCGGCACGGTCAAAAGGCTGAAGGATGGCGTGGTTACCGATTGTGCCGTGGAAAAAGCCTTCAGCGCCGGGGATAGCAAAGTCTACGAGGACCGGCAGGGAACGGTGTGGATGGGCTCGGGTGACGGTCTGCGCATATTGAGAAATGGGAAGTTCGAGGATTTTTTCCGCGGAAGGTCAAAAACCGGGCTCGGTGTCGTGCAGAGCTTATGCCTGGACCGGGAAGGGAGCCTGTGGATCGGGCTGGAAACCAATGGTCTGGCGCGCCTCAGAAAAGCCCAGTTCGCGACTCTCACAGATGAAGACGGGCTGCCCCACAACAGCGTTCTCTCGGTCTTTCAGGACTCCAAGGGCGATATATGGATTGGCACGGCCAACGGATTTTCAAAATTGAGCGGAGGCAAGATATCAAGTCGAACCGATTTGAATGGCTCACCCATACGCCACGTCTCCTCGATCGCCGAGGATATGGAAGGAAATCTCTGGCTTGGAGCCGGCGGACAGCTTTTCAAGGTCTTGAAAGACGGCAGGCTTGTCAAAGACCCGGGCTGGAAAAAGGTCTTTGAGATTAAAACGATTTATCGTGATCCGCTGAACCGGATGTGGGTCGGCACGGACGGAGACGGCTTGTTCCGATTTGAGAACGGACGCGTGACCGTGTACCGGATTCAGGATGGGCTGCCAAGCAATCAGGTCCGCGGCATTCTGTATGATCGTCAGGGAACCCTCTGGGTGACTACTTTCGGAGGAGGGGTAAGTCGGTTCGCAGACGGCAAGTTCACCAACTACACTACAAAAGATGGGCTCGGAAGTGATCGCGTTGTGGCTGTCCACGAGGCCGATGATGGCTCACTCTGGTTTGCCACTCGCGCCGGTCTGAGCCGATACCAAGACGGTCGCTTTTTCACTTATACGATCCAAGAGGGACTGCCTGTCAATCAAATCAGCGGCATTCTAGAGGATGAAAAAGGAAGTTTCTGGTTTAGTTGCTCGCAGGGCATCTTCAGGGTTCGAAAGAGCGACTTCAGAGGTCTTGCCGAGGGGAAAATCGCGCGGCTTAACTGCATCAGCTACGGGGTAGGCGATGGGCTGCGGAGTTCGTCTTTCGCGGCGGGATTTCAGCCCAATGCCTGGAAGACCAAGGATGGGCAGCTGCTGTTCACCTCCCTGAAGGGTCTGGTTGTATTTAATCCCGAACTGCTCTTTTCAAATGCGCTCGTTCCTCCGGTTCATATTGAGAAAGTGCTCATCAACAAGAAAGCGGTGGACGCAGGTAATCATGCGGAGATTCCGCCCGGCGAAGGAGAGGTTGAAATTCACTATTCGGCCCTGAATTATTTGGCCCCCGAAAAGATGCAATTCAAGTATCGGCTGGAAGGATTCGACAAGGCATGGGTTGACGCTGGCACAAGGCGGTTTGCTCATTATGCCAGCCTTTCGCCGGGGCAATACCAATTCCGGGTGATCGCATGCAACAACGACGGGATCTGGAACGAGAGCGGCGATGCTTTCGCGTTTTACCTCAAGCCTCATTACTACCAAACCTACTGGTTTTATGCTTTGTGTGCCGCATTGGCGCTATGTGCCGCCCACCGTTTTTACCGCACGCGCATCAACCGGATGAAAGCCGAGTTTGCAGCCGTGACGGCGGAACGTAATCGGATCGCGCGGGAGATACACGACACCCTGGCTCAGGGATTCGCCGGAATTTCGGTGCAATTGGAGGCCGGCAAGCAGACGCTCTTCGATTCGCCTCAGCTTGCCGAAGAGCATCTGGACCAGGCTAACAATCTGGCTCGCGGCTGCCTCGAGGAAGTTCGCCGGTATGTATGGAATCTGCGCCATCGCGACCAGGGCAAAGGGGATCTCGCTGTCAGGCTTTCTGAGCTGGCCAGGGCGATTGCCGTCGGAGTACCGTTTCAGGTCAAGATTTCCGGCACGCCGCGGCAGCTGTCGGAACCGACAGAAAGCATTCTTCTCCGGATCGGACAGGAAGCCATTGTCAATGCCGTCAAGCACGCCCATGCAGGCAGGATAGAGGCTGAGATTCTCTTTGATTCCCGGCATGTCAGGCTGCGCGTTCAGGACGACGGCTGTGGGATCGATCCCGAGGAAGAAAAGGCCGAGGACAATGGCCGATTCGGCATGCTTGGGATGCGTGAAAGAGCAAATCAGCTGGGAGGCAGTCTTTCGGTAAAAAGCAGGCCGGGGCATGGCACGGAAATCGAAGCAAAAGTGCCTTTGCGCGCCTGAGAAATTCTGTGACAATCACGAATGCCACATAGATCAGGCGAAAGCTCAGCGCATAAGACTGAAGATTGGTGTCGGATGCAATCCAAAACAAACCGCAAAGACAGCGAAGACCTCAAAACATTTATGATGATTTCTTTGAGGTCTTCGCGGTTCTGTTTTTTGATGCCTACCACAACCGGAGTTATCATCTTAATTTCATGCCATTCGTGCCAGTCACCGAATTTCCTAACATAGGAGGTGAAGCTTGAGTCCATCCAACCTGATCCGCGTCATGGTTGTGGATGATCATGCCATCATGCGGGCCGGCCTGGTTTCCATGATCGACCGGGAGCCTGGAATGACGGTGGTTGCCGAGGCAGGTGATGGAATTCAAGCGGTTGAAGGATTCCATCGGCATAAGCCGGATATCACCCTGATGGATCTCCGCATGCCACTCATGGATGGCGTGGAGGCTATTGAGTCGATCCGCAAGGAGTTTCATAAAAGCCGCTTCATCGTGCTTACCACTTATGACGGGGATGAGGATATTTACCGCGCATTGGAGGTCGGTGCGCAGGCGTACCTGCTCAAGGGTATGGCGCGCAGCGATCTCTTTGCCGCAATCCGGGCAGTTCACTCCGGCTTGCGGTACATTCCCTCTGTCGTAGCAAAGTCGATCACCAGTCGAGTCCGGTCTGATCTGACCAAGCGGGAGCTGGATGTTTTGAAGCTGCTGGCAGCCGGCAGGAGCAACAAGGAAATTGCAGCTTCCCTCAAAACCACGGAGGGGACTGTTAAATCGTATGTCATTCATATTCTGGACAAGCTGGAAGTAGGCGACCGAACCGAAGCCGTAACCACGGCAATCAAACGCGGCATTATCCACCTCTAAGTCCGCAGTATCTGCCCCATTATGAATGATGGGAAACCAAGGTCGAGGCGGAATGGCTGTCCGCGTTACGCGATATATGCGGGAATGCGAGAAGAAATCACATACTATCTTTCGATAGTATACAGGCATCGGGAGTTCGGATAGTTTGCCCTCGGCAAAGATTACACTGCCGTAATCTCAGCAAACTGGGAGGGTCAAGGGACTTCTGCATTTGAGTAATCGACCACGCCTAGAAGGCGTGGCTTTGGCCTGCCCCTCACAGCGGGGCGAACCAAGGGGATTTAAACCACGAAGACCTCAAAGACCTCGAAGTGTCTTCTCAAAGGTCTTCGCGACGCGTCTTTCCGGCCAGGCGAAATATGCGAAGCGGCTCGCCGGAACGGCGGCGCCTGCCAGGGTCGCACGGCCAGAGGCCGTGGGTTTAGCTCGAACTAAATGCGGAGAGCGGCTTGATTGCGAACAACCTACCCTGGGGGTTCGGGGCGTCATGGTGGCGCCTTGTATGGAAATCTTTCTCCGGAGGCCATATGCAGTTTTCTGGTCGTCTCGTCCTTTTTTTTGCGGTGCTCTTTTTATCGTGTCTCTTAAGCGGCATGTTGTTCGGCCAAGCCGTCCAAGGCATGCTGCTGGGAACCGTTAAGGATTCTTCGGGTGCCATCGTCCCCAACGTCAAAGTGGTCATCACAGAGATGAACACCGGCGTGAGCCGCTCCGCGCAAACCAACATGAGCGGCAACTATGTATTCCCGACCCTGGACCCCGGCCTCTATCAGGTCGCCGTCGAGGCGCCCGGGTTCAGCAAGGCCATCAAGGACCGTGTCCAGGTTTTGGTGAACTCGTCCGTGCGCGCTGACATGGAATTGAAACCCGGGGGGATTACCGAAACCGTTACGGTGACCGCCGAGACGGCCATGCTGCAGACGGACCGTGCCGATACGGGCCGCAAGCTCGAGGAAGTCCAGTTGGCGGCCATGCCGCTCGGGTACAACCGGAACTTCCAGTCCCTGCTCAACCTGGTTCCCGGCACCACCCGCGCCTTCGCGCCGCATTCGGAGTTCTTCAATTCCCAGGTCTCGCTGACCACCCAGGTCAACGGAGTCGCCCGAGAGGGGAACAACGTCCAGTTCGAAGGCGTGGACAACAATCACCGCACCGGGCTGCTCACCGTGATGATTCCGCCCATCGAGGCAATAGAAACCGTCGATGTCAGCACCAGCAACTACGATGCGGAACTTGGCCGCGCCGGCGGCGCAGTAACGAATATCTTTCTCCGCTCGGGCACCAATCAACTGCACGGCGCGGTTTACGAGTTCAATAAGACGAGCAAACTGTGCGCCCGCGAGACGTTTTCACCCACAAAGCCGGTGACGACGTATAACTACTACGGCTTCAACCTTGGCGGGCCGATTCGCAAGAACAAGACATTTATCTTTGGCGATTACCTCGGACTAAAGGACCGCCGCGGCGATTCATACGTTCTCACTGTTCCTAACCAGGACTACCGGAACGGCGATTTCAGCTCGGCTTTGAGCAGCGGTGTGGTGATTTACAACCCGCTCACGGGCGATCCAAAGACAGGGGCGGGGCGTCTGCCCTTTGACAACAACAAAATTCCCGACACAATGATCAGCCCCATCGCCAAGAAAATCCTCGCCATGATTCCGCTTCCGAACAACGGCACGCAACTCACGAACAATTACGCGACCTCGACCGTCCGGAAGAAGGACGCCGAATCGTTCGATATAAAAGTGGATCATAACCAGACCGACAGCGATCGCTTTGCGGTTCGCTACAGCTTCCAGCGTCCGGTTGTGACCGATCCGGGCATCTTCGGAGTTTACGGCGGGGGCGGCAAAGGCTTCGCGGCAACAGGTGTCAACCGCACCCAAAGCGCGGCGGTCAACTACACTCGCCTGTTTTCGCCGTCCTTTATCATGGAAGCACGCCTCGGCCTGAGCCGTTACTCGAACAAAGCGTACAACCTCGACTACGGCACAAAAGCGAGCGATCAGATTGGGATCAAGGGTGTCAACCTCGACGATTGGACCAGCGGATTGGCCACGATCTCGGTGAGCGGCTTTCCTGATCCGCTTGTCGGATACACCGCGAGCTTGCCATGGAACCGCGCCGAAACCAACATCGACTTTGTGAATAACTGGACGAAGGTGGTGCACAACCACACAATCAAATGGGGCGTAGATATCCGGCGGTTGCGCGATGAACTGTTGCAGACGCAGGACGCGGGCGGCCCGCGCGGCCAGCTCAGCTTCGGCGCCAACCAGACTACCATTGCCGGCGCCAAGACACTGACGCAGGCCAACTCTCTCGCCGCAATGCTGGTGGATGCTCCTTATCGATTGCAGCGTGACCTCGCCGTGGTGTTTCCCGCCTACCGGGCCACAATGCTGTTCAGTTACGTAGGGGACAAGTGGGTGGTAACCCCCAAGCTGACCCTGGACCTCGGGTTGCGCTGGGAGTATTACCCTCCGGCAACGCCACGCCTCAAGGGCGGCTTCTCGAATTACGATCCAGCGACAAACAACTGGAATGTGGCAGGATATGGGAACATACCCATGAACCTCGGCCGCAAAACCTACTACCGCGATTTTGCGCCGCGCGTCGGCCTCGCGTACCGTCTCAACGAAAAGACAGTCATCCGAGCGGGCGGCGGGATCAGCTGGATTCCCTTCCCGGATAATAAGTACGCCTGGGACAATTATCCCGTAAAGCAAAACGCCGTTTACAACAACCTGGGCACATATGGTCAGTCAGTCGCACCGGATGGCAGCATACTGACGATGGCTACCGGTTTCCCGGCGCCGTCAGCCGCCGTCATTCCCAGCAGCGGTATCATGCCCGCCGCATTGACGGCGAACGTCAACAGCTGGCTTCCTCTCGACTACCACGAGGGCTATATCGAATCGTGGAATATCGCGATTCAGCGGCAGCTGCCGAAGAACTTCACACTCGAGACGGCTTATGTGGGCAACCATACGGTTCGCGCTCCGGTGAGCTACAACACCAACGCCTCGTTCATCTTCAATTCGGGCTCTGCCGGCAAGCCGCTTTACGTGAAGTTTGGCAGGAACGTCGATACCCTTGAGCGTTATGCCGGCTGGAGCAACAACTATGAAAGCCTGCAGGTGAAGTTCGACCGGCGCTTCAGAGGCGGCTTCCTGCTGGTCACCGGTTACACCTGGAGCAGAGCCTTGGGCTATTCGAGCGAGGACGGCGGCCTCTGGAACTATATCGATCCGCGCCGCACCTACTCGCGGCTGGATTTCGACCGCACCCAAACTTTCGTGCAGAGCTACGTATACGAACTGCCGTTCGGCCCCAACAAACCATTGCTCAAGCACGGCATTGGACGGTGGCTCCTGGGCGATTGGCAGCTGAACGGAGTTCTCACGTTAATGACCGGCAGACCATTCACTATCGGCAGCACGGTCAGCGCGAACACGCCCGGCAGTTCCCAGACGGCCGACATAAACGGACCGCTGAAGATTCTGCACGGCGTTGCCGGCAACGCGGGCACAGACCTCTGGTTCGACACCTCAAACATCACCCAGCCGTTGAATGCGGACGGCAAGACACCGCACTGGGGCAATACGGGACACAACGCATTCGACGGGCCGGGCCTTGGCAACCTGGATTTCTCGCTCTTCCGCAAGTTCACGATTGGCGAGAGAGTCAAAGGCGAGTTCCGTTTCGAAACCTTCAACTTTACCAATACGCCGGCACTCAATAACCCGGACACCACGATGGGTAGCGCTACCTTCGGAAGAGTGACGAGCACTTTGTCCGGTCTCATCAACAATCAGAGCTACGGTGGAACCGGGTCGCGCCAGATCCAGTTCGGCATCAAGCTGAGTTTCTAAAAGGCAAGCGATGACTGGCGAGCCGACTTACTTCGGCTCGCCAATCATCCTCGGGGACGAAGGCCGTATCTCCAAAATCCAAATTCCGCCCCATACTATTTCACGATCTCAAACCTCTCTTTGAGCGGAGTATTCTCCGAGGAATCACCCACTGTGATGGTGAACCAGCCGGGCTCGACGATCCAGTGCATGGTGGCATTCAATAACTGCATATCCTCCGGAGCCAAGGCAAAGCTGACCTTTTTGGTTTGCCCAGGGTCAAGCGCCACACGCTCGAAGCCGCGCAGTATCTTTTCGTAGGTGATTACGCTGCTGACCTCGTCGCGCAGGTAAAGTTGCACCACCGTTGCGCCGGCTTGCCTGCCAACGTTGGTCACATCAAGCGTCGCGGTGATCTTGCCGCCGATCTTCTGCTGCTTGGGTTCAATGATCAGATTCTTGTACTCGAAGTTGGTATAGCTGAGGCCATAGCCGAAGGGATAGATCAGGCCATCCACTTCCGTGGATCCTTTCCAACTCTTGGAATTCTGCTGTCGCTGGGAGGAGGGCATTGCCGGAAAGTTCCAGGGAATCTCCCCCACCGTGCGCGGAAAGGAAACCGGCAATTTGCCGCTGGGATTGTAATCGCCAAAGAGGACTTCGGCGATGGCCTGGCCACCGAACTCGCCGGGATTCCAGGCTTCGAGGATTGCGGGAACGTTGGCGTCGATCCAGTTGATCGACAAAGCCCGGCCATTCATCATTATGACCACGACCGGCTTTCCCGTGGCGGCGAGGGCTTTGATCAAGTCGATCTGAGGAGAGGGCAAATCCAGGCTGGAGCGCGACCTGCTTTCGCCGACCATGCGATCATTTTCTCCCACACAGATCACAACCGAATCAACCGTCCCGGCGATTTCCACGGCCTGTTGAATGCCGGCCTGTTCCTCGGCACTCAGAGCTTCGGGCAGAACCTCGGTGGCCGGCCAATTGGCCTGGACAAAGCCGCATCCTTTGGCGTGCTTGATCTCGACCTTATCGCCGGCCAACTGCCGGATGCTGGCCAGGATCGAGATCGCATCCGGCTTGTGTGGACCGTAGCGATTGTCGGCGAAGGCTGTATCGTCGGCAAAGGGCCCGGTGACCAGCATCGATCGGATCTGCCGGCTGAGCGGCAGCGCGTTCTTGTGATTCTTCAGCAGTACCAGCGCCTCTCGCGCAGCGCGCCGGGCTGCTTCCAGATGCTCGGGGGCACGCACCACGCTATTGGCGCGTTCGGGTTGTTCCACATAGGGCTGATCGAACAAGCCAAGCCAATACTTGACACGTAAGACATCCCGGACCCGGCTGTCGATGGTCTGAATGGTAACAAGGCCTTCCTTGATTGCATCCCGAAGCGGATTGACATATTGCATCGGATCGGTGAAATCCGTCCGCACGTTCAAACCAGCGTTAACGACCAGTGCCGCGGAATGCTTGCGGTCGGGCGAAATAAAGTGCTTGTTGTCGACCATCTCGACGGCGCCGCTGTCGGATACCACGTAACCCTTGAATCCGTAATCGGCGCGCAGCCGCCGGGTCAGAAATTCGGGATCCGCAATGATGGGGATGCCGTTGTAATCGTTATAGGAGGCCATGGTTCCCAGCGCGCCCCCCTTCATGTAGGCAGCACGAAACGGAGCCAGGAGCGTAACCTCAACTTCACGCAACGAAGCCTGCGGATCGGTGCGCACCGCGCCGTCGCGTCCTCCCTTCGGGACGCTGTAGACCGCGAAGTGCTTGGGCGTGGAGACCACGTGCTCGGATTGAATACCCTTGACCTGTTCGACGCCGAGCACCGAAGCCAGATAGGGATCCTCTCCATAGGTTTCGACCACGCGGCCCCATCGTGGGTCGCGTGCCAGATCGAGGATCGGCGAATAGACATTGGTGTAGCCGAGGGCACGCGCTTCACGGCCCGTAATGCGGCCCACTTGGCCCACGAGCTCGCGATCCCAGGTGCTTGCCATGCCGACCTGGTTTGGAAAACTCGTGGCGCCCCAATGGCAGAGACCGCGAATTCCTTCATTCGTAAAGTCGACTGGAATGCCGAGCCGGGTTTCTTCCACGAACCAGTGCTGGATCGCGTTGATCACTTCGGCATGGCGCGCGGGAGGGCGTGCGTATGCATCGCTTGGATCGCGGACGCCGTTGCATTGCTCGTCGATGTTAGCAATGCCGTCCATCCAGGGGCTGGTTTTCCAAGCGGGTGTGGGGAGCGGGTCCTTCAGCACGTTGTTGTAACCGTAGAGGGTTACCAGTTGCATGGTCTTCTCCTCCACGGTCATGCGAGCAATCAGATCGCTGATCCGCTTTTCGATATCCAGCTTGGGATTCTCGTAGGGATCCATCTTCCCGTTTTTGTTGTGATCAATCCACCCGGACTGATAGATCGTGCTCTCCTCGACCCTTCCCTCGGTGTGGCCGGAAACGATCACGAGTGTCAATGCCGGCACCCAGCCGGCGATCAGAAGCGCTTTCCAAATAGATTTTCCCCGCATAGTGGAGCCCCCCTGCTACGCACATACGAATGATGACGATTCATCATGTTTGATCAGGCAAGAAGCCGCTGCTCGTTCTATGTTTACCACATTTCCACTCCCGATCAGGATACTCGATTATCCTCTCATCAGTGGAACCTGCTTCGTTTACTATATCCTTCGCGGCTGAAAACCGCGAGTTGCTGACGCTTATGCCGAGTTCCGGATTATGCCGAGATCGTTCCCGCTTCTCTGCCCGGAAGGCTCGTCATTCCTAAGCACAAGGTGCAAAGCCGGTGATGAATATTCGGCATAATCCGTCTGTCTTGGTTTTGTCACTAAGACGAAAAGAAAAGAATGGAGGCGGTGGCTCCTCTGCGTGCTTGGCTGCGCGAACACCTTGGCCGATCCTCGGATGTCCTGTTTCCAAATCCAGAAGGGGATCAGCCAAACCGCGATGGGATCGAGTATCTGCTCGCCAAACATGTAGCTGCGGCTCGCCGTCCCTGTCCCTCGCTCAGAAAGAAGCGGATTACGGATGACAACTATTGGCTTCTGAAAAGCCTCTGATTATGCCGAGTCATTTATGCTCCAAGCCCACCGATTATGCCGATGTGGAACATCTACTCGGCATAATCCGGAACTCGGCATAATGACGAAGCGCGAGATTCTCGAGCGCCGACTCGCGACGTTGCTTAAACCCAACGCTCAGCAGGGCAATCATGCAGAACAGTGCTTCGATCATAGCTGCCCAGCCTGCCACCGCGAGACCAGAACGTCAATGCTATGAATGTGGACGGGGTATTGGCAAAACACAGGCGAGAAACTCAGAATCGACATCGTGCAAAATAGGGGCAACAGGGCGATTTGGAGGGTGACATTCGGAAACAGTACCGGTAAACTATTGAATCTAAACGTGCCGGGGTGGCGAAACTGGCAGACGCACAGGACTTAAAATCCTGGGCCTCGCAAGGGGCGTGCGGGTTCGATTCCCGCCCTCGGCACCATGTTTTCAACAAGTTACAGGTATCGCCATTTTGGGGCAAATTCCCTAAAACTGCCCACTTTGCCCGAAACTTTGCCTGTCCCTGGCGAATTCCTAATTCGTGGCACAACCTCAGGCAATTCCAGGATTTGTTACAATAAGGAGATGCGCGATCTCGTCATCCTTTTCGTTCATGTCATAGCTACTCTTGCCCGGCTCCTGGGACCGGGCGGCCTCCGCTCCGTGGTCGCCGAGTCCGTTCTCGCCAGGCACCAACTCCTGATCATCAATCGTTCGCGGCAGCGGGCACCTCAATCTGCGTGCTTCAGATCGCCTTGTTGCCAGTTTGTGTGCTCTCCTCATTCGCCCCGCACGTCTGATCCGTTCAGCAATTGTACTGATACCTTCGACTCTTTTGAGCTTCCACCAAGCCATGAAGAATCGTAGGTACCGTCTGCTGTTCTGTCCGAAACGCCGCGGCACGCCCGGCCCAAAAGGACCGGGCAAGGATCTGATTGAAGCTGTGGTTCAGATGAAGCAGCGCAATCCCACTTGGGGTTGTCCCCGAATCGCCCAGCAGATCTCTTTGGCTTTCGGAATCGAGGTCAACAAGGACATGGCTCGCCGTATCCTTTCCGCTCATTACCGCCCGGAAAACAACTCCGGCGGTCCATCCTGGCTGACCTTCCTCGGCCACATGAAGGACAGCCTCTGGAGCATAGATCTTTTCAGGTGCGAATCGGCCACGTTGCGGACCCACTGGGTCCTGGTCGTCATGGACCAATTCACCCGCAGAATCATTGGATTTGGCATTCACTCCGGAACCGTCGATGGCCCGGCGTTGTGCCTAATGTTCCATCAGGCGATTCTAAAGCAGTCCGTTCCAAAATACCTCAGCTCGGATCACGATCCGCTTTTCCGGTTCCACCAGTGGAAGGCCAATCTCCGGGTGCTCGAAGTGGAAGAAATCAAAACGGTGCCTTACGCGCCGCTGTCGCATCCTTTCGTGGAACGGCTGATCAGCACGATTCGCCGAGAGCTCCTGGACCGCACCTTGTTTTTGACGACGACAGACTTGGAGTCGAAGCTGCTTGAATTCAAACACTTCTACAACGGCCATCGAGCGCACGCAGGCCTCGATGGCCGCACGCCGGAACCGGGCATTGACGGGCTTCGACCACCGGTGAGTTTCCGCTCCTATCAGTGGCAGAAGCATTGTCGAGGGTTGTATCAAACACCCATCGCGGCATGAGTCGGCAGCACGGAACTTGCAGCATGACAGAGCGTTAATCAACTACAAGCTTGATAAGCAGAACCCACATCATACGCGGATCACCTGCCCCATATTGATTAACCGAGCCTTCGTGTGCTCCCGGGACTTCAATCCGTCGCTATATTTCGGAATCTGGTTCTCCAAAACCTGGACAGTGGCACGCAGAAAATGCTGAAGAATGAGAATGCGCCACAGACACGTCCACCGGCGATTTGAGGCTGCTTTCCTGTTGCGTTCTTTGGGAGAGCGTTTATCAAATCCAAGGCTTCCAACAATCAGAAATAGATGGCCCGCTCAGTCCATTTTCCCGCAGATGGATTTTTTAGCAAGGACAGGTATGCGCAAAGCACCGCCGTTCTCCTGGTCCACTGGATAAAGATCTTCATTAAGTGTGTAAAAGAAACCGACAATGCCGAATTCTGCCATCCCATGGAGCTAGTATTAACACTTCCCAATATCTACGGCCATGCTGAAACAGCCTTTCGAAATCATGCTGTCGGAGGGCTTTACAAGTTTCCGTTTGAGTCTATAGTCGGATTCTCTGCATGGACATGCTATCGATCCTTCCAAGCCAAGCGAATGTAATAAGTTCACGATGATTCATCCCAGAGCAGAAGTGCAGTCTTGAATCATGGAACGAGTATTGCTTTAAAAAATGAATTAGCGGAACTGTCGAATCCTGCGTTTCACGCGTTATCGGGGGCTTCATTATACGCGTTTTTCAACTTGCCTTTGTTTTTTTGTTGGAAATTCCATCGTTCGGGCTGATTCGATTGGGCTATCAACGTTGAAATCGACGGATTCGGTCGGCGGCGCAACGGTAGCCATTGCGGATGGCGATATCCTGGACATGAAGCCCTTGTGCGGAGTAATTGCATATATCGAAGAGGTAGGCCCGAAGGGGTATCTCAACGTGAGCACAGGTCAGGTCACTGTTCCGTTAGGCGCTGATGCCTCCCCGCATTTGGATCTCAACGCCAAAGTAGTGAGATGGTCATGTGCTCCAGAACACACGAGGACAAGAGGAGGCTCGCACGTATGCGGCTGAGGAATCTAGTAGGAAATTGGTCAAACAATTGTGCGTCGAATATTCGGCAACTCCCCAGCATGACCGACGCGCGGCACCTGAACCGTCCCAGCAGCAACCGATCACTTAGTCGGTGCACTCTGCGTTTCATGTTCTGTGCCGCTGCCTCGTTGATCCTCTTGACAGCGACTTCAACTGCGCAGCAAGCAACCATTCCGGGGAAATTCTATGAGTATCAAATCATGGCGGCCACCGGGCAGATCCCGACCAATGCTACTTCCGCACTCAGCGGCATGGGCGACGGCCCGTCTATCAATTCCAACGGACTCGTCGCCTTTGTCGGGCAATTCGCCAGCGGTGGAGAAGGTGTCGTTGTAGCGGGTCCGTCCCTGGCTCCCAAGCTTATCAGCTTTGCTCCGAGCGCGAATCGGTTCTTTGGACGGGCTGTACGCATCGATGATTTGAGTCAGGTCGTCGCGAGCGACCGGGTGAGCGGGGCTCCTCCGGTTTATTTCGGCCGACTGTGGGATGCCAATAACTTCGGCTTTTTCACCACGCTTCTGCGGGGTAACGCAAC
>JBGQNR010000139.1:0-16692 GCA_041501225.1 Acidobacteriota bacterium
CATCCCCAAGATGCTCCGCCTCTGTTTCAAGTACGATCGCAAGCTCCTCGGCGTCTTGAGCCAGTGCTTTTTTGCCTCAGTCAAGGAGCTTTTCCAGGAGGGCGCCGGGGACTCCCCGGCATGATCGGTTCCCTGCAAACCCATGGCGACGACCCCACCCGGTTCCTTTCCCATCTTCACAGCCTGGTCACGGATGGACTGGTTTCGCCCGAAGGCTCGTTTCTCCCCATCCCGCGGCCCGACCCGGTGCAGATCATGCCAAGTTTCCCGCTAAAGCTCCTGGACGCGCTGCTCGCACAAGACAAAGTCAGCCCGCGCCTGGTTGAGGTCCTGCTCTTATGGCGTCATCCCGGCTTTTCCGTATATCAGGGCGATCCCATTGCCCCAGACGCCCACGAGACCCGCCAGCGCCTTGCCAGGTACACGGTCCATCCGCCCGTCGCCCTGGATCGTCTGCGCTATCCTGCCGAAACCGCCCGGGTCGCATACTATGCCAGGAATCATGACCGGTCGGGCGCGCCCGATGCCTCCGCGGCGCATATCATCCCGGCTCGGCGCCCGCCAAGGAGCCTGATGCGCCGATGACTTCGCGCGCCGGCTGAGGCGCTCCTGGGCGCGGCTCATCAAGAAAGTGTACTAAGCGGACCCTCTGATTTGCCCGCGTTGCGGCGGTCCGCTCAAAATCATCAGCCTGATCGACAGCGCCCCCGTCATCGAAAGAATCCTGCGCCACCTCAAACGGTGGGACTGCCCCGAGCGCCCTCCGCCTCCAGCCCCCGAGAGATCCGTAGCTTATGACCCGGACGTTGTTGCCTTCGACGACCTCGATCAGCGGTTGGAATCCAGCCAACAGGGTTCGCGCACTCCTCCCTATACTCCACTGCGCGAGCCGGCGGGCGCCGCTCCGGCCCGTTTCAACTCCTTTTAGCTGCAATCCCTGCTCAAAATTCGCCCGCTTGCCTGCATGGAGAAAGAATTCCGCATACTCTCACCGGCGATCCGTCGTATGATCTCCCCAACGGGAAAAAGCATTTGCCTATTATTTTTTCCTATCATCCGGGGGGCTCGTTTGTTCCGATGTGGGTTAGCGGCGTGGCCTTCGTGGTGGCAGGCGGGGTGGCGCTCACGCTCTGGCGAGAGGGGCGCCGGTAAGCGGCTATTCAAGGAGGGGCACCAATGTCATTCGGCATTTACATCGTCGGGTACATCATACTGATCGTCGGCCTGGCCATGGGCGCGCACTTGCTCCACATGCCACAGAGGTGGATCGTAGTGGGCATTATCTGCCTGGTCGGCCTGGCCATCGTCCATGGCGTGACGGCGACCCGACAAAAGGATCCGCCATCCAAGTGACAGGGAGGCGCGAATATCGATAGATCGATAGGGATTTCTATCTCGGGATGGTTGGAGAAGCAAGCGAAATCCCAGCCCGGGTGTGGGGCTGGCAGACTGTTTTAGGACACGTTGACGAGTGCAGGCCAGGGTAAAGGGGTTCAGGGAATACCGGGGAAAGGGAAATATTCCAGGCCATATCTTGGTACGGATGGCCGCCAGTCGAAATGCGGAAAATAAGGCGCCCGAAAGGATTTTTGATGCTAAGGACCATTCGTTCACCACGGCTTTTCCCTGGGATTCTAATATCCATTCTGATCCTGATCCCATCGGTTTCCGCGACGGCCGGGCCGCGCATTTGGCGCGAGATTGCGCCCGGTGTCTGGAGGGGCGTCATCGGAACGCCGGAGCCGATCGATCTCCTCAAAGCGGCAGGATCAAAGCCGCGCCTTGAATCGTCACAGGAGCTCGGCACGGCGCCGCTGCCATACGATCTTAGCAAAATCGAAACCGAGCGCTTCGATGGCAAGACGATTCTGCGCTTTCCACTGGCGCGCGAAGAAGGGATCTACGGCCTCGGTTTGAATTTCCAATCGGTGAACCAGCGGGGCAAGATCCTGGAATTGCGAATGGATCACTACGGCAGCACCGACAATGGACGCACGCACGCGCCCGTGCCCTTTTTCGTTTCCGACAAGGGCTACGGCGTTTTCATCAATGCCTCCCGCTTCATCCGCATCGCGACAGGCGTCGGCGTGCGGCGCGACGCCGCGAATCCACCGCCCGTGATCGATCGAAACGTCGGGAAAGATTGGAACGCCGTTCCGCCCTCGGATGTCGTCGAAGCCGCCGTGCCCGGCCCCGGGGTCGAGGTCCTGGTTTTCGCAGGCCCATTTATGCTCAAAGTTGTCCAGCGTTTCAACTTGTATTGCGGCGGCGGCGTGCTCCCGCCCAAGTGGGGCTTCGGATTCATCCACCGCACTCCGACGCTCTTCTCAGATCGGAACGTGATCGCCGAAGCGGCCGAGTTCAACAAGCACGATTTCCCGCTCGACGTGATCGGCCTGGAATCCGGCTGGCAGAGCATGTCCTACCCATGCACATACGAATGGGATAAGACGCGCTTCCCGGATCCGGATGCCTTTCTGCGCACCATAAGTTCGGATCTTGCCGGGCGCACCGCTCTAATCAACCACTGCTGATAAAGGGGCCCCTCTGACCCGGATGGGTTGGCTGCGGCAGGCGAAGAAGCTGAGATTACCCATCCAAGCTTCTTCGTTCTCTATGAGGAGTGTGCCATGCTCTCAATCTGACGATCCAGACGTCCGGAATTGCGCAATTTGAAGCGGAAGTCACCGGCAACCGGCGAGAGCTGACCCCTCTTCGTTATGAACCTCAAACACCGGGAGGAGTTTCGTTATCATCAACAGGTGCTCAGTGTATCTGGTCAGATTTAGCAGGACCAGCTGGCCTCCGTGGCTTTGGACGTGCGTCATGCTGCTGAGCAATTCGCCGATTCCGCAGCTATCTGAGTATTCCACCTCTTTCAGGTTCAGCACAATCCTGCTGTGGCCGCCCTTGACTGCTGCACGCACGGCATCGCGAAGCGTCGTCACCCCGGGGCCCACTGTGAGTTTGCCGCTGCAATCCAAGACGGCACAATTGCCGACAGTACGCGTGGTGATGGCTATCATTTCATTTCTCCGTGATTAGTTTGCGAGACTGAACGGATTCAATTGCCGATGATTCCTGCCTCGCAAGATGCCAGATTGGTGTTCTATTTGCCCCGGCGGCCACCGCTTTGGAGGAACTTGTCCGTTGTTGGCCTGGCGGCTCATTCAGAGGAAATCCCCAGAACGCGATTACTTGCAGGCCATAACATGTGGAGACAGCGTATGACGGCTCTTGCCACCTGCCCAATTATATTCCAGAGGTGAATGGATGTGAATCACCGACGTATTCCGCGTCCGAACGATTCAAGTTTACGCCAACTTATTCGAGCGGCTAGAAGTGGCTGAAGAACTTGCCTAATATCTCAACCCAAGGCCTCCCTGACCCTCATCCAACGATGCTATCCTCCGGCAGATCAAACTTTTCGCGTGGTCAGTCCCCATCCAGGGTGTATTCAGGGTGACGGATCAAGGGCCTTTGTGACCGATGCGGATGATGTGCTCTGTACCCCGGATCGCTGTCCTGCCGGAAATGTATCCCAGCACTGCGCCGAAGATGACGTCGCTCGGGTAATGGTTGCCTCTCTCGACCCGCGAAGCCGCGACGAGGCACGCGACGATGTAGAGCGGAATTCCGATCTTCTTGCCGTAGTAATGGCTGGTCACAGTTGCGAGCGCAAAGATGTCGGCCGCATGTGCGGATGGAAAGGAGTTGTTATTGGATGCGTCGGGTCGAGTCCTGCGGAAAATGAGTTTCAGCGCGAACACCTGGGCGTTGGCGAGAGCCAGGGCCTGAGTTTCCGAAAAAACAAATGAGCGATAGCGCACGCTTTTCGTCATTGGGACAGGGACCAGCAGCCCGCCCGTAAGTGAGGCGACGGCAGCGGGCGAGCCGATGACCTTCCCTGATTTGCCGAGTTCAGCGAAGTCGCCGCGGGTCGCGTCGCTTATTCTCCGGTCGAGTGGAACAAAGGCCAGTGTTGCCGCGAAGCCAATGAGCAGCGGCTTCAGGTTTTTGCGCGAAAAAAGCCCCTTGGTGAAGTTGTAGCCGAGAGCGCGGCCGAAATCGCGGAAACGAGGCGCTTGCTGGTTGCCTGTCTGGGTGGCCGGCGCAGGCTGCTCCGCGAGCCAGGATGTCCGGTCAGTCGAGATCGCGGTCTCGATCCCGGTTGGGAGGAATACCTCTGATGTCTTGCCAGATTTCGGGAATCTTATGAGAGCGGCAGCATTCGAAAATCTTGCCGCATCCACCGGCTTCGCTCCGGGGATCAGGAAGGAGCCGTATCGGTGCGCTGGGTCCTCCTGAGCGCGGGCAGGCCCAACCGCCGCAAAAAGCAGGAGGAGCGTGGCACCAAGCAGGACGGGGAGATTCCTGATTCTTCTCATGAAAAACTCTGTCTTGTCCTGGAATGGCACCCGAGCGCCAGCAGATCCTATCTCCGAGAATTGGGGCAAACAAGGCCTCGTCGCAAAGTTCTTGGATCCTAGCATAATCGGACGCGCCATGGCAAAGAGAACACAAGCAGCCATGCGGTGGTAGTAAGGCCAAGCCACAACCATTTGGGAGACTATTGAATTTGTGTTGCGTCAGGCCCCCAAAAGCGGGGTTTGCTCAAAAATTCATAGCCATTTTACCAATGCATGTCATTACGTCTTAGATTGGGGCAAGGTCTTCGCTTATATGCCGGAGGGCAAATAACTCCCGTTCAGGAGTTAGACTGGAAAAAAGGACTTAAAATCTTAACGCAAGGCCTCTAACGTCCTCCTCCAACGATGCTATCGCCCTACTGATCTACCTTTTCGCGTGGTCCGGCCCCGTTCCCCCGTTCCCAGTTTGGCAAGGAGAGCATCCCGGGTTTTGTTACATGAGGGAGGGGATGGCTCGCCCGGGCCGCCCCAACGGCTATTTCTTGTGTAAACTCCAGGTGCCCAACAGACGCGCCGGAGAAGTCGGGCTCTCCGACGCTGCGTCTGCGATGCCACGCAATTCATTCGCCCGTGTGCTCACGCCTCGGAAGCGTACCCGCAGATTCTGCATCGCTTTGGGATCGGTGAAGCTAAACTCACGCTGGCTGACCATGAGGTCATCCAGATCGATGGATTCGACGATCTGATGCTTATCATGAGTTTTAAGTTCGAGGTGCCCTTTCCAATCGGCGCCGTCGCGGTGAAGCTCCAGCACCATCTCCAAAGGCAGGTAGGGCGGCGGATAGAGCAGCAGACTGCCGGTCCACGTCCCCTCCAGTGCGACCCCCGAAAGTGGCGATCCTGCAGGAAGCGGCGCTGGCACCGGCAGGGGCTGGGGAGGAGCCTTCGGGTAATTGCCTTCCCTTGCGAATTTTTGCGCCGCCGACCATGCTGCGGCTTGGAGGATCTGCGCCTGGTCCGCAGGCAGATCGACCAGCACCGCGCTCTTCTCCGGCTCCGCCCTTGCCGTATTCAGATTGACCGGGATGCCGCTGACTTTTCCCGGCAGTCCCACAGGGCTTCGATGAAAGAGCGCTGCGTAGATCACACATCCTGCCAGGTAACTGCCTGCCGGCGAAGGATGCGATCCATCTGTGTAGTAGAGTTCCAGCGCAGGCTGTTGTTGCCGCGCCTGTGCCCAGGCGATTCCGACGGGAGCGATCCGCGCTCCATTCTCTTTGGCCGCGCTGATGTATGCGTAGTTAAGTGCCGCTTGATCTTCGGGAGTCGCTTTGCGCGCCCATGCGAGATAAAAAACCGGGATCGCCCCCGTTTTGAGTATTTCCGCCGCCCATTTTTCCGCATAAGGCTTGAAGGCCTCATCACCCGCGATGCGAGGTTTTCCCTCCAGGTAATAGTTGACTCCGAGCGTGCTCTGTTCCTGCAGCACCACGTAGTCCCAATGGCCTTCGCGCACTGCATTCAGGGCCTCGCCTTGTTCCCAATGGTCTTTCAGTCGCCAGCCTCCCGGGGCCACCATCCTGGTTTCCAGCTTGCGCTGGTGACCGTAATCGGCCAACCTGGTTACTATTTCGGGCAGGTTATTGAAATAGGTGTAGCTGTTGCCGATAAACAACACCCGTAAAGGGAGCGGTGCCGATTGTTTCTGCTGGACGGCAGCGCATGGGAAAAACGACGATAGCGAGAAAAGGGCTGCAATAACTAGTTTCGAGAATAATCTGCGGCTGAAATACATAGTCAGATCCCCATGGAATGGCTGATCAATCGGTAAGGCTCGGGGCAAGATCTTACGGCAAGCCACATGAGCCAGGCCGCATCAGAAGTGGCATCAGGAGCTTGAAATCCGATCACACTGTCGCATGGGGCATTATTCAGGCAGGGTCGATCTGCCGCCCCTCCAGGGCTCGTGGGTCCTGATCGCCGTGACCGGGGGCAGGGCCGCTCTGCGGCTCACCCCCGCCTACTATCTCGGCGTCCCTCCGGGATGCCCAGTTTTGACACGGTCTCGCCGGTTGGGTCCTTCCTCCCGCGTTCGCCGGATTACGGCAGGGCTTCCATTCCCATGGCGGCCCACTCCTCTTTCGCAGGGCCGTATGCGCCGGGTACGACCAGTCCGGCCTGGCGCATCAAGACGGTCATCTGCCCGCGATGATGAGTCTGGTGTTTGACCATGGCGAGCAGAGCGTAGCCTCGCGTCCACGTCGAGCCGTACATCTCGACCTCCTCGAGGAGGTTTGCATCTTTCCAATGCCTCTCGACCGACGCAACCATTTCGGCGGCGGATTTCTCGTAGGATTTTCTGATGTCAGCCGCGCGTGATAGTGGCTGACTGCTGAAGTCCCCTGGCACCTGGAACGGTAAACCGGCCTCGGTCGCCATCCCTAGTGATACGACGATGTGCCAGGCGAGAAAGCCCAGGGTTCGCCCGTCGGCGGTCACACGCTGGCCCAGCGACGCATCAGTAAGTTTGTCGAAAATCTTTGAGGTCATCTCGCTCTCGTACGCCCAGTCTTTCTTAAAATCCTCGATGTTTCGATACATGGATTTGCCTCCGAATTTCAGTGAGTTTCATCAATCGAGTATGGAATTGCCCTAAGCGATCCGCCGTCGGCAGACAATCTGCCGTGCACGACCACATCACCGCGATTGTCGCCGAGGCAGGGGAGCAAAACGGCAGCCGACGGGAAAAAAGCCTGCGTACCCCGGCCAGGGAACGGCAAAAGCCGTCAGGATGCGAGCTTGCGGACGTTTTCCCGCGCCAGCCGGTGCGGGTTCAATCCGTTCCAGAAGGATAGTACTCCGTCCAGCATCTCCACGCCGCCTTTGATGAATCTGTCCTCGTCCACGTCCTCGTGGGTGAAGAATTCCTCCTCGAGCTCGTCCCAGGTGTGCTGGGCGTGCTGGTCTTCGACCATGTCGTGCCAGGTAAAGAAACCCAGGGGCAGTCCTGGCGATTCGCGCTCCTTGAAGGTCTGCAGGCCCCGGATCAGCTCCTTCCAAAAACCGGCTGCCGCCCAATTCTCAACCGCGAAGCTGGCCCCCAAAGCAATGCTGGTATCGTCAGAACCGTAGATTCTGGCGAGTTCGTCGCAGAAAAACAGGGTGCTCTTCGTTCCGTGCCTTCTTTTTCCAACATCCTTGAATTGGAGACCCAGGTGAGTGGTTATGCGCAGAAGCCACTCGAAATGGGCAGCGGAAAAGCGAAACACCGATCCGTTTACAGTACCTTCAAATTCGAACACATCCTCTTCGCTCTGCGCCGCGGTATTCTTTGCCGCGGATTTCTTATGGGGGTTGTGGAATGACACACCCAATTCGTTCATCAGGATTTCCTTCGAGGCGTGCATCGCCTCGAGAGTCGGCGCATTAATGGTCTTCAACAGCTGAGCCACGATAAAGGAATTGGAGAATACGGAGAATTGAGTCAGGAAGTGACGGGCGTCGGCGAAATCGAAATCCCCTTTTTCGAACCATTGGGTGTACTGGTTGTTGGTGATCACTTCATGAGGCAGGATCTCCCGTTCGATGCGTCCGACCAGGTGACAATACTTTTCGACCCAGGCCGGCGGATAGGAACTCCCCTGCAGACGCGCCCGTGTTTCCTTTGCATGTTGTCCGGCGAAACTCGCAACCATTTGCCCACCTCCTTATGGATCTCGAACCAGACGCCTGGCAGCGCATCCCGGAAAGCCTCCGTTTTCCTGGTTCACCTAATCTATTCACCCGCATCTACTACATAAGATAAGAATGCTCCCGCATGGTCTTATTTGGCAAGATGCAGGGGCGCGCTGAATCCATGAATAATTCCACGGCATGTGCCGAACCCGATGCCGGCAAAGCCCGCGCGCTCGGCACGGCCGCGAAAGGTGATCTCGTCACCATCTTCCAGGAACCGGCGGGTCTCTCCCTCCGGCAACGCGACCGGTTCGGTGCCGCGCCACGTCAGTTCAAGCAGGCAGCCGCGCGACTGTTGGGTGGTGCCGGACACGGTACCGCTCGCGATCAGATCTCTGGGGCGAAGGTTGCAGCCATTACTCGCATGATGGGTCAGTAGCTGCGCCAACGTCCAGTAAAGATCTCCAAGATTGCCACGGCTGAGCATAACGGGAGCAAGGCCGCCCATTCGCATTCGCTCTGAGCATAAAAGCACCTCGAGCGTTAAATCGACGCCGCCTCTTTGCCGGTCTGCGGGGGCGCTCAAATAGGGCAGCGGCGCGGGATCTCCCGGAGGCCGCGGCAACGCAGGGACACGATATGGAGCCAGAGCCTCCATGGTGACCACCCAAGGAGAGATGGTCGTCGCAAAGCTCTTGGCCAGAAACGGCCCCAACGGCTGGTATTCCCACTTTTGGATATCGCGCGCCGACCAATCATTGACCAGGCACAGTTGAGATGAACGAGTGGATGGTATCGCCGTAGGTTCGGATTGCTGCATGCCGAATCGACCCGTTCTTGTCCGCCAGCGTTCGCGGGTGGATAGCCGCCTGCGCGCCGCGAGCCAGGGACAGCTCAAATGCCTGATCTGAGTCCTGGACGTCGAAGGCGATGTCGCGCACGCCGTCGCCGTGTTTTTTGATGTGTCCGCTCATGGCTTCGTCGGGGAACAACGGCGTCGTCAAGACGAATCCTGCCTTCCCCTGTTTCAGAACATAGGATGTGCGCTCGCGCTGGCCCGTCTCCAGGCCGGCGTACGCCTCCAGAGAGAAACCGAATGCATGGCGATAAAAATAGGCCGCCTGCTTGGCGTTTTCCACCAGGAATTCGATGTGGTGCAGCTTCCTGAGTTTCAGAGGGTTTTCGTCCATATCCATTCATTCCTTTCCATGCGCATGCTCGCGGGCGATTTGCTGAATGGCCTCGATCGACCCCGGATTTTCCAGCGCGGAAATGTTCCCCAGATCCTCATTCAAATAGGCGCTGCGGATTACACGCCGCATGATCTTGGCGTTGCGTGTGCGCGGCAGAGAAGAGACAAAGAACACCTTGTCCGGCCGCAGCGGTTTGCCGAGTTCTTTTGCCACCAGCTGCTGCAGCTCCCTGCCGAGATCCGGTCCAGCATCGTACCCGGCTGCAGGCACGCAAAAGGCAATCGGCACGCTGCCTTTGCGAGCGTGAGGAATGCCCACTACGGCTGCCTCGACCACGCCCGGATGGGATACTAGGATGGACTCGATCTCGGCGGGCCCCACCCGCTTGCCCGCCACCTTGAGCGTGTCGTCGCTCCGCCCCAGGATGTACCAGTGGCCATCCTCGTCGATCCGCGCCCAGTCGCCATGTCGCCAGACATCAGGCCAGGATGACCAGTAGGTCTGGATATAGCGCTCCGGATCCTTCCAGAATCCCCGCGCCATTCCGATCCAGGGCTGACGGATGACGAGTTCCCCCACCCCGTTTCGGAGAGCGAGCCCGTGTTCGTCGACGACGTCGGCCCCGATGCCGGGGCATGGCCCGGAGAAGGAGCATGGTTTGATCGGGGCTAAAGGATTTCCCATCAGAATCCCACCCGAGATTTCCGTGCCGCCGGTGTAGTTGATGATCGGCAGTTTTTCCCCTCCAACCCTTTCGAACAGCCACCACCAGGAATCCGGATTCCATGGTTCCCCAGTGGATGCCAGGATTCTCAATTGCGCAAGGTCGTATTTCAAGCGCGGCTCGCCCTTGTGCGAGGACATTGCACGCACCAGGGTAGGGGAGATCCCGAGAATGCCGACCCGATTACGCGCACAGACATCCCACAGCCGGTCGCGATCCGGATAGCCGGGGGCGCCATCGTAGAGCACGATCGTCGCGCCGAGCAGCGTGGCGCCATAGATGAGCCAAGGGCCAATCATCCACCCAATATCCGTAATCCATGTGATGCGGTCCCCCGGGCCGACGTCAGTGCCGAATGCGTCCTGGGCTGCCTTGACCGGGAATCCGCAATGCGAGTGAAGGATGCCCTTAGGCTGGCCGGTTGTGCCGGAGCTGTAGAGGACGATCAACGGGTCCTCTGCTTCGGTGGTCTCGGCCTGTCCGGAACTTGTGCCGGCCGCACTCCCAAGCGAAAGGAGATCGTCCCAGCTTATGTCACGGCCAGAGCGCATCGGGACGCTGACTCCCATGCGGGGCACGATGATCACCTCGGATATCAGCGGGCAGCGTTCCACCGCTTCTTTAGTGGTCGCGTGAACCGGGACGGGCACGCCCCGCCGCGGGAAAGCGTCGCAGGCAAATAGAGCCTTCGCGCCGACGTCGCGCAGCCGCGCTTCTATGGCAGCCGGGCCATAGCCGGAGAAGAGCGGCACAGCTATTGCACCGATGCGGGCGATCGCCAGCAGAGCCGCGACTGTCTCCGGCATCATCGGCAAAAGCAGGCCGATGGTATCTCCGCGGCGCAGTCCGAGGGCGCGCAAACCGGCGGCGCAGCGCTCGACGGTCGCGAAAAGTTCGGCATAGGTCAAGGACCGCGATGTCCCTTCCTCTCCCTCCCAAAGAACGGCTGGGGCCGCTGACCTTGGCGTTTGGAGATGCCGGTCCAGGCAACTGCCGGTGATGTTTAATCGGCCGCTCACGCACCAGCGCGCCCACGGGAGTCCCCGGGAGAGATCGAGCACCTGGTCATAGGGCCGGTCGAATTGGATTTCGAGGAATTGCAGGACCCGTTCGGTGAACCAGGCAACGTCACGGATCGAGCGCTGATGGAGGGTTTCACAGGAATCGAGCCCGCAGAACTGCAAGAAGTCCCGAGACGAGATCGGACCCGGGTGGCCACGTCAGGACGCCAGGCAATGTTATCGGTGTTGAACGCGGTTTGAACCATACGGTCACGGCTCGTAGGCTGCTCTGAGAGGACGCGAGCAATTGCGAAGGGCACGAAGAGCACGAATAATGTTCTGAACTGGCCGTGCCGGTTCTTTGTGATTGCCTGCGAAAAACCCGTTTTCACGCGTTGGGGCGCATGCCGGCGCAAATCGGGTCGCCTGAAGCCAAGAGAAGATCTTCAAGGCACTCGGAGAGCAACCGGCAGGCTGGAACAAAATGCGTTCTGTAATGGCACGGCTTACGTAGTTGCAGACGACCCTCGTTAAGCCCGATTTCCCGAGCAGCATCATGATTCAATGTTATCAAATGGCAAAGTCTTAGCAAAATCTGTTGCCGGCACGCAAAACCCGAAGAACACTGCCCGATCTGTTCCTATACTACTGGCGGAGGAGAAGCTCCCCGGGTGGATTCAGATCATGGGACTGTGGCTGGAACACGGGTCCCAGATCTTCGGAGCACAGGTGCTGGAACCGCATGTCGGATCCCTGGTGCCGGTTGGGTTCGAGCAGGAGTAGAATGGCTGCCACCCGGAAGAGGAGTGGGAGGGGAGACTGGTGCGCATCGGGCTTGATCGCAGGTCATTTTTGAAGCTCTCTGGAGCTGCGGCAGGAAGCGTCGCGGCCGGAGAGATATTCGGCCGCCTCGCACTCGATCAGATCGTCGCCGAAGAAGTTGGAGAGGACGGCACGCGCATTCTCACCGTCGCGTGCAACAACAATTGCGGCGGGCGCTGCCATCTGAAGGCGCACATCATGAGCGGCCAAATCGTGCGGATCAGCACGGACGAGTTGCCCGATTCCGATGCCAGGCCCCAGCTCCGCGCCTGCCTCAAAGGCCGTGCCTTGAGAAATCGCCTCCATCACCCGGATCGCCTCCTGTACCCAATGAAGCGGGTGGGTCGAAGAGGGGAAGGAAGATTTCAGCGCATTTCCTGGGGTGAGGCGATTGACAGCATCGCGGCGAATCTGAAAGGAACACTCGATCGCTTCGGGCCAATGTCCGTCTACATCCAATACGGCACGGGCGATTGCGGTGCCATCTCGGGTGTGGCGGCGGCGCGGCGCCTGATGAATCTGCTGGGTGGGTATCTGGGCTATTACAACAGCTACAGCTCTGCGTGCCTTCGATACACAGCCCCCTTTGTTACCGGCTACCGTGATACCAGCTCCTATCAGACGCTGGTTCACTCCAAGTTGATCGTCCTGAATGGTTTCAATCCGGCGGAGACCGTTTTTGAGACCAATTCCAACTATTACCTGGGCAAAGCCAGGGATGCCGGCGCAAGGATCGTCGTCATCGACCCGCGCCTCACGGAGACCGCGGCAACCTTTGCGGACCAGTGGCTGCCGCTGAAGCCGACCACGGACACGGCGCTTTTCGTCGCGATGGCCCATGTCATCATTTCTGAAAACCTCCATGACCAGGCATTTCTGGACAAGCACTGCATCGGCCTTGATGAGGCGCATATGCCTCCGGGCGTGCCGGAAGGGCAGTCCTTCAAGAGCTACGTGCTCGGATTGTCCGACCGGATTCCGAAAACTCCTGAATGGGCCGCACCTATTACCGGGATCGACGCTGCCACGATTCGGGCTCTCGCCAGAGACTATGCCACCGCCAAGCCCGCCCAGTTGCTGCAAGGCCTGGGCCCCCAGCGGCACGCTCACGGAGAGCAGTCCGTCCGCGCGGGGATCGTGCTGGCCTGCATGACGGGCAACCTCGGTATACTCGGCGGCGGTTGGGGAGGCGGCGAAGGTGGACGGGTGCTGGGCCTCGGTGTGGGAGAACTCCCTACTGGGGTCAATCCGGTAAAAGCCCGAATTCCTGTCTTCATGTGGACGGATGTCATCGTCCGCGGCCGAGCGATGACTGCCGACGATGGCGTGAAAGACGGCCCACTTGCGAGCAACATCAAGTTCATCTTCAATCTCGCAAGTAACACGCTTGTCAATCAGCATGCCGACATCCATCGCACGATCGAGATTCTTCAAAATGAGATGCTCGTGGAATGCATAGTCGTATCCGACCAGTTTATGACACCCAGTGCCAGGTTCGCCGACATCTTGCTGCCCGCCGACAATTCACTCGAGCGCAGCGACATCGGATTTCCGTGGTCAGGCGAGAAGTACGTCGTCTTCGGCAACAAGGTTGTGGAGCCGCCCGGCGAGTGCAGGAACGAATACTCGTGGCTTGCCCAGATAGCCCAAAAGCTGGGAGTCGGGGAGAAGTTTACCGAGGGCAAAACCCGGGAGGACTGGCTGAAGCAGATTGTCGCGGAAGCGGGGAAGGCGACTCCAGGGTTTCCGGCCTACGAAGATTTAAAGATGGAAGGTGTTTACCGCGAACCGCCTCAGCCTTATGTGGCATTCGAGCGCGAGATCAATGACCCTGCCGGGCACCCCTTCAACACCCCCTCGGGGAAAATTGAGATTTTTTCGAAGACGCTTTATGACATGCACAAACCAGACATCACAGGAATTCCCACATACATTCCCGCATGGGAAGGACCGGAAGATGCTTTGATCCGGAAATATCCTTTGCAGTGTATCGGCCCTCATTACAAGAGGCGAACGCACTCCACTTTCGACGAGAATGCCTGGATGGAAGAGGCTGATCCCCAGGTCATGTGGATCAGCCCTCAAGATGCCGGCACGCGCGGGATCGTGGATGGTGCGAAGGTAAGGGCCTTCAATGATCGCGGTGCCCTGATCATCCGGGCGCATATCACAAAGCGCGTGCGGCCGGGAGTGGTCGCAATTCCGCAAGGTGCTTGGTACACGCCGGACAGCAGTGGCGTGTGCCAGAGAGGATGCATCAATATTCTGACCAGCCAGAGGCCGACTCCGCTGGCTCACGGCAATGCGCAGCATACGATCCTGGTTGAAGTGCAAAAGATCGATGGAGGATCCGGTGACTAGCGGGCAGATAGCGTTTTTTGTCGATACCACCAAGTGCATCAACTGCCGGACCTGTGAGATTGCCTGCAAGGACTTCAACGATTCTCCGGTCGGCCAGCGGATCCGCAAGGTGCGCGTGTTCGAGGGGGGCGAGTTCCCGAGGGTCTTCGCATACAACATTTCGATGTCCTGCAATCACTGCGAAGATCCGCTCTGCGCCAGGCACTGCCCGACGGGCGCCTATAAAAAGCGAGCGGGCGACGGCATCGTCGTACACGATCCGGAGCGGTGCATCGGCTGCCGCTATTGCACATGGCTGTGTCCTTACGGCGCGCCGCAATATGATCCCAGGGAGGGCCGTGTCCGGAAATGCAACCTATGCCTGGACCAGCTTGAGGCAGGGAAAAGCCCCGTGTGCGTCGCGGCGTGTCCGATGCGTGCCATCGAAATCGGCCGGTTGGCTGAGATTGCGGCCCGGCCAGGCGTAGCCGCTGCGATTCACAACCTCCCCTCACCTGGCTTGACGAAGCCTTCCTGCCGGTACAAGGTGAGACAGGAGGCCGCAGGAGCGTGAGAGGTGAGAGCATGTCGGAATGGCCTTTGATCGTCTTTACGCTGGCGCTCCAGTTCGCGTGCGGGCTGGCGCTGGCCGCGACTCTCTGCGACCGGAATGCGACTCCTGCCCCTGATGCCATGCGCCCGCTGGCATTATCGATTTTCCCGCTGGCAGTGCTTGGTTTGCTGGCCTCGCTGTTTCACTTGGGCCGCCCCATTTCCGCCTGGAAGTCTCTGCTCAACCTGGGCAGCTCCAGGCTCAGTCTTGAGGTCCTCTTTTCTCTGCTGTTTGTCGCGGCGGCCTTTATTTACGCCCATGCCTGGTGGACCCATCGCGCAGAGCACAGGTTGGCCATCGGGGTGGTAACCAGCTTGCTCGCCTTGGCTGCGGTCGCCTCGAGCGCCGCGATCTATCTCATTCCGACTCAGCCGGCCTGGAACTCGGGCTGGGTGCCGGTTTCCTTCCTTGGAACGGCACTACTGTTGGGCGGGGCTGCATCAGCGGCATTCCTCAACCTGGAAGGCGCGAGGAGTTTGTACGACTCTTTTCTTGCTGGGGTAGTCGTCGGGAGCCTGATGCTGATTGTTGCTGCGATCTGGATGGTTGTGACTCTTTCCCAAGGATCATCCGATGGTTTTGCATCCGCCCGGTTGCAGGATGCCTTTCATGTTCTTACTTCCCAATACGCTGCCTGGTTCGGCCTTTACCTGCTTCTGGCAGGGATTGTGCCCATCGTGCTCGCCGCCCTCCTTTGGATGGGAAGGAATAATGCTGGAGCCTGGTCCGCGCTCGGCCCGCTGGTTCTTTTAGCAATCTTTTTGGGCACGATCATCGGCCGCAGGCTTATGTACCTGCTGGTAACCTCGCAATCCCAATTCTGAGTTGTACTTCATAGCACATGTTCATCCCGCGCTTTCCTGGTGCTTTCCGAATAGAGCGCTGATATCCTGCGTTCGCCTGGGACAAGGAAACAACTATCCATTGGATGAGATGACGCCATGCATAAAACTCACTTATTGATCCGATACCTGTTTGCGTTTTTTGCGTTTTCCACTTTGCTGAGCCCGGCGGATGCACCGGTTCCTGCCGAGATCGAAAACGAGCAGATGCTCGGGATCAACAAGCAGCCGTATCACGCAACGCTGATGCCCTACGGCGGCCGCGCCGAGGCTCTCGCCGCCAATCGTTATGCTTCTTCGTGGTGCCGCAGTCTGAATGGTTTCTGGAAGTTCAACTGGGTGTCGCGCCCGGAGCAGCGGCCGGTCGACTTTTACCGGCCGTCCTTCGACGTAAGTTCCTGGAAGGAAATCCCGGTCCCCTCCAACTGGCAAGTGCTGGGGTACGGTACGCCATACTACAGAAATGCGGGCTACACGATCAGGAGAGATTGGCCGAGGGTCATGAGCGAACCTCCGCAAGACTACACCGCCTACGGGGAGCGAAACCCGGTGGGCAGTTACCGTCGTGAGTTCGAGGTTCCCGACAATTGGAACGGTCGCCGCATCTTCATCACCTTTGATGGTGTCGATTCAGCCTTCTTTCTCTGGATCAACGGTGAGCAGGTAGGTTTCAGCGTCAACAGCCGCAATGCCGCCGACTTCGACATAACCTCCCACGTCAAACCAGGCAAAAACATGATCGCGGCGGAAGTGTACCGTTACAGTGCGGGCACTTACCTCGAAGATCAGGATATGTGGCGCCTGAGCGGCATCTTCCGGAATGTAACGCTCTGGAGCGCTCCGCAGGTCCACATTCGCGATTTTTTTGTTAGGACGGATCTGGACCTTCAATACCGCGACGCGACATTGCTCGTGTCGGCGAAGGTGCACAACTATGGCAACCAGTCATCAAGGGAGCGCAAATTGACGGTCGATTTGGCCTCTCGTGACGGGCGCACTGTCCCAGGAGCTAGCGCTACTGTGGATGTCCCTGCCCTCGGAGCGGGGGAAGAGAAGAGTGTTTCCGTGTCTATTCCCGTCTCCAATCCCGCCAAGTGGACTGCGGAGACGCC
>JBGQNR010000140.1:0-16647 GCA_041501225.1 Acidobacteriota bacterium
AGGCCTCGAGGTTCATCTGGCATAGAGGGCAAATCGTGCAGAGGCAGTCCGCGCCTGCCTTACGCGCCTGTTTCAGGAGTTTTCCGGAAAGTTCGAGGCCGATCTCCGGCTGAGTCGTCATGAGGATTCCTCCGCAGCATTTCGCTCCCATCCCGAAGTCGACGGGAGTTGCGCCAATCCATCTCATCAGCCGGTCCAACAGGCTTGGGAATTCAGAATCATCGACTTCTCCAAACGGCCGGGTGAGCTGGCAACCGTAGTAACATGCCACCTTCAAGCCCTCAAGAGGACGAACGACATGACGCCCGATGGTGTCCTCGCCGAGACCGTTTACGATCAGATCCAGGAGATGCAGGACGCGCACATTGCCGTGGTAGTCCATCCCGCCTGCCTGTAATGCATTTCGGACGTCCGCGCGCAAGGATGCGTCTTCCTCGAGCTGATGATTTGCCTTCTGCAGGACGAGATAGCAGCTGCTGCAGATCGCCACGATATCACGCCCATGTTTTTCGGAAATGGCCAGGTTGCGCGCCGAAAGCAGGGCGGAGCGCCGGGAATCAACTGCCATGTACGGGGTCGCTCCACAGCAGTTCCAATCCTCCAGCTCGACCATTTCGAGGCCGAGGACGCGCGCGACGTTCCTGGCCGAAATGTCGTAGGCTCGGTTGGTCGTCTCGAGGGAGCAGCCGGGAAAATATGAATAGACAGGCTGGATTGTCGTCGCACTCATAGAGCATCCTCTTTCCGCATCGCAGCCAACATCTTCCGGAGCCCTGCGATGCCTGCGATTTTTTGATGCCGCAACGAGATCCGCCCCTTGCGCAGCAACTTCCACCCCAACGGAACAAAGGAAAACGCCGTGGCAGGGCGGGTGCGCAGAGCGTAGCGCCAAATCAATTCAGCGTCGGCGCTTCTGCCGCGCTTTTCGACTATGTCTACAAAGGTCTCCGCCAATGCGACGCCGCTGGAACGCTTGCCAAGAAGACCTTTCCTGATTCCCAGGCGCTTCAGTTCGTACATGACCTCCGTAAACGGGATTCCGGCCGGACACCGGACCGTGCATGAGTAGCAGGAAGCGCAAAGCCACACCGTGTTCGATTCGAAGACCTTGTTCAACATTCCCGCGCGGAGCGCGGCCAGCACAGCCCTCGGAGGGTACTCCATGGCACTGCTGGCGGGACAGGAAGCGGAGCAGGTTCCGCATTGGAGGCAGTGATCAATCTTTTCGCCCTTCGGCATTGCATGAACATGCTGGAGGAACTCTTGGGTAAGATTTTTTACCTGAGTGGCATTCATACCGTCCCTCCGGCCCGCCTTTTGGCGAGCGCAAAAGATTTTGGCGAGGTTGGCCGCGAGGTTGAACAATCCGATGGGATGGAAGTTGGCCCTGTTTCCCGCAGATCTCCAAGCATAAAATGTGCCAGTTCCGGGAATTAACGATCGGATTGGAGATCTTCCGCAATCTCAGGTAGTTGTGGGCTGCAGGCGCCACGCCACGCGCACCGGGGAGGACTCGGGGTTCACGAAATTCCGTGGCAGGTCGCGGAAATCCGTGCGATGGATGCCGGACCGATGGGTAGGGATCAAAGATCGGCAGAAAGTCGGATGGCTGGCCCGAATGAGTAAGAAATGCTGCATGTTCAGGCGTCAGAAATTGGACGCGACCCCGGAATGGAAAGGGCGGAAAAGTCTTTCAGCGCGCGGATAAGACAGGAACCGGTCCGCGCCTGTCCACGTCTTTCCGCGTCCGGAAATGCTCTGCCACAAGAATTCCATAAACAGCCCAGGTTAGAGTCCCAATCTCTGCAGCCTGTCGCGGAAGGTGGAAGGCCTCATACCTAACAGACGGGCAGCGGCTGTTTTGTTTCCACCGGCAGCCCTCATCGCATTCATGAGCAGTTCGCACTCGAACCGGTCGACCCTCTGCTTGAATCCAGTGTCCGTCTTTGCCCGGCCGTTGCCGAGTCTGATCTGGTCCACAAGCTCGTCTGCAGAGACCACCCCTTTTCCCGTCAGGTAGGTGCGCTGGAGAAGGTTGTGCAACTCGCGAATGTTCCCGGGCCAACGATGCGATGCCAGGACCCCCATGGTCTCGGTATCAATGAGGCCGCGCTCACTCCCGGAGATTTTCCGGACAATGTGACTGACCAGCAGGGGCAGGTCCTCCATTCGTTCCCTTAGCGGAGGGAGATGGATGCACATTACGTTGAGCCTGTAGTAGAGGTCTTCGCGAAAGCTTCCTTGCTCGATTTCCTCGAGCAAATCCTTTTTGGTGGAGGCGATGATCCGTACGTTTGCATGTATTGGCAGGTTGCCTCCCACGCGCTCGAAAACCCTTTCTTCGATCACGCGCAGGAGTTTCACTTGCTCGTCCAGCGGAACATCATCCACATCATCGAGATAGAGAGTGCCGCCCGCCGCCAGATCCAACCGCCCGGTACGGGTTCGATCCGCTCCGGTGAACGCGCCCTTCTCGTGACCGTACAGCTCGTTTGCGATCAAGTCGCTGGGAAAAATCGCGCAGCATACTTTTACCAGAGGATTCGCATGGCGGCTGCTTCGTTTGTGGATCACCGAGGCAACCAGATCTTTGCCTGTTCCCGTCTTCCCTGTGAGAAGGACGTTGGTGTCGCTGCGCGCGCAGATTTCCACCAGTTCGTGGACCCGGCGCATGGACGTGGAAGCGCCCACGAGCACGTTCTCGATCTGCGTCAAGGCTTCTTGTGAAGTGGGATGGATTTTCTGGTCCTGCTCCGCGTGAAGCTGCTCGATGCGTTGGAGGATCGGCAGGATCTGCTCGTTGGAAAACGGTTTGGTGATGAAATCGAATGCGCCCCGCTTCATTGCCTCTACCGCGACGGGAATGCTTCCATAGGCCGTGATCATAACCACGTCGCACAAGGCATTGACACCGGATTTGATTTTCTTCAGCAGCTCCAGCCCATCCATGCCGGGCATCATGAGATCGGCGATGACAAGGTCGAAGAGAGAGCGCTGGAGGTGATCCCAAGCCTCGAGGCCGTCGGCAGCACAGGTGACAGAATGCCCCCACACTTGAAGGTCCCGGTATAGGGAGAGCCTTTTCATCTCCTCATCATCGACGACCAGGATTTTCATCCGCCTCAATCTCCGTCGAGAACGCCGCGGGTCTCATCCCACTCTCCCAATGTTCTCAGAGGGCCTGAGCCAGGAGCACCCTAAAGGTGGAGCCTCTCAGCGGAGCGCTCTCCACCTCGATTTTACCTCCCATTTCAGATAGGAGCATCCGGCAGAGGCTGAGACCAAGTCCCGTGCCTCCGCTCTGAGACTTCGTCGTATAAAACGGCTCGAAAACCCTGTCCAGCCGGTCCGGAGGGATTCCCTGGCCGCTGTCTATCACTTCGATGACTACGCAACCGTCGGGACAGACATCCGGCCGCTGCAGCGGGAACGTCCGCAATGTCAGGGTTCCCCCCTGCGGCATGGCATCCAGCGCGTTAGTACAAAGGGTGAAAATAATCTCCTCGACTGAGTAGGGGTCGGCCCACACGCTAGGCACCTGCTCGAGTTCCGTTCCGAGAGTGACTTTTCGCTCGGCAAGCGTTTTTTCGAACAGTTGGAGCGTTGCTTCCACGGCCTTGAGAATATCACACTCCTGCAGCTCGAGCCCATGCGGGCGCGCAAACTCCTGCAATCTGCGCGCAACTTTCCCAATGCGCTCCACGGCAGCCAGCATCATGGGAACGGTCTCTGCGAACATGGGGTCGCCCCGACACGCGTTGCCGATCTGCCGCAGTCCATTTTGCAGTCCATCGAGCGGATTGCTGACCTGATGAGCAAAGCCCGCAACCAGTTGGCCGATACCCAGCATCTTCTGGTGTTGGCGGATCTGGGCCTGCACCTTCTCAACGTAACGCGACACCGTTGTGGTAAGAAAAACCGTGATTCCGAGCGTGCTGGATACAGCCACAAGAACTCCCAGCAAATAGAGCGAATATCCGGGATCCCCTCCGGGACCTTTCTGCACTGCCTGCCATGGCAGCGCCAGCGGATAGTAGGGAATCAAGTTGTAGGCTTGCAGCAGAAGGATTGATCCAAGGAGAATCGTCGCCAGGACCGCCAGCAAATAGGGCAACCAACCAGGAAGAAGGATGCTGGCGATGATGATGTGGAACACGTAATAGACAATAAATGGATTGAAGGGGAGTCCGGCAAAGTACAGGAGTAAGGTCAGGGATATCAGATCGAGGCTGATCTGCAGAACGATGAGAAATCCGGCGCTTCGCCGTGCGTCGTGGCGCTTCTTCCTGCGCCTGTAAACCGCCTCCAGGAGTAGATTATACGTCACGATCCCAATCGCGACGGCGTAAAGCAGGCGCACGTCGCTGAGCAGGCTTGAAGTCGCGGAAATAAGCCAGATGCCGAACAGGATGCTCAAGCACGCAATCCAGCGCATCGGGAGGAGCCAGCGGGCTCGTTCCTCAAGATCATGTGCGGCCAGCCTCATTGCCTACCTTGCCGTCCGGAGCGGAGTTCCCACCCCAATCCTTGGATCATCTTATGCAAACACATACCCGATTCCGGGTTTCGTCTTGAGCGGCAGCATTTACGCATGGAGGGTGCGCACTCAGCCGTATCCAATGGCACCCTTCAAGCCCATTTCTATCTGGAACGGTAGCAATGAGAACATTTGTAGCGCGATTGATCCGCAAGATGCAAGCCGGAAAAAAGGCCAACGGTCCAACATCAAAGAGATCTTTCCGGCTGCCGCGCCGCAAGCGGAATCTTCCGGTCCCGAACAGACGGTCGAACCCGGCAGTCAGGACAATTCAGCAGACTTTCCGGCCCTGCCTGTGCTATTCTCCACTCAGTCCCCAAAAGCGATTTCCTATTATTGTAAGCTATGAAAAAAAAGGCAGGGCAGCATCGAAAAATAATCAGCGAGCACTGTGAACGATGGACCGTTCCCCGGGAAGCGATCTTCGGCCTCCTCATGCAGAGCCAGCAGCATCTGAGTGCCAAGGAGGTTTATGCGCTTCTCCAAGCCTCGAGCAGCGATATCGGGATCGCGACGGTCTACCGAACGCTCGATCTGTTGGATAAGGCCGGACTGGTTCGCAAGATCCAGTGCCGGGACGGCCAACTGCGCTACGAATATAAGAGGGGAGATCAGTCCGATCATCACCACCATCTAATCTGCACGGATTGTGGAAAAATCCTGAACTACCGGGATTTCGAGAAAGAGGAACTCGATCTGGTGCGAAAAACCGAGGAAATCATGGAGAAAAAGCATGGTTTCCTCGTCAGAGACCACAATATCGAATTTCTTGGACTCTGTAAGGAATGCAGGCCCGGAGGGCCGAAATTCCTGGCCAAGCGCGCCGGGCGGTGATCCGGCTCGCGGAGATAAAGCTCGGGAAAGACCTGAGCCGCGATATTCGAAGCAACAGCCTGCTGCATGGCAGAGAGCGCCACGTGGCGGGCGCAACGACAGTATGGAGCAGCTACTGATAATCCCTTTGATCGTGGGGCGTGACCTTAATGAACACCATCGAATTTGCGAGCCTCGCCTGGCTGGGTTCAGTCGCCGCTGGCCTGCTTGGATCTCTGACCGGCTTAGGTGGCGGAGTTGTGATTGTGCCGATGCTCACTTTGGCGTTCGGAGTTGATATCCACTACGCCATCGGCGCGTCGCTTGTCTCGGTGATTGCCACTTCGTCAGGGGCCGCAGCTGCCTATGTTAAAGAGGGCTTCTCCAACATACGGATCGGAATGTTTCTGGAGATGGCCACCACTATGGGTGCTCTGTTTGGCGCCCTCGTGGCGACGGTCGTGCCCGGCGCTGCGGTGGGTATCATTTTTGGACTGGTCCTGATCCACTCGGCATACCTGTCGACTCGGCCCGGCCACACAGGCGGCAACGGAGCGCCGGATGCACTGGCAGAGAGGCTGAGAATGAACGGCACTTACCCCGGTCTGGATGGGCCAGTCTCCTACCACGTAAATGCTGTTCCCGCCGGCTTCAGCTTGATGTTTGTTGCTGGAACTCTCTCGGGACTCCTCGGAATCGGTTCAGGCGCTGTCAAGGTGCTTGCGATGGATCGTGCCATGCGTATTCCGTTTAAGGTCTCCACTACCACCAGCAATTTTATGATCGGTGTGACTGCAGCTGCCAGCGCCGGTGTTTACCTCAACCGTGGCTACATCGATCCGGTGGTGAGCATGCCTGTCATGCTGGGGGTGCTCCTAGGCTCGGTGGTGGGGGCGCGCATTCTTATGGTCGTCAGGACAAGGCTATTGCGCCTTGTTTTCAGCCTCGTCATCCTGGCGCTCGGCATTGAGATGATCTATAACGCCTTGGCGGGGAGATTCTGACATGAGCGATCCGCAAAAGGGTTGGACGGATGAGCGGGTGAATCAGATCATAGGCGATCTATTGAGGATCGGGGTTGCCATCGCCGCAGTGGTAGTGCTGGCCGGAGGCATCGCTTACCTGATCGGCCACAGCACTGACACGCCCGCTGAGCGCATTTTCGTCAGTGAACCGATGGCACTGCGGAGTATCCCCGCTATTGTGAGAGGTGCGCTATCCTGGCATAGCCTCGAACTGATCCAGTTCGGCCTTCTGCTCTTGATCGCAACGCCCATAGCGCGCGTCGCCTTTTCAGTCCTTGCTTTTGCCCTTCAGCGCGATCGTACCTATGTCATCGTAACCTTGATTGTACTGAGCCTGCTTATGTTCAGCTTGGTCGGCGTACGTTACTAGGTTCTGGAAGGCAAAATCGGCGGTTCGCATTTCAGATTCCATATCAGCTGCATGAAGACCTGACCCAAGATCTCGGGCCATGACGAGGGCTGAAAAAAGGAGTTGCGGCCATGTTTGACCGCCTCTCCGAGGTAGGGCTAGTATCAGTCTGCGGAGGAACCAGCCATGATTTCAAAGACGACCAAGCTTCCCGCGCAGAGGAACATACGATCGGCATGATCCGCAAGGCTGGATTCTGGGCCTCGATGACGATCTATCCGGTGACCAAAAACTCGCCGCCGCGCGTCGTCGATGCCATCGAGCGCTTCGGTACCGACCACATCATGGTGGACGCCTCAGGCGACTGGGGCCCATCGGACCCCGTGACGCTCCACGAGGCCGTTTTCGAGATGAAGCGGCGCGGTCACCGCGAGGCGGATATCGAGACGATCTTCATTGAGAATCCGGCGCGCTTCTTGAGCCAAAGCCCGAAGTTCCCATTCAAGCCGGCTCATGCCAGCTGACTGGCGAACTCAGTATTCACGGCGATCCGAAATCCCGTTGCACGTGCGTCTTTGCCGTCCTGGGCCGGCACGGAGTCGGACATTTGAATCGGTTGGTGCGGGGGACACAACAGCCTCTTGATGTTTGAATCGCACAGGATTGAGGTCCATGCGAGAGCTACTGAGGAGGATGTGGCGCGATCGCGACTTTCATGACGTTCGCGGCATGAAGGTGATCCTCGTTCCGCACTGCGCGCTGAACCAGAATGCCAGAGTCGCAGGAGCGGCCAAACGCACGGCCGGTGTCACGGAACTCATCGCGGGATTGCTGGAGCGTGGCATCGGGATCATCCAGATGCCTTGCCCGGAGCTTTGCATCCTCGGCCTCGATCGAGCCCATATCAATATTCGCAGCGAACTGGAGAAGGTTGCGGGCCGAGCGGAATGCCGCCGTCTTGCAGGGGATTTGGTACGCCAAATCGAGGAGTACCGGAAGTGCGGAGTTAGGATTCTCGGCATTCTGGGAAAGAACGGCTCCCCCACTTGCGGGGTAGAGCAAACCCGGTTTGACGGAGTCGCGCCCGGGACAGGAGTGTTCATTGAAGAGTTAAGGGCAGAGCTGTGCGATCAGGATTTACCCATTGGCGTCACGGGCATGCGCGACGATGATCCTGCAGGAGCCCTGGCAGCCGTTGATCTCTGGTTATCTGCTCTCGCCCGCCCGTGAGCCGATGCAAGCCGGTCCCCTTGCTGACTGTTCGGCAGCATGTCGTGCGCCCGCCGCGGAGTAACGGGTCGAATCCAGCGCCCGGAACCCACATCATTCCTGGAGCGGACAGGACAGCAATATGCTCATGACCATACGCGTTGTCGGCAGGCGTCGATGCGAGGCTCCAGAAAGGCCCTATGCTCAGTAACCAGGGAGAGAAGCTGACCCGAGTGCTGGTGTGCACGCCCCGGGAGCAATATTTTCGCTATAACGACGGCGGCGCGCACAACATTCATGAGCCCCCGGATCCGGCGCGGACGAAGTCCCTGCACGACGCACTGAAACTCACCTTGCGGCGATCCGGCTGCGAAGTTATTGACGTCCCGGAGTTGCCGAGGCACCCGAACTCGGTTTTCGTCCACGATCCCGCTTTATGCGTGCCGACCGGATTCATCCGCTTACGGATGGGTCTCGCAAGCCGGCTCGGCGAAGAAGGTTGGATGGCGGACATCTTGGGGTCGATGGGTGAGCCCTGTGCAGGGCAGATCGATGAACCGGGCACGGTGGAGGGGGGAGATGTCATTCTTGTCGGTGAGGTCGCTTTCGTCGGTCTCTCGTCGCGCACCGACGCAGAAGGCGCACGGCAAATCTCCGCCTTGCTCGGCAATCTGGGCTATGAAATCCGCAGCGTGCCGGTCCCGGCGGCGCATTTGCACTTGGGCGGAGGCATGAGCGTGATCGGGCCCGGGCGTGTCTTATGCTGCGATGGCGAATTTCCGGATGACCTGTTCGCCGGGTTTGATGTCATCCGGATGACGCACCGGAATGCCGGGGCGGGTAACGTCATATGTCTGGGCGCGAATGAGGTCGTCGCCGATTCCTCCGGATGCGGGGATACGATCCAGGAATTGGAGCGCAGCGGCGTCACGGTGCACGCCTTGAACCTGTCCGAGTTCAGGAAAGGAGCCGGCGGCCCGTCCTGCCTCATCTTGCCTGTGGAGAGGACTGTCGAGCCGATCCGGAATGCATGAAGGCTTCAAGACTCCAATGCTAGAATGGGTGTTCGGAAAGTCCAGCATTATTCAAGGAGGGGCATAATGAAGGCCATAGGAATCATTTTCGTGCTGCTGGCACTCGCCATCGGTGTGGTGCTCAGTTTACGAATTGTTCCGCGCAGGGTCGCGCGATCGAGCTCCCCGGTGGCAGGACGATCCCAATGAAATGCCACTGGACTGCAATGGCCGCGCCGGTGGTGGCTGTACCGCTGCTGATGGTTGGCGGTCTGATGTTCTTCAGCCGCCGTCGGGAAACTTTGCTGGCACTCTCCCTCCTGGGCGCCGTTTCGGGAATTTTTGCCATTCTGCTGCCTACCTATTTGATCGGAGTCTGCGCGAGCGATGAGATGCTGTGCAACATTGAGTTGAAGCCCACGATGATCTTTAGCGGGGCTGTGACATTGGGAGCCGGCCTGGTCGGTCTTGTGCTGGCCGGCAAAACCCGATCGGGGTGCTTCACGGAAGCAGCGGGATCGGACTAAGAGATGAACCTGATTCGCCTGGCCCTTCGGAACATCGCCGGAAACTCTTTTCGAAGCTTTGTGGTGCTCCTGTGCGCATTGCTGATCTCCAGCATGGCTCTGACAACCGGCATGATTCTGTTTGGCGCCGACAATAGCCTGCGACTGGCAATGCAACGTCTGGGAGCAGATATCATCGTCGTTCCTGAAGGCGCTGCAGATAGAATTGAATCGGCCCTTCTCATGGGCCGCCCCACGCAATCATGGATGTCCGCATCGGTCGTGGAGCGGGTTGCTGCCGCGATGGACGTGCAAGCCGTCTCACCCCAGCTCTATCTCGCCACCTTGAGTAACGCCTCATGCTGCACCGTTTCGGACATGTTTCTGATCGCGTACGATCCCAAAACCGATTTCGTTGTGACCCCCTGGCTGGATAAGACCATCGGAGGCGAACTGCGTCTGGGGGAGGTGATCGGCGGTACGGATGTCTTCGTTCCAGTGGGAGAAGAGAAAATACAACTCTACGGCTACCCTGTTGCGCTCAAGGCGCAGATGGAACCGACCGGCACCGGCTTGGACCGAAGCCTGTTCCTCACCATCGAGACCGCCCAGGAGATGGCGCGCGTTTCCAGGACCAAGGCGGAAAAGCCCCTGGAAATTCCGCAAGACAGCGTCTCGGCTGTCATGGTCAAGGTGCGTTCGGGCTGCAATCCCCGGGCTGTAGCGCTGAATATTTCGGTTCACATCAGCGGCGTGACGCCTATCCTGAGTCCTGACACGTTCCAGTCGCAGCGCAAAGAATTGGCCGTGCTGCGGAACGGCGTGGTGATGACGCTGATCCTAACCCTGCTGTTCTCGGTGCTGCTGATAGGACTGGTGTTCTCGATGGCGGCCAACGAGCGCCGCCGGGAACTGGGCGTACTGCGCGCGCTGGGTGCGACACGCTCCATTGTCTTCCGGGTGCTGCTTTCCGAGGCTGGCCTGCTGGCGTTGTATGGCGGGGTTGCGGGCGCCGCTCTGACAATTCTGGCGGTAGTGCTGTTCCGCAAGCTGATCATCGCCACTTTGGGAATCCCATTTTTGATGCCGGCACTGCCGATGTTGGCGGCTCTGATTCTCGGTGGGTTATCGTGCGCGCTGCTGACGGTCATGGTTGCAGCCATGTTGCCTGCATACCGCATCAGTCACGAAGACCCTTCCATTGCCATGCGGGAGTAAGGCCATGATTGTCCTGGAAAATGTCACCAAAGCCTACCCGGTGGACAAGAAGAATCGTGTGGTCGCTGTGCAGGAAGTTAATCTGGAGATCCCCCGTGGCGCGTTCCTGGTAATTACCGGCCGCTCCGGTTCAGGAAAGACCACGCTGCTGAACCTGGCTGCCGGGCTTACCCGCCCCACGGCCGGCCGGGTGTTATTTGAGGATATGGATTGGCGAAGCCTGCCTGATCACCGGCAGTCCCTGCTCCGAAATCACAAAATAGGATTTGTTTTTCAGTTTCCGAGCCTGCTGCCATCCTTGACTGCCCTGGAAAATGTCGCGTTGCCCAGGATCTTTGATCATGTCCGAGCCCGCCAGGGTGTCTTTGAGCGCGCGCGGGGATTATTGCGCTCCCTGGCTCTCGGCGACAAGCTTGCAGCCTACCCACGCCGGCTCTCCGCCGGTCAGCAACAAAGGCTGGTAATAGCGCGCGCCCTGCTGAATCAACCCGAAGTCCTAATGGAGGATGAACCAACCAGCGATCTGGACGAGCAGACTGAGTTTGAGATCATGGAACTGTTCAGGCAACTGCATGCAACCACCGGGATCACCATCGTCCTGGTGACACATTCAACGCAGCTGATCCGCTATGGCACCCACTCAATTAAAATGTCGGATGGGCGAGTCCAGCCATGTTAACCACTTGACGAGTGATTCCAGAAAACGACGCTTTTGCGGCCTTGCCGGCCTGACGCTCCACCGTGCGAGGTCCGCATTGCAATTAAGCAGGTGACGCATATTGATGGTATCCGGGCAACGGGGCGAAGCGATCTGAGGTCACCGGCTGTATCCGCATTTTCCTTGTGCATGCAATTCTTACATTTTGGTGATCCCTGCAAATGCAAGTCCTGCATTTGAAGAATCCGGCTAGCAGATTACTCACGAGGGAAGCAACTTCGCCGGATCGACGCAACTGGCGCTCCATCAATCACTTCTGCCCGACAACCGATTCAGCCGCAGCCAAAGTGGCATTTGGGTACGGCATTTGCAACCTCACTAGCCGTGATCATGGAATCACTGGAAAGGAGAAAATGAACATGAGAAACATTAAGCACATCATGGCTCTATCCGCAGCGTTACTACTGATCTTCGCCGTCTCGAGCGCCCTTGCTCAAGTCAACTCTTCAGCTCAGATCCAAAAACGGCAAGGCGTCGCGGACGCCAACCGCGACGGGATTTGCGACATCACCGGCCAGAAAATCGGCAGTGGTGCGGGGACCGGCCAGGGACAGCAGGCCAGGCGCGGCAATCAAAACGGACCTGGTGACGGCACCGGCAATCAGGGTAGTGGACCCAAAGACGGCACCGGATACGGCTCACAAACCGGGAAAAACTGGGACCGCAGGACGGCTCTCAGGCCCGGATCGGGCAGGGAAGCCGTCCGGGAATGAGCGGTACGTCCACGGGCGCCAGAATCCGGAAGGGTGGCAGGCGCTAGCCGGCCGTTCGGCCAATCTCGAGGTTCGGTCCTGAGAGAATTCTGCAACCAGACCCGGAACCTCGCTCGGATCCTGGAGACCGGTACCAAAGATCCGCTTTCGACTCATCGATCATTCACCGGGCCTCGGATTCTTGGCGATCGGTTCTATGACGCCGTCAGGATTCCGAGGCCCAGATATACAAGAACCAATATCGCAAAGGAGAACAACCGCAATGTCACGCAGGGGATTCCACTTCAGGTCATTTACGTCCTTCATACTTGCATGGACATTTCTCACATTGGTGGTTTCGGGAGCGGTCTTGTATATAGCGCCGCCGGGCCGCATCGCCAATTGGACTCGGTGGCAGCTCATGATATTGACCAAGGAACAATGGCAGGCGTTACATACCTTGACCGCGGTTGTATTCCTAGTGGGTGGGCTTTTCCATCTGCTCAAGTTCAACTGGAAGTCATTCTTGATCTATTTGAGAAAGAAGGCCGATGCGGGCCAGCATCTTCGATATGAAATGATCGCATCCCTTGTTCTCTTTCTGTTGATCTTGGCAGGCACGATTGCTCAGCAACCTCCGTTTCAGACGATCATGGCTGCCGGCGATTTGGTGCGCCAGTCATGGGAAGATCCGGCTAGTGTGTCGCCCATCCCTCACATGGAGGAGATGACGCTGCGGGAGTTCGCCAAGAACATCCAAATGGAACCCGATAAACTCGTGCAGTCACTGCAAACGCTAGGTTATTCAGCTGCCAGCCAGGATGAGCCGCTGCAACAGCTCGCCAAGCGCTATCAACGTTCGCCCGTGCAAATATTAGCGGCGCTGAAGACCAACGCTCCGGCATCCGCAGTGGATCACCAGCCCGCCGGTGGAAGTGGTGGCGATCGTGGCCAGGGATTCAAGACATTAGCCGAGCTCGCAACTGAAAACGGGCTTTCGAGCGAGGCTGCGATCCAGAATCTTGCCGCAAAAGGGATCCAAGCCAAGGCCGACGACAAGATGCGCGACATTGCCAACCGGAGCGGCAGGAAACCCTATGAGGTGATCGAGATCCTAAAGGGCAACGAAAGGAAATGAATGCTGCGCAAAGCCCTGCAGCCGGCATGGACTAACCGAACCGGTCACTCACCGGAGTTCTGTTCGCGAAGCTTTTTGTAATAGGAGTGGCTGGTGTAGAAGGCCGCAACCGGATTGTGCCCCAGGACTCTGTCTTTGACAACCAGGACCGTAGCCGGCGCCTTCGAATGCATGAAGAAGAGGCTGTCGTGCCCGACGCACAGGCCGACCACGACGTTCAGTTCGGTACCCGCGTTTGCCAGCAGAGCCGCCTGGCCGATCGGATTGCACAAAGCTTCGTACTGGCCCGGCCTCACTTTCTCCGCATCCTGCAGCCCGACGCTCTCTTTGTCGATCGAACCAACCTTACAGCAGACCGTGTGCACTTCGAAGCCGCGGCTGGAAAAGATCTCGCTCGCAAGCCGGGCCTCGTTCATGAGCCCCACGCAGTGAGCGATCCCGATCTTGCGCGCGCCTATCCGCCGCGCGAACTCCATGATTTCCTCGACGCGGGTCTGCCGGCAATAACCTGCAGCCTCGGTGTGCGCGGACTCGACCGCAATGCGGCGTATGTGATTGTTTGAGAAGTAGCGTTTCTCCGCATTCATCAACTCGGCTTCCTGCCGGGGCGCTGGACAAAAGGGCGGCTTAGCTTTGCTTTCGGGAGCGACCGCGCAGGCGCGCACGCCACGGAACGCGCACATCAACAATTCTTCTCCTGCCATATGCAAACTCCTTGCGTGAGATGTCTCGAGCCGAGTGTATCACTGCATTATGTTTTTTGGCATGGACCGCTATGGGTAAACTCCGATCACATCCGGCAGGACCCATGATTATGCCTGCCCAGCTTCAAGATCGCGAGCCGCCGCGGCGGTAGCGGCCACCCTCAAGACTGGATCAGCAGGGATTGCCGCTGCAGGAGCGCGTACCCTTGCCATGGAGGCAGCACGCTGTCCGTGAAGTCACGAGCTTAAGCCTGCCGGCCTTATAGGCCGCGATGGTCGCGGCGACGGTCGCGAACTCCGACAGATAGACATTGATATGCGCCGCCTGAATTTTTTCCAGCGCGCCCATGCCAATGCCGCCGACAATCATGCCATCCATGTGTTCCCCAGCGAGAGATAGGAGCGGCTGGCAGATCCAATGGAGATAATTGTGATTGCGATTTAGGACGGCTCGGCAGCTTCCATTTTCGGTGTTCACGACCATCAGGAGTGGCGCCAAGCCAAAGTGAGCGCTAACCGGGCTCTCGAGTCCCCGGTCCTGAGTAACCGGAATACAGATATTCATGATGATCTTCCGCTATTTAGGGTACAGTATGCGCCCTATTTAGGTGTGCCGTCCAGGATGTCGAGATCCGCCACACGGAGCAGCCCTCCCTGTCTGCCGAGCAGGCGGACGGCCGACATCCCGATCGGGTTGGGCTGGCACGGCGAGCGTGTTGCGAAACGACCATGTTCCCGATTGTCCCGGCAGGGTCGCACGCGTTCCTGGAAGGGCCCGGCGCGATCCAGCCAGTAGATGGGCCAAAGCCTTTCGAAGCCCCCGACATCCATCAGCGCCGCCTCGAAGGCTTCGTCGACAATGACTTCACCTTCGACGCCACAGCCCTAGGCTGTCTGGATTGGCGTCCCTTCTGCCATTTTAGATGGCGAGCGGATGACTCAGATCGGATAAAGTTGGAGCTTGGCGGCCCCTTCCTTGTACGGTCTCATGATTGCGATCGGCCTGAACCATGACAGGATCCGAAAGCAGGGTCGCCATGATGCTGGGGCCCCTGAGCGTGGTGACCGCAAGCCGTCTGGGGAGTCACAAGCTTGAGCGAGCCGGTTTTAAAAGCTGCAAGCGTAGCCGCGACGGTTGGGAACTCCGACAGGTAAACCTTGATGTCTGCCGCCTGAAGTTTTCCGAGGGCCCCCATGCCGATGCCGCCGACAACCATGCCGTCCATGCGCTCGCCCGCAAGCGAAGCGAGCGGCTGGCACATGCCGTGGCTGTGGTTGAGATTGCGATTCGAGACGACCCGGCAGCTTCCATTCTCTGTATCGAGAATCATAAAAAGCGGCGCCGAGCCGAAATGAGCGCTAACCGGGCTTTCGAGCCCCATATCCTGCGTAACCGGAATACAGATATTCATGACGATCTCCTGTGATTCGGGGTGCAATGTGCACCCGGTTTAAATGTTTTTGCAGCCCATCCATCGTCGTCGCCGGCCGCCGCAATGCGCGGGCGCTCCCGGCTGTGGCTCCCCGATCTCAGCCGGGCAACGCGGGCAGTTGGCCTGTGTGTCGAGAGGCCCGTCCCATTCGCACTCACAAGCGGGACACCGGAAGGTGCGGGTCTGCTCGGCGTAAACGGAACCGCCCTCGATCTTGAGTGCCTTGCCGAGGATAATCGCCTCGGCGACCTTGTGGCGCGCAGCCTCCACGACCCGGCCGAAAGTAGGGCGGGACACGTTCATCCGCTCCGCGGCGCGCTCGTGATATAGCCCATCGAGGTCGGCCAGTCGGATGGCCTCGAACTCGTCGAGCGTCATAACTACCTCGTCGAGCTTGTGCGTGGGGATGCCCGCCGGCTTGAATACCGCAGCGACCGGTTTTGCCGAGATGCGCCGACAGCATGGTGGCCTGGGCATGATTACCTCCGCAGTCATTATAAGCATATGCTCAAAACTATCAAGGAAAATGTGCCAACTTCCGTTGTGACAACTGGGAACAAGCTGCGTGGCGGACGGGGCTATCGATCTTGCGGTGCCCTGCCGAGCGGTTTCTTGGCCACCGCCATCGGAACGCGCCAGTTGATCATCGCGACCTTCACGCTGTCGTTCACGCCGAGGCAGGAGACCATGGCATAACCCAGTACTGTGAGCGTCTGCCACCAGGGCAATGGCATGAGGCCCGGGAGACCTACTAGCGTCAGGCCGGTACCCACGAGCGCGTTCAGCGTGAGGGCCGCCATGAGGGTCTTGCTGGGCATCGTCGCCCAGAACCACCGGCGCTCCCTCGCGGACACGATGGAGAACACGGCAAAATAGAGCAGAGTCAGGAAGCTGAAGGTATAGAGGGCATTGTCGTTGGTCACCAGACCGAAGCGTGACCAGCCGACGTACAAGAGCAGGAGAGTCTCCGCGACCATGGCCACACCCAACACCACGGACACCGTGATGAAACCTCCGATGTTCCAGGTCTCCGGTTTCCTGGACGATCGAACGTGGTCGGTGGCGAGGGCAATCTTTGCGAAGTCCGTCATGAAAACGAGCAGCAGCATCGCAAAGGCGGAGACGACGAACTTGCCGGTCACCACGAATGCGATGGCCACGAAGGCCGCCTTCAAAATCGTCCGGCTTATCTTGTTGATGATCCACGTCAGCACCCGCTGGTAGATGGTCCGTCCCTGCTCGACCAATCCAACAATGTTCGTGAGGCCCGGTTCGGTAAGAACGACGCTCGC
>JBGQNR010000141.1:0-16634 GCA_041501225.1 Acidobacteriota bacterium
ACTCAAAACTGCCGCCCCGCTCAACACGAAAGCATCTTACACGGATCCGGCAGCAGAACAACCTATTCGTGCCCGGGCTGAATCGGGCGCGCATGCAATGCAGCTGCCGGCACAAGAACAGCCCTGCCCTTCTTGCCGCCTGACCCACACAAAGTATCGCTCATCATTGAGACTGCCCCGTTAGAGTAGTTTGGCATGCACGCAAGCGGTAGGCGCGGAAGTGCCGATAACGTTGACAAGCGTTACCTTGTGAGGTAACACTATCCTTGACTAAAGTTCACAAGGCTAACTACGTGTTTGTGACATGGACGGGAGACCATAGCCCGAGACATGTTCATGTCTATCGGGACGGCAGGCTGATCCTGAAATGGGATCTCGAGAACGGAGTAGCGATTAAGGGCAAACCAACCCGCAGGATGCTCAATCTGATCCGGGTGCTGGAAGCAGAAGGGAAACTTTGAAGATTCGTAAGGTCACCCATAATAATCGCAGGAAGGTATTCGAGGTGAAGATTGCCGGCAAGGTGTACTTTTACCCGTATGCTAGATGTGAACCACGGCCTGAGCCGGGCAACAAGGTGACCAGGACGTTTGTCGACAGAGAACTGGGGGGTGAGGGTTTCGTCTACCTCCTCGAATCGGGCGATGAAGGCGTGGTTCACGTGGAACAGGTACTCGAATACAATGAGGACCCGGCATATTTGAAGGACTTGTTTCTCTACAAGCTTACCATCGAAGCGCGGAATCGATTGCAGGCCAGCCCTCTCAGCAAAAGGGAGATCATCCGCCGGCTGGGAACCTCAGCCGCCCAATTTTATCGGCTCCTCGATCCCACGAACTACAGGAAATCCGCGGGCCAACTCCTATCTTTGTTCAGCGTTCTCGATTGCGAGGTCGATCTGGTGGTACGGCCGCGCAAGACCGCGTAATCACCTGGGGTGACCCGCTGTTATTTTGCCCTTGCAGATCTGCTGGCTACTGAAGATGTGGCACAGGAAACGCCTTGAACAACTTCCAGGCGAGGATGGCGCTTCCATCGGGATCGAATCGGACAACGCGAAAGATCACCAGCACGTCGGATTTTTCGAAGCAGAGCGATCGCAAGGCGTAGGTTGTCGCCGCCGCTGCTCGCACGCTGTCTCTGTAGCTGTAGGATCCGATCGAGAAGCCCGCGCCGGCGCGTTGTTGTTGGATCCGGGCCTCGGCCAGATTTGTGGGAGCAGGAAAGGCAGCCAGATACTGGATTGCCGGATGGTCCAGAGTCACGCTGTCGATTGCCACATCTCCCAAGCTGATCATGAAGCCGAAATCCGCGCCTGCAAAACCGACGTTTAGGTCGCCCTCGTAAAGTTCAATATCCGATCCATAACCGTATGCATGGGTCAGGTGGGTGAATGAGTAGTAGGCGCCGCCGCCCTCAATCGTCAAATAGCCGTAATACGTTTCCCTTGGCAGCAGGCGAAGCAATCCTGTTTGGGGCTGGCTGAGGAAGTTGGCAAAAAGTTTAAGATCGTCGGTTGAGGGAGGAAGGAGTTGATCGCCCAGATCTTTGCTCTGCTGGAGAATCTGGTTGAATTGATTCACGAGAGCATTGCGCGCATCGGCGGGCGCAGTTCGCCCGGCCATGATCGGGGCGGTCGCGAAATTCTGGCCCTCGAAAATCAGGGTCGTCACGGAGAAGGGCGTGGATCCCGATATTTCAAGCGACCCATCCAAAGCCGTGACACTTTCAAAACCAGGGATCTGATTAACATACAGCGCCACGCGGTTCCATGGTTGGAGAGAATACGTCGATGTCGGGACGACAGGATTCCCGTACTTATCCAGCAGCCTGAAAGTGACATCATTTACACCTCCTGGGGCCAGCAGGGCGATCGCGGTGTTGCGCGCATCAGGGACGAACAGGGTCGCCGACGTGGTTGGATTCAGGGGCAACACTGAAGCCTGGCTCATGAGGCCGGCGCCCCCCACATATTTATAAGTTACGGTCGCCCCGACCGGCGGGGTTGAAGTGACCTTGACCCATCCGCTCTTGACTGAATTGTCCGCATCCAGAGTGCGGAGAACGGCAGTCCCATAGGCGCTCAAAGACAAGTGAAAGATGCTGCCCGTGCCCTGGTCCGTTGCCAGCGCAAGTCGAATGCCGTTTTTGTCAAAAATCTCCACGTCGATCGTGCTTGTGCCTGAACCATAGCCGGTGAAATACAATGTCGTGGTGTAGCCTCCGCCGGCCGCAATTTGCGGGAAGTATTGCACCTGCTGCTCGCTTGCTGAAGCGGGCGCGGCGAACCATAGGAGACTCACGGCACCCATGAGAATTACAGCGATGAGTTTCGCAGGCACAATGCTGGTCTGAAAATCCATGCTCATTTTGCATAGCCGGATTGCCATAAGAAGTGCCTCGTTTTAAAAGGATGGATTTGCATCGGCGGATTTTGAATCCGGCACCGCCATCGCCAGAACTATGATATTCTGCCCTCTATCGCTGAAGCAATTGCTTATTACTCAGTGAATTCCCGAAAGAGCCGGGATCATCTGCTGCACCAGGAAGAGGTTCCCATGGAAAAGAAACTCCTTTCAACGATGGTTCTGATTTTATTCTTGGTTTTTGGCCTGTCGGGCGCCGCGCAATCGCAGAAACGTGTGCCAACGGTCGACGATCTGCTGAACGTCAAGTCGGCGGGTGGCGCGCAGATATCGCCCCAGGGCGATCGTGTGGCTTACACCGTCACAGAAACCGATTTTAAACAGGATGCGTTTGTCACCCAAATCTGGCTGGCCGATGTGCGCACGGGCAGCACGGTTCAACTCACACGCGGCGACAAATCCGCCGGAAATCCGCAGTGGTCGCGGGATGGTTCCTGGCTCGCGTTTACGAGTGATCGCAACGGCGGCAAAAATCAGATTTTCGCCATTCGCCCCGACGGCGGCGAAGCGGTACAACTGACCAAAGCGGAGAACGGCGCCGGAGGATTTGCCTGGTCGCTCGACGGCAAGCACATCGCCTTCACCTCCACCGATATTGACGCCAAAGCAGCCAAAGATCGCAAAGACTACCTCGGCGATTATGAAGTCGTGCGGAAGGAGTACAACTATGCGCACATCTGGACCTTCGAGGTTGCTGAAGCACTGAAAGTGCCCGTCACCGGCACGCAACGAACTCGGGGCAAAGATTTTACTGTGGGTTCACTCACCTGGTCGCCGGATGGGTCGAAAATCGCGTTCAGCGCCACGCTCAACTCGGATTTGATCAACGGCGGCACCTCGGATATTTATGTGCTGACTCTAGCCGATAACGCAGTGAAGAAAATCGTGGCGCAGCCGGGTCCGGATAACAGCCCGCGCTGGTCGCCGGACGGCAAGCAGATAGTCTTTTCGTCGGCGATGGGCAATCCGAAATATTTTTACTCGAACACCAGGCTCGCGCTTGTGCCGGCGGAGGGCGGCACGCCGCGATCGATCACCGACTCATTTGACGAACAACCTAACCTGATTGACTGGAATGCGGATGGAATTTATTTTTCCGGGTCTCAGAAGACCGCTGCGCATCTGTTCCGCGTCGATCCGGCGACCGCCAGGGTCCTGCGCCTGACCAATCCGGAAAACCTGATCGCTTCCAGTTTCACCTTTTCCCGCGATGGCAAGCGCATCGCATTCAGTTCACCCTCGCCTGCCTCGCTCAGTGAGATCTTCATTTCCGATGTGCAGACCTTTGCGCCGCGCAAGCTCACATCCATGACCGATCAGGTCAAAGAATTCAAGCTCGCTACGCGTGAAGTGATCTCTTGGAAGAGCCAGGACGGCACGGTCATTGAAGGCATACTGATCAAGCCGGCCGACTTCGATCCAGCCAAAAAATACCCGCTGCTGTGCATCATTCACGGCGGGCCGACGGGCATCGACAGGCCGACCCTGCTCGACGCGCGCTACTATCCGGCGGATATCTGGGCCGCGCGCGGCGCGCTTGTGCTAAAAGTCAACTATCGCGGCAGCGCCGGCTACGGCGAGAAATTCCGCCAACTGAACGTGCGCAACCTCGGGGTCGGAGATGCCTGGGATGTGATTTCGGGCGTCGATTACCTGATCGGCAAAGGCTGGGTGGACCGGGATAAGGTCGGCTGCATGGGCTGGAGCCAGGGCGGCTACATATCGGCTTTCCTGACCGCATCCTCGGATCGATTTGCGGCCATTTCGGTCGGGGCGGGAATTTCGGATTGGGCGACCTACTACTACAACACCGACATTACGCCATTCACGATCCAATATCTCGGCGATGATCCGGTGGACGATCCCGACATTTACGCCAAGACCTCACCCATCGCCTATATCAAGAAGGCGAAAACGCCGACGCTTATTCAACACGGGGAATTGGACAAACGCGTGCCGATTGCCGACGCATATGAACTGCGACAGGCGCTGGAAGATCGCAGCGTCAAGGCGGAGATGATCGTCTACAAGGGCTACGGTCACGGCATCACGAAACCGAAATCCATGCGCGCGGTGATGCAGCACAATCTGGCGTGGTTCAATCACTACATTTTCGGAGATCCGCTGCCTGATTTTGCGAAGCCGGACGTGCCGAAGACGTCTTCAGAGAAAAACAGTGGAGGATAAACGGCACGAAGAGGGCTTTCCGGCTTCATAATCTTGGCGACAAGCATTTCTGCTGTCTTCATCAAGTGATTATCCCATAGCCATCGGTTTTCCGCCGATGGCCTTGGAAATCCAGGCCTCAAGCGCATACTTTAGGAAGGATTCCGTCCGCCGGAATGACCAGGCGTTGTGGGGCGATGCCCTCCGTGTCAGGCATGCGATAGGACCGGTAAAGGATCAGTGATCATGGGGCCGAAGGCTCAGGCAAATGCGACGGATGACGAGCTGAGAAGGCGGCAACTGGCCGGGCTTTGGTTAACGGGCCACGTGCTCGTCGAGAATGATGCGGATGCATCCAGGTTCATTCGGAATGTCGGATTTGCCCTTCGCTATAACGCAACGGCTTCGTTGCCGCTCGCGTCCATATTTACGGCCGTGGGTGAAAAGAGGCGCGCGATCGAATTGACCAACGCTCTATTGGCTCGCGGCGAAGTGGTCGAAACGAATGTGATCGCCGCGAGACTGGTATTGGTTGATGCGGCCGTCTTCCCCGCAGTTTATGCGCTCCGGAAACGAAATCAATCCCCGAAATTATCATCCAAAGCCGAGCGGGCACTGGAATTGATCCGTCAGGAAGGTTATGCCACTTCAGGAGAAGTTCGGCGCTTCCTCGGTGTTGCCGGCCTCACTCGCCCGGATCCGGGGGATCGGGCACTCGAGGAGCTGCAGAGGGAGCTGCTGATTGATCGCGGGCCCTCGAGCGTCCCCAAAAGAGGCATTCCCTATCTGAGCCCCGAAGGATACCCTTATCGAATTCTGGAAAGCGCCCACGCTGATTTAGTGTGCAAAGGAAGCGAACTTATGCCAGAGGAGGCCTCCCGTATTATTCTAGAAACCTATCTCCGTACAGCTGTATTTGCTGCGCCCCGAAAATTGACTTCCATGTTCAAACTTCTGTTGGGCGAAGATGAGATGAGAGCTGCGATTGATTGGATGCTGCGAGCTGCGAAGGCTCATATCGCCGGGAAGTGGGTCGTTTTCGGGCCCGAGTGACCCCTGCGCTGAGCTGTTGCTTTTCCTGCCTGAATGGCAGGGACTGATACGTAAGGAATGTGTGCATTTCCCCGCCCGGATCCTCGTTCAAAACGCGCCTGGAAATTGTTATCTTCACGGAGACCCCGTTGGATGGACAGCCTTAGGAGGTGCCCATGACGCATTCAAACGCGGATGCAATCGCGCATTTGCCCGCGGCAGTGCCGAAGATCGATCTTAAACACAAGAAACTCAGCCGCTTTTTCGCTGTAATTCTATTTGTGGTATCGGCGGCTGCGCCGGTCCTGGGCCAATCCTGGTCCTTCTCACTTGTGGGCGATGCACGCTCCGGCGCGCGTGATTTCAAGGCCGCGCTCGACTATATCCGCGAAGCCAAAAGCCCGGCAGGCAAAAGATCGGAACTGCCGGAGTTCATCGTAGTTGCGGGCGACTTTGATCCCGACGATGTGAATTATTCGCTCTATCGCGGCGTTTTCTCCGGAACGCCATATCCTCGGTTCCTCCCGGTGATAGGGAACCACGATTCCGGCTATCGTTCGTTCATCTGCGACACGATTATGCCCAAAGAGGGCATCCACGCCTCGTTCGATAAATCCTCGGTAAGTTATTACGTGGATGTGCGCAACGTGCGCATGATTGTGGTGGATCAATACCAGGGCACTGGCTTTAAAGATGGATGCATCAATGATGCCGGCATCCGCTGGGTTGAGCAGGCGATCACGTCTGCCAAAGATGTGGACCACATCTTCATTGCCATGCATGTGCCGGCATTTTGCCGCGTGCGTCATGTTGGCGAGGGATTTGAGAGCTGTCCGGACCAAAGGAACCGGTTTTGGGATATGGTCGTTCAGCATCGGGACAAGGTCCGCGCCGTGCTGGCCGCGCACACTCATCACTATTCCGTGATGCGCGTGCATGATCCGCGCGGCCCTGCAAACGACGGCAAGAGCTATCCCTTCGAACCCGATGGCATTTATCAGATCGATGCAGGAGGCGCAGGGAACTCCGACGACGGCAAGATTACGGTAATTACCTTTTTCATCGAAGGGAAGGCGGCCTCGGCACAGGTCGTCCAGTCCCCCAACGGCCAGACACGATTTTCTGTGGTCAAGAATCTGGACCTGCTGGCAAAGTGACTCGGGAAGGGAATCGGCGGGAAGCGGGCGCCGGCTGGCAGATGGCGAAATAATAGGCAAATGCTTTTTCCTGTTGGGGGGACCATACGACTGATCGCTGATAAGAGTATGCGGAATTCTTTCTCCATGCAGACACAGTTCCCCAATAACCTTGCAAAGTATATCCGACAGATTCCCTGAGTTTATGGTAGATATGACATCGTCCGGCTCTGGAGGTCGGGATCAATCGAAAATGTCTATCCTGTGAGGCAGCCATGTCGACCTTGCGATTGCGGGCAGCGCATGCCGTCTTCTCCTTCATTGCAGTGTTTCTGGTCCTCAGTTCGTCTGTTTCCCTGGGTGGGGCACAGCAAGCCCAGAGTGTGGGGGCCAGGCGGCCCATGACGTTCCTCGACATGCAGAAGATGCGTCAGGTTGGTTCGCCCATGCCCAGCCCGGATGGCAGCAGAATGCTCTATACAATTTCCACGCCTGACTGGAAGGAAGCAAAACGGCAGACCGACATCTATCTCGTCACCCTCCAACGGGGTGTTTCATCCACCAGGCAGATGACGTACACCAAGGACAAAAACGAGACCTCTCCGCAATGGTCGCGCAGCGGGGACTTCTTCGTCTTTGCCTCAAATCGCGAGGCGCCCGCGGCCTCGGCAAGTCAAAATCAGTTGTATCTGATGCGACCCGACGGCGGCGAAGCGCGCCGCATCACTGATGCAAAGGAAGGGGCTTCGACTTTTGCATTCAGCCGCGACGGCAAGTGGCTGGTGTACCTCAGCGGCAAATCCGGCGAAGAGCAGCTGTATCGACTGCCGGTCGAGCAGATCGACACCGCGACGGCGGAACAGATCACCAAACAGGCAGCAGGTGTGGGCGCGTGGAGTTGGGCTCCCGACAGCCGCCGCATTTATTTCACCGGCGCGGACCGCTCCGACGCCGACGACAAGCTGCGTCGCGAAAAAAAATTCACGGTGAACATCCGCAACCAGGAAACACCGCTCAATTCTCTGTGGGTGCTCGATCTCGAACCGCGGGAGACAAAACAGCTGACGCAGGACGATTCGATCACGGTGGGGGATTTTTCGATTTCAGAGGACGGCAAGTGGGTAGGTTTTCGCGGGATCTCCGCCGACCGCTATAAACGGAACATCACGGAGCAGAACATCAACAGCAACCCCTACATCCTCGAGGTGGCGACAGGCCGCATCGAACGACTCGTCACCAACACAGAGGTTGAGGAGAGCAGTGTGAGCTTCTCGCCGGACGGACGATGGGTCGCGTTTTCGGCTCCGGACGACCTTCAGCAATACAGCATGAAAAACGAGCGGATTTTTCTGCGAGGTGTCGGCGACCGCGGGGGACAGTGGCGCAAGCTGGGCAGCGGCTTCGATGGGGACATGTCCATCGGCTTTTGGTCGAAGGACGGCAACGCGATCTACTTCAATGGGGGGATCCGGGCGACGAACCAGCTCATGGCTCTGGACGCGCAGAGCGGCAGCGTGCGACAGATTACCAACGAAAAGGCATCGCTCTCTGTCAGCCGCGACCTGGACAGCGGCGTCCTCCTCATCAATTACTCAGATGGCATGACACCGGCCACGTTATTCACGCTGCCGGCCATCGACCGGATCACCAATCGGGCATCATGGATCCAGCTCACCGACGCCAACCCCCAGGCGCTCGATTTCCTGCTCGGAGAGCAGGAAGAGATTGCCTGGAAGTCGAAAGACGGCCGGATGGTCGGCGGTGTGCTCGTCAAGCCGGTCGGCTATCAGTCCGGCCAGCGCTACCCGCTGATCGTAGCGATTCATGGCGGACCGGCATCGGCCGACGTGCTCAGCTTCAACGGCGGCTACGGATCTCAGGTGTATGCGGGAGCAGGTTATGTCGTGCTGCGACCGAATTATCGCGGATCCACCAACTATGGCGAAGCGCACAAGAACGGCATCGTGGGCAACTACTTCCCGCCGGGATTTGACGACATCATGTCGGGTGTAGATTACCTGATCGCACAAGGCATCGCGGATGGATCGCGCATGGGCGCTCTTGGCTGGAGCGCCGGCGGTCACTGGTCAAACTGGATCCTGACGCATACGGATCGCTTCAAGGCCATCAGCACGGGCGCCGGCACATCCAACTGGATCTCGATGTATGCCGAGAGTGATGTGCAACGGAACCGGCAGTTCTACCTGGGCAACAAGCTGCCGTACGAAGGCTTCGACGCATACTGGGATCAGTCGCCGCTGAAATACATCAAGGCCGCGAAAACTCCGACGATGATCCATGTCGTAGATGGGGACCCGCGCGTGCCGAGCCCGCAGTCCGTGGAACTGCACATGGCCCTGAAAAATCTGGGAGTGCCCACCGAACTATTGATGTATCCGGGCCAGAGCCACAGCGTCCCGGATCCCCGCAATCAGCTCGTTAAGGCCATGAGCGAAATGGCGTGGATGGATTACTACGTGCGCGGGATTGGCGAAAAGTTCAAGTGGCGCTCCGTCCTTGAGACATTGGAAGAGGAAGGCGCGGCCGCAAAGAAGTAGACGTAGATCTTCTCTCAACACCTGACCGGCGGGCGCACTCAGGCCAAATTCGGTGTCAGGCTACTATTTACCCAATTTCGGCAGTGGCGGATACAGGCTATCGACTCCAAGAATTTAGGTAAATAGTCGCCTGACACCGAATTTATGAGAGGCTATTCCCATATTTGAGATTCGGTTTACCAAATGGTTTGCACCAGCGCACTGTCCTGCAGGCGCTGGTCTTTGGTGACGAGCGGCAGACCATGAGCCCGGGCCGTTGCGGCAATAATCCGGTCGGCGGGGTCGTTGGGAAAGTCCGCGGGGAATTGGCATGCGAGGGCGGCGATCTCAGGGTTGAGATCCAGCATGAACAATCGAGGGCGCCGCAAGATCAGTTTTAGAAATGCTTCGGTTGATCCCTGAACGACGATGCGGCCCGAATCGATCAGGAGGGCGATCTCCCATAGCGTGATGGATGCGATCGCGATCCCGTCGCCTGCTTCGGCCCTCGCGATGGTCCGTGCAGCGACCTTGGACAGGCCTTCGGGCCTTAAGGCAAGCAGAATGAGCGCATGCGTATCCAGGAGGATCACGGGCGGCCCTTTCGGGTCTTTGGCCCGCTGCGCGTCTGCCGCGGCCTGCCGGCGGCGTTTAGTTCATCCCATTCCCGCAAACTCTCCCAGGCGCCAGTCGGAAGTACAGGACTGAGGATATCACCCGCGATCGATCCCTTCGCGCGCAGCCACCCGAAAATGCCGGCCACGGGTTCAGGATCCAGAGGGGCGAGCTTCGCCACAGGTTTTCCCCGCTTGGTAATGACATAAGTCTCGTGCCGCTCGGCCACGCGGTCCATCAGCTCCAGGCATTTCGCCTTGAACTCGGTGGCTGGAATGTTGCTCATGGCGCCCTCCTGCAACTGGTCAGATCATACTGACCAGTTCGCCAATTGTCAATCATGGCCGCTTTTAAATACACTGTCTGAATTGCGGCTACTGGAGAATCTGGAAACCCGGGACGCTCACCGGTTTTGCAGCTTAAGGGATGCGGCCAAGGTCGATCGGTTCAATAATAGGCAAATTCTTTTTCCTGTTGAGGGGATCATACGACGGATCGCTGATAAGAGGATGCGGAATTCTTTCTCCATGCAGACAGGAGGGCGAGTTTTGAGATGGGATTGCAGGTGCAAGTGTTGAAACGGGCTGGAGAGCATAGCAACGCCTTGTTCCGTGAAGACCAACGGCAAATACCTGCGACCGCCACGATGAGCTTTTGAGATCGCAATTTGCGATCTCAAAGCGTCCGCTTCGCCCGTGGTCAACGCAAACATAAAATCTGCAGGGAACCTGCCGTGGTTTCGGCGCACCTGCTCGTTGAGGTGTCCCGTCGAAACGCCGTAGAGCTTGGCCAGGTCGCTATCAAGCAATACTTTGTGGCCGCGGATCAGAAAAATCCTGCGCTCTATCTGCTCTACGAGATCCAGTTGTTCAGAGGAAATGCTCTGGGATTCTTGCTCAGGCATTGGCTCGGATTTTGACCTCCATGGATCTGCCTACACATTATCTAACCCGCCATGTCTCATTTTGAGCGAAAGTTTTGAACAGCGACTTAGAGCGAAGTTCGGTGAGAAGCTCGGCACTGCAGCAGTGTCCTATTGCCCGTTGTGAAGGTAGTGGAGGAGGTGCTTGTCACCGAGTCCTGTAATTCTTCTGTCCCGATGCCAGGAGCCCCAGCAAGCAAAGACGAGAATTGTGTCAACGAATCTTATTCCAAACCTCTTAAGTCAGGAAAACAGAGCCAAAAACCGCGGCCAAGCAGCTTCCACGATCGCATTTTTGCACCCATCTCCATTTGATCAAGTCATTTGTCGTGGTCCGACCCCGATCCGCCGCTGCGGCGCGAGCCGGCACTCTTGCCATGCACCGTCTGGCCAAAGGCCCCTTCGACTTACGTGCGCCGCATACGCTCACGGGGCAGATCGCGCTGTGGCTCATGTTTGCCCACGCCATCTGGTCGACCCGTGTGTCGCGCCGCGGGAGTGAAGAGTCGCGGGCGGGGTTTCACCGCAACAGCCTGTTCGTGTGGCTCGTCTGGCTGATCCCCTACTTCGGCGGGATGATCTTAGGAATGCGTCGTTGACGAGGGCAGGGAAATAGGGAGGCGGCCCCGGTTTTATTTTCAAGCCGCAATCCGAGAGGGCTTGACAGAATATACAAATACTTGTATGTTGATTTATGGTTGAAAAGCGCCTGTTCTGGCTCGGATCCTCCCTCGACGACCTCAGGACCTTTCCGGCGGACACGCGCCGGCTTGCCGGATTTCAGTTGCGTCGAATTCAGCAGGGGCTGGATCCAAACGACTGGAAGCCGGTTTCTATTGTCGGCCAGGGGGTTCGAGAAATTCGGATTCACACGGAGCTTGAGCACAGAATCCCATACGTCGCGAAATTTGCCGAAGGAGTTTATGTCTTGCATGCATTCGAAAAACGGACGCGAAAAGTGTCCCGACGTGATTTAGACCTGGCCAGGGAGCGTCTCTCAGGGCTTCTGGCTAGAAAACGAGCCAACACCGCCCGATGAAAGCAGGCATACTATGAGTGTCAAGACTACTCGATCCAACCACAATGTCTTCCGTGACCTCGGCTTCGATCTAGAAGAATCGGAGCACCTCAAGATCCGTGCGGATCTTATGATTCAGGTTCAGAAACGGATTGCGGCCCGTGGATACAAACAGGCTGACGCGGCGAAGATTCTAAGCATAACTCAGCCTCGAGTGAGTGACCTTCTTCACGGCAGGATCGACTTGTTCAGCACCGACACCCTGATCGACATGCTGGCGCGCCTGGGTGTTAGCGTGCGGCTGACGCTGAAACCATCGCGCAACGCCTCCAGGGTCGCATGATCGAAGAGCGGAACAAAGCACTTCATGAAATCGGATCCTCCTTCGATCGCATCACCGCTGCGCGTACCATGACTCAGAGGAGAAGTATGGAGCTCGCAAAAGGATTGATGGTGGCTTCCTGCACGTGTTTTCTGATTGGGCAAATAACGGTTTTGGCGCTTCCCGACCTGTCCGGCCAGCAGTCGCCGGCATCGGTTTCGGGCGCAGCACAAGCCGGTGCGAGCGGGTTCCCTCAACCGATGAATTGGACTGCCGCTGAAGACCATCAGAATATGATGGATCAACTCGGCATCAAAGCACTGCGCCCGGGCCCCAGCGGTAACGAGAGCGCACCCAATCATGCCAATTACGACGAGTCTAAAGCCAACCCCTATCCTGACCTTCCCGATGTCTTGACACTCAAGAACGGCAAGAAAGTCGCTACCCCGGAAATATGGTGGAAGCAACGCCGCTCCGAGATCGTCGAGGATTTCGAGCGCGATGTGCTTGGCCGTGTTCCCGGAAACGTTCCCAAAGTGACGTGGACGGTCACCAACACGGTCAACGCGACGGTCGGTTCCCGTGCAGTGATTGGGAAACAGCTCGTCGGGCATGTGGATAATACGTCGTACCCGCTGATAAATGTCGATATTCAGATGACACTGGTGACGCCGGCCAATGCAAGCGGTCCAGTTCGGGTGATGATGATGTTCGGCCGCGGCGGAATGCCGCAAGCCGCAGGGGAAGCCGCTCCGGCCGCGCGTGGCGGCGCTAATAGTCCCGCAGCCGGCGATCCGCCCGCCACCCAACAACTGATTGCCGACGGCTGGGGTTACGCATACATCAACCCTGCCAGTATTCAGGCCGATAACGGAGCGGGTTTAACGAGGGGCATTATTGGCCTGGTAAATAAAGGCCAGCCTCGCAAGCCGGACGACTGGGGTGCATTGCGGGCCTGGGCATAGGGCGCTTCCCGCGGCCTGGACTATCTCGAAGCGGATAAGGCCGTGGACGCCAAATATGCCGGGATTGAAGGTGTTTCCCGCTATGGCAAGGCGACTTTGGTGACGATGGCGTTCGACACCCGCTTCGCGATTGTACTCGTCGGTTCATCAGGCGAGGGCGGCGCCAAACTGCACCGCCGCAATTGGGGAGAGGCAGTAGAGAACCTCACGGGGTCGGGAGAATATCATTGGATGGCCGGCAACTTCCTGAAGTACGGCACCGCTGAAGCCGTATTTGGCAGCAGAAATGCCGGTGACCTGCCCGTGGATGCCCATGAGCTGATCGCCTTGTGCGCACCCCGTTTGATCTTTATCAGTTACGGCGTGCCGGAGAAAGGCGACGCGAAATGGCTGGACCACCAGGGCAGCTACATGGCATCCGTTGCCGCCGGGCCGGTATTCAGGCTCTTGGGCGCCAAAGATTTGGGGACCACAGACGACTATCGCACCGAGAAGATGCCGCCGGTCAATGTGGGCCTGCTCGATGGACAGCTCGCCTGGCGCCAGCATGACGGGGGGCACACCGACGGACCTAATTGGAAGTACTTCATTGCCTGGGCCGACAAGTTCTTTAACCGCGTGCGGGCAGCCACTCCCGGGCCCGCGCCGGTGCCGGCCGATCAGGCCGTTCCACGAACCGACCAGAACTCTCTCACCGCGCATGCCCAGTTATTGGAGAAGGCCGCGACAGGCCGCATCGATGTCTATTTCGAGGGCGACTCCATCACTCGCCGCTGGGGAGCTACCGACTATCCGGAATTGCTGGCCAACTGGAAGCAGAACTTCTTCGGCTGGAACGCGGCCAATTTCGGATGGGGCGCCGATACCACGCAAAACATCCTCTGGCGCCTCAATAATGGAGAACTGGACGGAGTAAATCCCAAGGTCATTGTCCTCCTCGCCGGCACCAATAACGTTGGGAATACCGTACCTCCCGCGGGTGGTGACGACAAAGCAGCGGATATTACCAGGGGCCTGCAGGCGATCCTGAAGGTCTTGCAGACAAAGGCTCCCAACGCCACCATCATCGTGACGGGCATTTTCCCTCGCAACGACAACATCGCCGTGATGCCAACGATCAACAAGATCAATCGCAATCTGGCCAAGCTTGCTGATGGCAAAAGAATCCGATATCTGAACATCAATGGCAAACTGGCGGATCGTGACGGCAAACTGCTCGACGGCATGATGAACGCTGGCGATAAATTGCATCCCACACTTAAGGGCTATCAGGTCTGGGCAGATGCATTGAAACCCATCTTCACCAAATTGCTCGGCCCTCCCGAGAAGGAGGACCACGCGCCGCCGCCGACAGGTGATCCCAGCGTCCACCGTTGAACAAGTTCGGCGATCAATCTGGACTACGTTTTTGCTAATTTCTCGAAGCAATGATGTGCAGGCGAAACCTCCGTACGAGGCACATACCAACTCCCAAAATCAGCAAAAGCGCAGCTTGTCCCCGAACTATTCTGGTTTCATCCCTGGTTTCGGAACTGGCCGACAGATCCTGAAAGGAAAGCCTGCCTGGTTTCCGGAATCAGGCCACCGGGAAAATTCCTTACAACGAAAAAACAGCACCTAAAATCGAGCGCAAGCCGGATTTAATGCGAGTCCCTGAGGATTACTCGGGGCAATGATGCAATTTGCCGTGGTCCGACCCCATTCCGAAGTCGAAACAGAAGCCAAATACTTCCGCGTCAATGCGGAAAGGATGCGCTACGCAAACTTCCGTAGCCAGGGGCTATTCGTAGGATCGGGGGGGAAACGTGGACACCCACTTTTTTTGCATTATTGATGGGCTGCATCTTTGATGGGTGTCCATATTCTCCTCAAATCGCCGCTCCTGCCGCTGAGGCTCAGAAATGTTTAGATATAATGGGTGTCCACGTTTATTCGTCGTTGCCCATCAGGCTTGTTCCATCTCATCGGCAAAGGCGCGCATCTTGCGGAGACGCGCGCGGTAGGCTTCATACAGTCCATCCGCGTGTTCTCGGAGCGTTCTCCGGTTGTTAGTGACCGGCATCTTGCTTGTGGCGTAATCGACCTGCTTGATCCACTCCGTGGGAATCGCGCCGGCGCCGCTGAGGGCGCCGGAAATTCCAGCGGCGACAGCCGCCAGGCAATCCGTGTCCCGGCCAAGGTTCACGGCGGCGATCATGGCGTCCTTGGTATTCCCCTTGACCATGCTGAAAATGCAGATGGCCTTGGTGACCACCTCGTTAGCGGAGGAAAACGCATAAGGAGTCCCGCTGCCGCTGTAGATAGAGTCAAAAACCTTTCGCATCTCGCGAAAATCCCTGCAAGCTTTCGTGCGCGTCAGGGCGCGCTCGATCTCGCGCCACGCGCGCATCTCGCCGTAATCCTTCCCGAAGCGAGGGTCGCCATTCTGAATCGCGCCGAGCACGCTGTCGACGGTCGCTCCCGGCCTGGTGGCTGCCGCGATCGACATCCCGGTTACCGCGGCCCACTGCAGACCGCGGCTGTTGGTAGTCTGATAAAGCTGCCCCACTTCGAACACATCCGTCACGGCGCCCTCAACGTCGCCGGCGTTGATCAGCCCGATCGGATGGCAGGATCGCGCGAAGGAGTTCAGGCCGGCATAGTCACAGTACCTGCCGATATCGCAAGCCGGGATGCCGCTCTTCGCCATCTCGAGCAATCGCATCTCGAAAGCCTCGGATATCATTCCTGCCTGCTCCGGCTTCATGTCCCGCACCCAGATCTTTCTGACGTCTTCCGCGTTTACCCTGTCTTTCTTTTCGATGATCGCGGTGATCATCAGCTTCTGGCGCTCACATCCGTCTTCGGTGGTTCCGGCCTCGCGGTTCCAGCCGTTGTTGTAATGTTGGTAGGGCATCAGCTTGTCAATGGTGCTGTACTTCGCTTCGACCTGCTCATAAGGCCAGCTTTCGCAAGGCGCACCCATCGACGATCCGACATGGCAGCCGACGATGCAGCCGAGGAACTTATCGCGCAGGCTGACCTTGCTGCCCGCTGCCGCCCCGCCCTGGAATGCCTCAAGTGAGCCCTTGGCGGCAAGTGCCGCGGCAGGCAGGACTAAACCGTGGTGCAAGAAGCGACGACGATTCATAGTAGAGTCCTCCTATGGCCGCCTTCCTCCCGGCCCGCGGCCACGATAAGATTCTTAACCGATTGCGGCTTGAGCGCCCCATTGAATCTGTAGCCGCCTTTTTGCCACGCGCTCAACGACGCTCAGATTCTGACAGGAAGTTCATTATTGCTTGTGCCAGTGCGTTCGGGGCCCGCACATGAAACCAGAATGGACGCGAGCCCTGCAATTCCGAGCAGAACAGATCTCCGAGGCTTCCGCGGCATGCTTCTCCAGACTAGGCCCAAAACAAGCGAGGTTTGAACATGACCGCGGCCGTCGCAGTTGTTCTCAGTCGCTGGCCATTTTCCCCACGCTGATTGTTGCCCATTGACACGGCAATGCAC
>JBGQNR010000142.1:0-16342 GCA_041501225.1 Acidobacteriota bacterium
ACCTGCGGTGTTCCCAACGAGAAGGGAACTTGGCTGATGACGTGCTATTGAGTTTATCGGTTATCATATTGATACAGCTCAACATCCGTGCAATGTATCAATTCAAGTTCCTTAGGAGGGCTCTGGCAGCTCGGTCACCTGTTCCCAGGGCTCACGCCCTGGGCTGAGGTCCGGAGATCTCAAGCCCTGAAGGTTACGCAATTGTGCCTGCTGCGCAGTCAAAATTGACGCAACCTGTGATTGTGCAATAGGTCGCTCCCCCCAACATGTTGTGGTACGCGCCATATTGCACAATCGAAGGGGAGGCACAGAAATAGACGAGTTGATCGGCACCGTAATTGGTCCTATTTTCGGAGCAGAGGTCGCAGAGGTCGCAGAGAAAAGTCATTCAAAAGCAAAAAATCCTCTGCGGTCTCTGCGCCCTCTGCGTTGAGGCTTTTGGGTTGCGGATATCCCTCACCGTGCAATTCACGGCCGGCTTGTTACTGGAACACCGAAACGACGCATTCCATTGCCGAGTGGATCACCGCGAGCAAGTTGGTGCTGTAAACCATCACCATGGAGGCAATAAGAAGGCTGGAGAGGCCGGCGCCGATCGCGAGTTTTGGCAGGCGGAAACCTGCCGCCGGCAGGTCATCGGAGCGGGTGGCAAGTTGGGTCAACCGGAGCACGCGGGCGGAAATGCTGCTCAGATCCTGAGTAATGAGAGATGCGCCGGCAAGCACGGCCGGCCTTCCGCCGCGGGGAGCAAGACGCGCCACTTTCACCAAGGCCGACGCGAGATTAAGCGCCACCGAAGCTCCGTCCCTGGCGGCGTGTTCGTCGGCTGCGAGTTCGGCCGCACCGGTCCACGCACGGTCAAGGGCCCGGCCCAACGGCATGATGGTCTGGATGTCGCGACAATAACAGAGCAACCCCCGCTTGATGTTGTCACCTGCAACCAAATGCCCTCTTTCGTGCGCCACGGCCGCTGCTATTTCTTCGCTGTTGAGTGATTGGAATATCTGGTTGGCAATAAACAGTCTCGGCCGCAACGCACCGACAATCGCAATCACCGGAAATGGGTGCGGAAATCGGTACGCGGGGATGGTGACATCGTTGATGACGACGGGTTCCGCATGTTCCATCCAATTCCTGATCAGCCGGCGGGTGACCAGGCCTGCCGCAAACCCGCGCCACAGGGCAAATCCAATTGCATAGAGCGACAACGCGGCCAGGACGCCCAGCTTGGCGGTGACGATTTCCGTCGTTTGGCGGGGCTCATGGCTCAGATATGCCGGCAAAAAGAGCGCCCCGACACAAAGAACCGCCGCCACGCCAGGGGTGATGCGCAGCAGGAAGAGGAATTGAGCGCGGATCGAGGGCATCCAGGATTCAGCGAATCTCGAGCACACCCGCCAAAACAGCGTTACCAGCAGCAAGGCCAAGGTGTGAATGACCAGCAGTCCTGCAAGCGACAGGCATATAGCCAGCAGTTCGTACATGGTTTTCCTTTAAGGCTTGCGCCGCAACTCTTGTTTCTTTTCCTGGATCAGGCGATCGAGCGAGTCCAGGAAGGCCCGATCGTGCTCGCTCACTGCATCCACGATGCAGGCCAGCACAGGCTCGACCCCATCTTCCGCTTGACCGATCAGCCCCTCGATCAGATCCCTGGCGATGCCTTGCTCAAATTCGAGAGGTGAAAATCGCGGTGCATAAAAGAACGCACGCCCTTGTTTGCGCCGGTCAAGCACGCCTTTCTTGTGGAGGCGCTGCAGGGTGGTCATAAGTGTGGTGTATGCGATGCGCTCTTCAAAAGCCAGATAAACATCTCGCACGCTAATCTCGCCTTTGCGCCAGGATAGCTCCATAACCTCGCGCTCGAGCTTGCCCAGCGCCGCGCCCACCACCTCGCGCGGCCGTTTGAATCCTCTCAGCGTAAATGAGGGTATCTTCATAGGTAGCCAAAACCAAAAACAACCAGGGTTAGAGCTGAACTCTCTTTGGATATCAGAATCCCTGGAGTCGAGTCAATGCCTAATTGGACACAAGCACCGGTGAGAATCCGGGGCGTTCCGTTTGTATCCATCATCACTACTGATTCGTCGCCTGCCTCTCCCAGGGGCGTTCAGCCACCAGATCTCGAAGAACAACAGCGGCGTGTTCGACATCGGCACGGGTGATGTTGCGATAGGTTACGAAGCGGATGATTGTCCCCACGCCGGGAAGCCCGCGAACGCCGCGTGCATCGAGGTGACGCGCGAAAGTGGCGGCGTCCCTGCAAAGATCCTTGACGTCGACATTGACGATGTCGGTCTGGACCGATTCCAGGTTGATCGACAATCCCGAGACCGCAGCCAGGCTGGTGGCCAGCAATCGAGCGTTCTCGTGATCCTCCGCCAGACGTGGAATCATGGTGCGCAGGGCAATGAGGCCGGGTGCCGCGATGATGCCGGCCTGGCGCATGGCGCCCCCGAGAGCGCGCCTGACTTTCCGGGCGCGTTCGATGAACGGTTTCCGCCCCGCAAGCAAAGACCCGATCGGCGCGGACAATCCTTTCGACAGGCACACGCTGACTGAATCCACCGATCGCGTGAGCACGCGCGCATCGACCTTGAGCGCGACGGCGGCATTGAAAATACGGGCGCCGTCGAGGTGGACCGGCAATTTGTGGACATGGGCGATCTCGCAGCAGAGATCCATGTGCTCGGGCGAAATCACGGTGCCACCGGCCGTATTATGGGTGTTCTCCAGACACACCAGCCCGGGGGACGGAAAGCCGGTGCCGGCGCGGCCGGCGGCAACCTTCAGCGGTTCCGGCTGCATGGCTCCCAGGCGTCCGGGAACGGGAAGCACCAGCAATCCACAGGCCGCCGCAATGCCGCCGAATTCCAGTCCGTAGAGATGCGCGCTCTGCTCAACGATCGCGGCTCCTCCCGGCTCCGTGTGCGTTCGCAGTGCAATCAGATTGGACATGGTGCCGCTCGGCGTCAACATGGCGGCTTCCTGGCCCAACATACTGGCGGCCAGCGCTTCCAATTCCAGGACCGTCGGATCCCCGTCGCGGGAATCGTCGCCCAGTTTCGCCGTCTGGATGCTGCGGAGCATCTCTTCCGTGGGCAGGCTCAGTGTGTCGCTGCGCAAATCGATCACGTGCTGTGTCACTTGTTCCTCCATGAAATCGTTCAAGCCGGTCCCAAGATAGAGGTTTTCCCTCATCGTTTCAAAGATAAAAAACCCACCGCCGCCGTTTTTGAAGCAAGTGAGCTGCGGACTCCATTCTCGATGCCTACATCGCACAGGACAAGCGCAGCCGGGTTGCCTGCGAAGTGCTGTGCAAGGACGACAAGGTAGTTCTTGCCGGCGAGATCACTTCCAACGCGGCCATCAACCACGAGCAGGTGGTATGCCAGGCGATTCGCGACGTCGGCTATACCGATGGCACAGAGGCATTCCATGCCGACGGGGTTAAGATCCATCAATTCATCACCAGGCAGGCCGCCGAGATTTCTCAAGGGGTAGAGAGCGACAAGTCGCTTTGCGGCGAGCAGGGCGCCGGCGACCAGGGCATCATGTTCGGCTACTCGACCAATGAAACCCCTGAGCTGATGCCGCTGTCGATTCTCCTGGCGCAGGATGCCGCAGCGGAAAGTTTCCCTGGCTGCGCCCCGACGGCAAGACCCAGGTTTCGGTGGTGTACGAAGGCAACACCCCACAGCGGGTTTCCGACGTCCTGGTATCAACTCAGCACGCGTCGACCATCGACCGCGAATCGATCGCCCGCTACGTGACGGAAACTCTGGCGCCTCGGGTCCTCGGCGAGTGGTACGATCCGAAGATCCGATACTTCGTAAACCCGACGGGAAGCTTCGTGTATGGCGGCCCCTCCACGGATTGCGGCGTGACGGGCCGCAAGATTATCGTGGATTCCTATGGCGGCGCCGGCCGGCATGGGGGCGGCGCATTCAGCGGCAAGGATCCCTCCAAGGTGGATCGCGGCGGGGCTTACTTCTGCCGCTACATTGCCCGGCAGATCGTGCTGCAGGGGTTGGCCAAGAAGGCCGAGGTCCAAGTCGCGTATGCGATTGGAATGGCACAGCCGATCTCGGTCAAGGTGGACACTTTCGGGACCGGAGATCCGGATAAGGCCGCTGCTTTTGTCTGGGAGAATTTCGACTTCCGTCCCGCGCACATCATCGAGCGATTGGAGCTGTTGAATCCAATCTTCCGCCAGACGACCAACTACGGCCACTTCGGCCGCACCGGGCTGCCCTGGGAGCGTTAAACCAAAAACACAAAGAGCACGAATGCCCACGGCTGCCGGGCATTCGTGCTCTTTGTGGCTGCCTTCGCATTGTCCGGGCAGTCATTTCCTGGGGTACATTACCTTCCCACCCACGATGGTGAACTTCACCTCCGTTTTCGCAATTTCATCCTCAGGTACCGTCAGTATGTCTTTCGAGAGCACGGAAATGTCGGCCAGCTTCCCCGGGACCAGAGATCCCTTGATATGGTCTTCAAATCCGGAATAGGCCGCATTCAGGGTGTAAGACTTCAGCGCCTCTTCGCGGCTCATGCGCTGATCGGGATAGAAAGTGGAGCCATCCTTGAGTTTGCGTGTTACCGACGCATAGTAGCAGGCAATCGGATTCGCATCCTCGACAGGAACGTCGGTTCCGTTGCTGACGATCGCGCCCGACTTCATCAGCTTTTGCCAGACATAGGCTCCTTCCTCCGCCCTCTTGGCGCCAAGGCGCGCCAGAACGTACGGCGCATCGGATGTACAGTGGATGGCTTGCATGGCCGCTATTACACCCAGGGCGCCAAAGCGAGGAATGTCGGCAGCGGCGATGTGCTGGGCATGTTCGATGCGCCAGCGCAAATCCTTCTTGTCCGGGTGAGCCTTGAAAACCTCCTCATAGACGTTTAAGGTTTCGTGATTGGCCCGATCGCCGATGGCATGCGTGCAGAGCTGGTAGTCGTTTTCGAGCGCCAGGCGGGCGGTTTCCTTGAGATCTTCAATTTTGTAGGTATTCAGACCGGTGCTGGTCGCAAGATCCGCATACGGCTCTAGCAGCCAGGCCGTGCGCGAACCGAGGGCGCCATCGACGAGGCGCTTGATCGCGCGCACGGTGAGATGCCTGTTGCCGTATTCGACCATCCGGTATTTTGCGAGGTTCTTCGTCAGGCTCTCGTTGTCTTCCAGGAGCATCACCCAGAGCCGCATATCGAGTTTTCCTTCATCCGCCAGCCTCTTGTAAAGGTCGACCGTGTCAAACGACTGGCCGGCGTCATAGAAAGTGGTAATGCCCTTGGACAGGCAATCCTGGGTGGCGAGCTCAACAATCTTGCGGGCGGCGGCCTCGGCTTCCTGCGGCGTGCGCTTGCTTCGTACTTCCGCCAGCCCTTTGTGCACAAGCTCTCCCGCGGTCTCGCGGAAGACACCGACGAGATTGCCTTGAGCATCATGAAGGATGTCGCCGCCCGGAGGATTCGGCATGCGTCGCGTGATGCCCGCCAACTCCATGGCTTTGGCATTGGCGAAGGTTGCGTGCCCGCTGGCGTGAGTCAGGAGCACCGGATTGTTGGGGGAGACTTTGCTGAGCGCGTTGTGGAGCGGAAATTTCTCGACGTTGGGTGTGGGCACCTTGTCCCATTTTTCCTGGTGCCATCCGCGGCCCAGAATGTATTCGCCCGGCTTTGCTGTCTTGACAGCATCCGCCACCATGGCGACAATCTCATCCCAATTCGCAGCCCGCGTGAGGTCCAACTCCAGCTTGGTCTCGCCCAGGCTGGTGAAATGGCCGTGGCTTTCGATGAACCCGGGGACCGCCAGCATTCCCGCCAGATCGATCACTTTGGTGGAGGGCCCGATATACGGCTTGATCTCTTCGTCGGTGCCGACGGCAGCGATGACATCGCCACGGATTGCAATTGCGCGCGCTTCCGGCTTCGCGGGATCGACGGTCGCAATTTTGCCGTTGTTCAAAACCATATCGGCAGGCTCAACCTTGGCGCCGCACGCCGACACAAAAACCGCCAGGAAAATAACAACAAGAAGAAGCAGCAGTCCTGATCTCATAGCTCTCGTCTCCGGATGAAGGTTGCTCGTGGCGGCTATCTTACTGCAAGATCCCCTGCTGAATTCAAAAATAAGTCTTGAGTTGCGAAAGATAAGTGAAGAATCAACTTCCTTCGACCGTCATTCCTAAGATTCGTGGCGCAGGTAGACGGCAGCCAGGGGCGGCAGGGTGAGCGAGAGGCTTTGCGGCCGGCCGTGCGCGGCGATGGGAATGGTTTCCTTGCTACCAAGGTTGCCGAGTCCGCTGCCATCATAGATGGCCGCATCGCTGTTAAGGATCTCGCGCCAGACTCCCGGAAACGGAGCGCCGACCCGATAGTCATCCCGCGGCACCGGCGTGAAATTGAAAACCGCCAAAATGGGGTGGCGCGCCGGCTCGGATGCCTTGCGCAAAAAGGTCAGTACGCTCGTGTCGGCATCATGGCAATCGATCCATTCGAATCCGTCGGGCTTGCTGTCAAGCTCGTGGAGGGCCGGTTCACTTCGATAGATCTGATTGAGATCGATCACAAGTTTTTGCAGCCCTTGATGCGGCGCATAATTCAGCAGGTGCCAATCGAGGCTCCGGTCGTGCCCCCATTCCGCGCGCTGCCCGAATTCCCCACCCATAAACAGCAGCTTTTTGCCGGCCTGGGCGTACATGTAGGCCAGCAGCAGGCGCAGGTTCGCGAACTTCTGCCAATCGTCCCCCGGCATCTTGCTAAGCAGTGAGTTCTTGCCATGCACCACTTCGTCATGGGAGAGGGGCAGGACGAAGTTTTCGGTGAACGCGTAAATCCCGCGAAAGGTAAGTTGATCATGATGGAAGCGGCGGAAAACGGAATCGCGAGACATATAGCTGAGCGTATCGTGCATCCAGCCCATATCCCATTTGAGACCGAAACCCAGGCCCCCGAGGTACGTTGGTCGTGAGACCATCGGCCAGGCGGTCGATTCTTCGGCAATTGTCTGCACGTCGGGATAGTTTTTGAACACCTGCTCGTTCAAAATCCGCACGAACCGGATCGCGTCCAGATTTTCTCGGCCACCGAACTTATTGGGAACCCACTCGCCAAGCTTTCTCGAATAATCGAGATAGAGCATCGAGGCGACAGCATCCACCCGCAAAGCGTCCGCATGATAATTGTCGAGCCAGAAAAGGGCGCTGCTGATGAGAAAGCTGATGACCTCATTCCGGCCGTAGTTGAAAACCAACGTATCCCAGTCCCGATGCACTCCCTGGCGAGGATCGGCATGCTCGTAAAGATGCGTCCCGTCAAAGTAGCCCAGACTGTGCGCGTCCATGGGGAAATGGGATGGAACCCAATCCAATATGACTCCGATGTTGTTCTGGTGCAGGCAGTCGATCAACCACATCAGATCTTGAGGATCGCCGTATCGCCGCGTAGGAGCAAAGTATGATGTGGTCTGATATCCCCACGAGCCGAAAAACGGGTGTTCCATGATCGGAAGAAACTCGACATGGCTGAATCCCATGATTTTTATGTATTGGATGAGCTGCTGTGCGAGCTCACGGTAGCTAAGGGATCGATGCCCCTCTTCGATCACCCGGCGCCAGGAGCCAAGATGGATTTCATAAATGGAAATGGGGTGGTCGAGCGTCTGCCTTTTGCCCCGCCCGGCCATCCACTCGGCATCGTGCCAGTCGTAGGCCAAATTCCAGACTACAGAAGCAGTCCCAGGCGGCACCTCGGTCGCATTGGCAAAAGGATCCGCCTTCTCCACCTGGTAACGGTGATAGCGCGACTCGATGCGATACTTATAAAGGGTCCCCGCACCTACGCCGGGAACGAATCCCTCCCAAATTCCCGAATGTCCTTTTTGGCGCAGCGGCACGGAATTGCGATCCCAATGGTTGAATTCCCCGACGACCGACACATATTCCGCATTCGGAGCCCATACCGCGAAATAAGCTCCGTCGATCCCGCCTGACCGGCACAGGTGGGAACCCAGCTTATCGTAAAGCCGGTAGTGTGTACCCTCATTAAACATGTGTAGATCATCGTCGGTAAGCAGGTATTGTTGTCCGCTCATCAGAATTCCTTGGAAAACTATTATTATGCGAACGCCAGCTCCGCTCTGTGGCGGTGCAGTCACAACTGTACCACTAGTGGGCTCGGAAAGGGAAAAAACGGACCTTCGACCTCTGCAGCCGGGGCACGCATGCAAGTAGGCCCCGGACAGACGGGGCCAGGGATCGGATAACCTGGGGATCTGATCGTTGCGCGGCGCACGGCGGCCACTTGACGGACTCATTTCAAAGGGAGCGTTGGACGCACTACGCCAGGTCTTGCGGACAGGACCTCATCCCTGGAGGTTCTGGCGATCTTCACGGCTGGATGGCGATTCAGAGGGCAAGGAGACTTCGATGGTGATGCCGGTGTCGGGATCACCGCTGGTGCTCATTTTCCCTCGGCATGCGGCGACGAACGGTTCAAGCGCGCCGGGATCGGCGAAAGCCTGCACGTCGCATCCGGATGCAGTAATGGAGAGCACGACAGCAGCTCCGGTTTCGCGGGCTTCATGCAAAGCCGAGAGCCTGGTTTCCACCGTGACCGCGCCGCCCAGCGGCAGGGCATCACACGATTGTCTGACCAGCGCAGTCAGGAGCCTCTCAATCAGCTTCTGCGGAACGAGGGTGCGCGGCAGGTGCGGGGAGAAAAGGGTGATCAGATCCACGCTTTCGCCGGCTATTTGCCGCAGCGTCCCGGAAATCTGCTCGACTACGGCGTTGATATCGATCGATTCCTGCACAGGGGGAAGATTCAGGAGGCGGCGCGCCAGCATCCCGGCATGGTTTGCGATCTCCACTAGACGCTCGGCGCGCAAGCGCCGGGGGTCATCCTCGCCCAGGCATTCCATGAGAAGATTGCCGCAGTCGGTCATGGGCTGGACCAGTTCGACCAGGGTTTGTGCCACAGGCGTCGTCAGCTCTGAAACCGGCTTGGTCTGCACCCGGGATTCCGCCGCCCGGAGCGCGCGCCCGAGCGCAACGCGGGCCGCGCGTTGCCCCTCAAGCTCCCGGTTCAACGCTTCCCGATCCGCCCTTCCCAATCTCTGTTCCGCCGCCAGCTTGGCCAGCCGTGCCTCCGAAGCGCGCAGAGCATCCTCGAGAGCCATGCGCGCCGCTCGTTGATTTTCCAGATCCTCCTGCAGCTCTTGGTGCGCCGCAATCTCTTGCTGCCGTTCATTGAGAATTCTGGCTTGATTTGCCTCCGACGCTGCCAGGGTTTGATCGAGCGCCCCGATTTTTATCTCCAGCACGCGTGCTTTCGAATTCAGTTCCTGCTTCTCGTTTTCCCATGCCGCGGTTTCGGTGTGCCTTGATTCTTCAAGTTCTGTCAGACGGGCCTGCAAAGCAAAATGATCCTTAGCCAGGGCAGCCCGCATCGTTTCCGCTGCTTCGTGCCGGCGCACTAACTCCTGCCGGGCCGCTTCCCAGCCTGCCCTGTCAACACGGGCCTGTGCGCCAGCTTCCTCGTGTCGCGCTTGAAGCGCTTGCAGCTCCTCCTCGAGCGCTGTTACATGCCCTTCCAGCTGTTTGCGCGCGTTGTCCCGATCGGATTGTTCCTGCTGGTACTGTTCCTGCAACAGAGCAATTCGCTTTTCGGCGATCTTCAGCGCATCTTCAAACGCCGCTAGCCCAGCCCGTTGATCCTGGCGCTGCCGCTCCAGTTCCTGGAGCGCTTTGGCACAGGCATCCTTCTCTTCCCGGCACTTTTCTTCGAGCGCGGCGCTGCGCGCTTCCATTGCCCACATCGTCTCTTGGAGTACCTCGTTCTGGTGTTGCTCCTGCGCGCTCTTGCTTTCCGACTCGGCAAGCTTCTTCTGCAGATCGAGACGTCCGCGCTCCCAGTCGGCATTCTCTACTTGCCGCTGCTCCTCGATCTCGGTCTGGCATGCCTGGAATTTGCGCACGGCCTCTTCCAGCGAAATCCGTCGCGCTTCAGCCTCGCTTTGCTGCTGTTCGAGTTCCTGACGGGCTTTCACCCATTCTGCTTGCTCCATTCGGTACCGGTTTTCAAGTGCAGTCAGGCTGCTTTCAAGCCGCTGCAAATTCTCCTCGAGTACAGTCCGCCTCTTCTCAGCCTCGCCATGCCGCTGTTCCAGCTCCGGTCGGATCTTCTCCCATTCCGCCTTCTCAGCGCGATGCAGATTCTCTTGTTCAGCCTGGCGCGCTTCGAGCATTCGGAGATGCTCCTCCAGCGTCGCCCTTTGCTCTTCAGCTTCACGATGCCTTTGATCAAGCTCCTGCCGGGCCTTCTCCCATTCCGCTTTTTCGGCCAGTAGCCGGTTCTCGATCTCCTGCCGGGCGTCCTCGAGCTTGCGGATGCTCTCTTCGAGCAAAGCCGGTTGCGCCTCGATCTCACAGCGTCGCTGCTCCAGCTCCTGACATCTTGTTTCCCATGCTGCTCGCTCCGACAAGTACTGGTTTTCCAGTTCGGTCCGGCTGTCGGCAAGGTTGCGGATCTCTTCCTCGCGCGACGACAATCGTTCCTCAACTTCGCGGCGGCCCTGCTCAATTTCCTGACCTGCTTTCTCCCAGGCGGATTTGTCCGCCTGGTACTGACGGTCGTTTGCGCTCAGCCTGTCGGCGAGTTCGCGGGCGCTCTCCTCGAGCAGTGCCAGTCGCCCCTCTGCTTCACGGTGCTGCTGCTCCAGCTCAATACGGGCCTTCTCCCACTCGGATTTTTCCGTCAGGTACCGACTCTCGAATTCGCCGCGGCTGTCTGCGAAACCACGAGCGTTTTCCTCGTACAGAGCCAGCTGCTCCTCGGTTTTGCGCTGTTGTTGTTCCAGCTCGTGGCGGGTCTCTTCCCACGCCGCTTGTTCTTCCCGGCGCAGGTTCATAAGTTCGGCCAGGCTGGTTTCAAGCGTATGAATCTTGTCCTCGAGCAGTGCTTGGTGCTGTGCGGCCCCATGTCGCTGTTGTTCCAGCTCCTGGCGGGTTTTCTCCCATTCCGCTTTTTCAACCTGGTGCTGGTTCGCAAGCTCCGTCCGGCTGTCGGTGAGCTTGCGAACTTCTTCTTCGAGCAGCACTCGTTGTGCTTCGGCCTCTCCTTGCCGCTGTTCCAACGCAGATTGAGTCTGCTCCCAGGCCGTTTTCTCTGCCAGGTGCTGTTGTGCTTGCCTGGCGTAGCGGGCTTCGAATTCGCGCATGTAGTCGTCGATCGCTACCCGTCCTGCTTCGGCGGTCTGGCACTGCTGTTCCAGGTCCTGACGCGTCGTCTCCCATGCCTCTTTCTCCACCAGGTACTGGTTCTCGAGCTCGGTTCGGCTGTCGGTGAGCCGGCGCACATCTTCCTCGAGCCATCTCCTTTGTTGTTCAGACTCCTGGTACTGCTGCTCCAGCTTCTGGTGTTCCTTCTCCCGTTCCGTTTGCTCCGTCAGGAACTGGTTCTCGAGCGTCATCCGGTTGTCGCCGAGTTTGCGAACTTCCTCTTCGAGAAACGCCCGTCGTTCGGCATTTTCGCGGTGTTGTTGCTTGAGCTCCTGATACGCCTTCGCCCATTCCTGTTTTTCCGCCAGGTGCTGGTTTTCGAGTTCGGCCCGGCTGCCGGCGAGCTTGCGAACCTCTTCCTCCGACCAGGCCAGTCGGTCCTGGGCCTCACGGTATTGCAGCTCCAGTTCCTGACGAGTGATCTCCCAATCGGATTTCGCCGTCAGGTACTGATTCTCGAAATCACCCGATTGTCCTGCAAGTCCATGAGTGGTTTCCTCGAGCAACCTCAGTCGCGCCTCGGCCTCGCGGATCTGCTGTTCCAATTCGTGGCGTGTCTGCTGCCATTCCTGCAGGTCGGTCCTGTGTTGATCTTCGGCTTGAGCGAGATTTTCTTCCGCCTTGCGCACCACGAGTTGAAGCGATGTCCGCTCTTCCTCGTACTTCCTGCGTTCGACATCCCAGCGCGCCTGGCTCGTGCACAGCTCCTCTTCCAGCTTTTCATATGCGGTTTTGATGATTCTGACGGACTCCTCCAGAACCACATGCTGACTTTCCGACACCTGGCGGTCGGCATCCGAAGGTTCCGCTCCGGGTTGCTCTTGCCCCTGCGGCTGCGTTCGGTTTTCCTGCACGAGGCGTGCCTGCTCCACTGCCTCTCGTTGGAGATCCGAGATCGAAGGGATGGCGTCTTGAGCCTGGCGGCCTTCCGCCGCCGGCTCCGCTTGTTTTCCAGTGACCTCAGCATCTAAAGATTCCTCGAAGCCCTCATGGCCCAGATCGCGCAACACTCCCAGCACTGAAGCAGGACTCTCAGCATTCCTGCGCAGAGCTGCCGCGTTCAGCTCCACCCGGCGCGAAATGCCATTGAGACCGTCCAATTCGAATCGAATGACGCCCTTGGTGCCCGTGCAGACACCGGCGAGGAAGACTCGCAGCTTGTCTTGATGTTTAGATCCGACCAGAGTCCACAAGCTCTTGCCGACGATCTGCTCGACATGTGTCGCGCCCACGAGCGCAAGTCCCGCCCAATTCACAGCCTGGATGACTCCGCTGGATGTCAGCAGGACTACGCATGCAGGAATGTTTTCGACCAGCAGCCGCAGATGAGCCTCGGTGGCGCGCAAAGCCGCTTTCTCGCGCAGGAGGTCGCGCCGGCGGACGGCATTTTCGAGGCCCGGGATCAGATGCTGCACAAAATCGCCGCTCTTGATCACACACTCGGCGGCCCCGATTTTGAGCGCTTGCTCACAGAGGATTTCCTGGCCGGGTTCCACCAGCATGATCACGGGGATGTCGGCGCTGCGCACCATGACCTCTTTGAGGATGCGCAACACTTGAATACCTGAACCCGAATCCTCGATTACCACAGCATCATAGGGTAACTTGCCGGATGCGGTCGAGGGCAGGGTGCAGGTTCCGTCCGGGTTGAGAGCGGCAGCCTCGAGATTGATCAGCGGGGCGTTTGAAAAGTAGTGGCGAGCGTTGAACATGTCGCCTGCGTAGAGCACAAGCAGAGGATGGATGCGCCGTTCCACTTCTATGCGGCGGCGATCGACAGTGCGCTGCAGAAGCACATGGAGATTCCTGATGAAATAAGGACGTTTGACAATATAGTCATCCGCACCTGCCTCAAGCAGTGATAGGGGGGGATCCTCACCCGAAGGTGGGACTAATATGATGATGGCAAGCGGCAGATCCTGTTCGCGAATGCTGATAATCAAGTTTTGGCAATCGTTGGCGGGCAGGGCAGAATCGATCCACACCGCATCGTAGCGGCCGGGAACAGCAATACGCGCGAGCGCGTCATCGGGCTTGGGAGACATATCCACATGAACGGCAGGCGCAATCTTGCGCAGCTCGTGCTCGATGAAATCGGCGTCCCGAATCTGAGCGGTTACGAACAAGACATTCATGTTTATGGTCCAACGACCAGGAGCCAGGTCAGATCGTTATGTTTTGCCGCGTTGCCGGTTGAGTCCGGCTTCCGGAGCGACTCTGGCCGTGTTGCCGGAAATTAATGGCGCACAATTGGCATCGTTGTGTGGCCCCGACTTCGATGTTGCGACACCTGCTAAAGCGCGTGGCGAAATGTTTCCCTCTACTTACCAGCTGTTGAGTCCGAATATTTGGTTAAGATCAGGCCCTGACCGCGGGACAGAGGCGGTCACTGTATAGGCTGTTGGCGGTTGCGCCCCGGACGCCGCTGTCTGCCCTTCGGGTTCGTACACGCCGGATTCATGCCCGGAAGGCGGAATCGCCGTGGGCTCCGCGGCCACAGATCCGGCACTGGCGACGACAGGCTTGGGGAAGTTTCCATCAAACGAGACGGCAGATTCATAGATTGGGTTGGGATTGCGCATCAATGAAGGGCGCGATCTCAAAACCTTTCCCCTGAGCAAAAACACAGCATCCGCCGCAACCAGCCGGAGGTAAACAATCCCACCCGGTATCATGCATTCTGCCGTCTCGAGGAGGATGCCTCCGCGAGAAATGTTAATGAGACGCGCCACGGAACCATCCAGAAGCTTGGCATTCTGCAGGTTTGGGATCTCGGTTTGCGAAAATCGCGGCGAGGTCCTGCGGTCCTTTACCCCTGTTTTCTTTCCACCCCCCGGCCCCGGGCCTTTGAATTCCGCCATACTGTTTGCCTTTCCACATCCCATTGACCCGACAGGGCCTTGCGCTCACCGCCACTACCAGGGTTGTCCCCAGAAAAGAGATCGGCAGAATCCTCATAAAGATTAGCATTAAGGGAACTTAATCCTGTCAAATCACCAGATAAGTACTGAGTGAAAAACCGGTGCGTCTTCAGCCACTCAATACGTTTTTGACAAGAAAGCGGTTTTTTTCTGGTGAGCAGCTCCTCTATTCATTCACTTAATTTGGGTGGCGGATGAAGCGGAGGTGGAGGACGCGGCCGCTGGTCAGATTAAGGCCGTCAACCGCTCCGGCTCGATCGCGCGTGAAACGGATGGTCCTCCCACCTTCGGAGAACGCGTTGGCATAGGTTGGTGTGAGTGCGGTGTCGGGCGTAAGCCGCCGCTTGAGGATGAGCCTGCCGGCACGTATGGTGATGACAAAGGTTACTTCCAGCTCCTCGCCAAAGTAGGTTCCAACGTATTCGGCCAATTGCTCTGCGCTGGGGTTTGCAGCCGGCACGGCGGTGTAAATCGCCGGATGTTCTTCTCCCGAAGCAACTTCCAGTCGAATTGGCTGAGCAAGTGTGAAAACGTATCGCGTACCGGTGGACCCTTCGAAACGATTCTTCCCGACCGGCACCAGTTCGTTCGCCGATCCGGCTACCAGGATGAGCTTGCCGTCGCTGACGGAGAGGCGCAGCACTCCATCTGTTAACGCGTTCCGATAAAGCCCGGCCAAACGCTGGATTTCTGTCGCTGAAATTTCAACGCGCGCGGGCATTGGGCGTTCCTTGAGCCGGCCTTCCAGGAAAACTTCGGCCACTTGGTGCGCCAGTGCGCCTGCATTGGCATTGGCGAGGTTGCACAACAGTGCTATCGACAGGTGCTCATCCGGAAAGCGGGCAAGAAACGCGCGATACCCTGCGGTGGAGCCGCTGTGGCTGATTTCGCGGACCCCCTTATACTCCATGATCTCAAGGCCAAGGCCATAGAGGATAGGACTCCTGTCGTTGAGCCTGCTGCGCGTCTGCATCTGGTCGAGAGACTCCCTGCCGATCACGCCCGGATTTATGAAGTTCTCGTTCCAGATCAGCAGGTTGCCCACGGTGGTGAGCAGCCCGCCGTTGCCGTAGACATTGGTAAAGGACATGTTGGAGTGATACTCCCCTTGTGCACCCGCGTTGTAGGCGGTAGCGCGGCCTTTCACGATGCGCGTATGATCGTCCCGCCACTGCGTGCTCGTCATTCCCAACGGCTGGAAAAGCTCCTTAGCGCTGAACTCTGCCAGCGACATGCCGCTCGCTCTTTTGACAATCCAGGCGAGAAGCGAAAAACCGGTATTGCTATAGAGATATTCATCTCCGGGCGGAAAATTCAGTTCCTTCTGCCGGCTTACAAGTTCCAGGATCTCGTCGAGGGTGTGCACGGCGCTGCCGGGAGGGCGGCCCATGACCGTGAGCAACTCCCATTGATCGCGTATGCCGCTGGTGTGATTCAGCAAGTTCCGAATGGCAATCTTGTGCCCGAAATCGGGAACCTCGGGAAGATACTTGCGGATGTCGTCATCGAGTGAAAGTTTGCCCTGGCGCGCCAGAATTTGGATGGCGCCGGTAGTGAACTGCTTCGACACCGATCCCGCCTCGAAAATGGTCGCCGGAGTGATCGGCGCCGAATATTCCAGGTTGGCCATGCCGTACCCGTGGGTGTAAACAACCTTGCCGTCCTGCGCTATTCCCAGCGCACACCCTGGGCAGTCCTGCCTGGCGTATCGTTCAAAAACCTTGTCGACCCGAGCCGCAACGCTTTCCTCAACGAGATTGACACCGGACTGAGAGTGAGCCATCGGCCCGATAACACTCAGAAGAACGGTAAGCAGAGACGCCACGCGCACACGGTGGATCACAATACCCTCCTGATCGAGGACAAGGAATTCACAAGGCTGAGGACAATTTTATCACACGGGCATAAAATAGTGCTGAGTACTGAGTCTGCGATTCAGACAGTGACAAGCCCCGAAAGGGGCGGAACAGCTACAGCCCAGGGCGTGAGCCCTGGGGAAGTGGCATATAGCCCTCAGAGCCCTGAAAGGGCACAGGCTGTGTCGCCCTTTCAGCAACAAGCCCACCTGCGGTGTTCCCAACGAGAAGGGAACTTGGCTGATGACGTGCTATTGAGTTTATCGGTTATCATATTGATACA
>JBGQNR010000143.1:0-16318 GCA_041501225.1 Acidobacteriota bacterium
CGATCTCCGCGTTGCTCGTCGTCAACGATGCGCACCGACATCGCCTCCTCCTCGCGCCTTGAGCTCGCCCCGCAAGCCCCATGCGCGCGACCCCTCCTAATTCTCGGACGGGCTCCTAGGATCGTGTCCGAGAATTAGCGATTTTCTGATTTTCCAGCCCGTTCGGCGGCCGGGTGCTACATGCTTTGCGGCTGCTGGAATCTTGATTACAACGCCTGCATCCAATAGGTGAGGTCGAGGGTGCGGTACTGGATCGCTTCCGAGACATGGCGTGCCAGGATCTTTTCCGAATCCTTGAGGTCGGCGATCGTTCGTGAGACGCGCAGGATGCGATGGTAGGCGCGTGCCGACAAGCCGAGCCTGGTGATGGCATTCTCCATCTGTTTCTCGCACTCGCTGTCGAGCTTGCAGAAGCGGCGCAGGGTGCGGGGAGTCATCTGGGTGTTGCAGAACTGGCCGAAAGGCGCCAGGCGCCGGCTCTGGCGCTCGCGCGCAGCCAGGATGCGTTCCCGGATCACGACCGACTCCTCGGACTTGTCGTCTTCCGCGAGTTCCTTGTACTTGACCGTCGGGACCTGGATATGCAAATCGATGCGATCGAGCAATGGCCCGGAGATCCGCGCCAGGTAGCGCTGAATCATCGGCGGTGTGCAGGTGCGCAGTTGTGCAACGGGCCCCCGAAAAAACTGCGCTGGTGCGGATACACATTTTGGCGCGGAGTACGAAATGGAGTTAATCCCTGAAAAGCCTTATCAATGGGAGTCTCAACCTCGGCTTAATAAATTTGGCATTCGCGTCAAATCGAAGTACTGAAGCTCGGATGCATGCGCAGTGCTGGGCATCAGTTTAGACTTGCTCCGTTGGAGGTTTCTCAAGGGGAAGTATGCGAATGCGAGGAGAGATGGGAGGGGTAGTTTATTCACCCTGCAGGACACTGAGATGATGCTTAGCAATCCTCCAGCGTTGGACGAAGAGCGGCCAAGGGCTGGAAGGAGAACCTGGGTACGAAAAAAGTGAGGCTACCAGGCATCCTTCAGGCGGTCAGTGGTTATGGCGCCAACTCGTGATCAGTGATGGATTTGTCGCGATCGCCGATCCGGGCCCCCCTGCCCACCTCGGCCGCCCGAGTCGACAGCGCACTTGAACAAGTCTGGTCTTGTACTATGCTAATACTAGGCATGATTTCAGGACCGTGCAGCAGATAAGTTCTTCTTCCGCTTCCGGCTTAATCGAGGAGTTTCCACCCGGCCCCTGAGATCCCATAAGGCGGTTGTGACGGTTAACGATTGCAGGTGGCCATGCTGGAACACCGCGTCCCTTACAATGTGAGTGTCGTAGAAAGCTGCTCCAGCTGCGCAATGCGGGAGAAGGGGCCGTTCTGCCGGCTCCCTCAGGGAACCTTGGCCGCGTTGAACTCGCTGCGCCAATCCTCTCTGTATCCGCGCGGGGCGGTGCTGTTTGTCGACGGAGAAGCGCCGCGCGGGCTGTTCATTCTCTGCTCCGGCCGGGCTAAATTGAGCGTCGGCTCTTCAACAGGACACGTAGTCAACCTGCGCATCGTGGAGCAGGGCGAATCTCTGGGGCTCAGCAGCATCGTTGCCAATGAACCCTATGCCATGAGAGCCGAGACCTTGTCTCACTGCCAGGTGAGCTTTATTCCGAGGCTGCAGTTTCTTCAGCTTCTCCGTGCGCACCCCGACTTGTCTCTCAATGTCTCCAGGCACCTCGGCATGGAGCTTCACAAAGCCTATGATCAAACGCGACTGTTGGCCCTGGCTCCGGGCACTCAGGTCAAGGTGGCGCAGTTTCTCCTGGCCTGGGCAGAGCAGCACGGCGAGCTGGTGGAGGAAGGCATGCGCCTGGCCGTCCACATGACTCACGAGGAAATTGGGGAAAGCATCGGGGCTGCGCGCGAAACAGTCAGTCGCGTCCTGGGAGACTTCAAACGCAAACAGCTGATACGAGTCAGGGGCGGTACGATTGTCATCTTGCAGCCGCAGCAACTTCGCGGTTTGACTTCTTATAAATACTTCTGACTACCTTTACTGTAATTGTCGCAATTCAGTATTTGCGAAGGCATATTCCCGCGAAACTTCTGCAATCCGGCGCCATCACAGGCCTGCCTGCCCGATCCACGGCGCTGTGACGGCGGTCACGCTCAACGGGTGCGCCCGTCACTGAACAGCCGGAGGGTCTCAAGGGATCCTGATCTGGAAGGAGATACTCGCCATGCCCCCTGGAAAAAATGCTTATGCGGCATCCACACTTTTTGCGTTTCTGTTTGCCGGTTTTGCTTACCTGTTCCTGCTGGGAACCCAGAGCGCGCAGGCCATTCCCTACTTCTCCCGCAAATACGGAACCGCCTGCACGACGTGTCACAACAATTTTCCGGAGCTCAATGATTTCGGATGGGCCTTCAAGAAAAATGGTTTCAAGTTTCCCAAGGACGACGAAACCTTTGTCAAGGAGCCTCCCGTATTGCTGGGAGCCAAGGCTCAGCGCGAGGTTTTTCCCAAGGCGGTATTCCCCGGCGAAATTCCCGGCACCATACCGGTCGCTCTCAGATACTCCGGCTTCTTCAATTACAGCAACAAGCAACCGCTGGCATTGGGGTTCCAGCCGAGGACGGACCTGTTCTCACCCAATACTTTCACGGCCATAACGGCCGGAAATTTTGGGCAAAGACTCTCCTGGTGGATCGACGATGACATTTCCGCGGGAGGTTCAGGAGCCGAAGGCGGGCTCGGTGACGGTTACTTGAAGGCCAACGACATCGGCCACTACCTGGGCCTGCCCAAGGATGCGCTGAACGTGCGTTTCGGGCAGTTCGAGTTGGATCTGCCCTTCACGCAGGCGCGCACCATCAATCTCAGCGATTACGATATCTACGATCAGGCGGGTGTCGCCGGCGCGCTCGGCACCACGAACAACCCATTCATCCTGGGCGCACCCCAGCGCGGTTTCGAATTCGGCGGCTATCCGAACGACGGAAACTTCAACTGGTCGGTCGCCCTCGTAAACGGAAGCAACGACGGCACCCCGACCAACAACAGCAAGAACGTATATGCGCACGTTTTCCAGCAGTTCAACCTCGAGCGTGACCGCGCAGCGCGCAGGGAGGTGCAGGCGGCCGGGTCGACCGGTCCCCACGATCACACCTCACTGCGAATCGGCGCTTTCTACGGCTACGGCCGCAACGTGCTCAACACCGACCGGCAGTTGTTTCCTGGTTTCACGGATATCCATGAGCCCTACTATCGTGTCGGGGGATACTTCCGTTTCCGATTCCGCAGCGATTTCGAAATGTACGGGCTCGGAATGTTCGGCCATGATTCCAACCTGATCCCGGATCCCGCCACCTTCACCCTTGCTCCCGGTCCCGCAGTGAACTTCAGCGGTGGGTTCGTCCAGACGCAATACTGGCTCTATCCCTGGGTGATTGCGCTCATGCGCTATGACGTGGTGAACTCGCCGGCGGATTTTTTCAACGGCGCATCGCAACGGTTTTCCCGCAATCGATTCAGCCCGGGCCTTCAGATCCTGATTCGCGCCAACATCAAGTTCGGTTTCGAATATCAGTATCGCTGGAAAAAACCGGTCCCCGGGACAAACCTGTTTTTCCGCCCGAGCGGCTTCATGGCCGGACTCGATTTCGTCATGTGATTGTGATTGAAGCATTTCCCTGTTCCGCCAGGCGCGGATAACGCAAAGGAGCTTGAACGATGAGATCTGCTCGTTATAGTACGGCAATCGCGGCTTTCCTGTTTGTCTCTATTTTCACTCAATCCGGCTGGGCTGGAGAGATCAAGGGCAAAGTGACGGCCGCCGGCATGCGCTCGCCCGAGAATATCGCGGTCTATATCGATGCGATACCCGGCAAGACTTTCCCGCCGCCGCCGAAGCCGGTAGTAATGGACCAGAAGAACTTGAAATTTGCACCTCACGTCCTGGTGGTCCTGGTAGGAACGACGGTCAACTTCCTCAACAGCGATCCTGTGGGACACAACGTTTTCTGGCCCTCCATCAGCGGCAACAAGAAGCTCGCGCACAATCTTGGCACCTGGCCGCAGGGTCAAGAGAAGTCGTTTACCTTCAACGATCCGGGTGTCGCGTCGCTCCTTTGCAATGTCCACCCGGAGATGTCCGGATACGTCGTTGTTATGGCCACGCCTTACTTTGCGGTGACCAACAAGGAGGGTGAATTTGAAATCAAGGACATCCCGGCCGGCCACTACACGCTGACGACCTGGAGCGAGGAAGGAAAACCTGTCAGCCAGGCGGTTGATGTCACCGCCGGCAGCGTCACTGTCAATCTCACGGTTCGCCGCTAGCGCGGATTATTCACGAAGAACCGAGAGAAAATTTTTTTTGGGACGCGGATGAACGCAGATCAGATTCACCTTCGAGGCGGCAAAAGCACTGGTTTATCCGCGTTAATCCGCGTCCAACAAATCTCCAGTTTAGTTATTGCAACTACGATTCATGAATAATCCGGGCGAGGCAGGAGAAGCACCCGAGTGCTGAAATTACGAACGAAGCTCGTCGACCTCGATTGGCTCGAGTCGACTTTTCCCTGCATGATGGCCTGTCCTGTCCACACTCAGGCCGGCCGTTATGTGACGCTGATTGCGGAAGGGCGCTACGAGGAAGCCTACTGCTACGCCCGGGAGCCCAATCCCATGGCTTCGATCTGCGGCCGGGTCTGCGGCCACCCTTGCGAAACGGCCTGTCGAAGGAAAGATTTTGATGCGCCCATTTCCATCCGCGCGCTGAAACGGTTTGTCACCGAGCGCTACGGACCCGAGTCGCGCAACCCGGTCGATGTTTATCGTGACAAGCCCACGAGCCAACGCCCCGAGCGCATCGCCGTGATCGGTGCGGGGCCCGCAGGGCTCTCCGCGGCTCATGACCTGGCACTCCTCGGGTACCGGGTCACGATTTTCGAGGCAGCACCGGTCCCGGGAGGAATGCTTTACCTGGGCATACCCGAGTATCGCCTGCCGCGGGACGTGGTTCAGGCCCAGGTTCGGGAAATACTGGACCTGGGACCTGAGCTGAGGTTGAATTCCAGGCTCGGCGACTTTTCTCTGGCCGACCTCCGAGCCGAAGGATTCAAAGCCATACTGCTCGCATTTGGATTGCATCGCAGCCGCGATCTCCAGATCCCGGGTCATGACCTGGACGGTGTGATCAAAGGGGTCGATTTCCTGTTAAACGTCAACCTCGGCTATCGCTTCTCGATCGGGAAAAAGGTAGTGGTGATCGGCGGCGGCAACGTGGCCATCGATGTAGCGCGCTCTGCCCTGCGGCAGCAAGAGCAGCAGACACTCGAGGTTCTGCGCTCATCCTTGCTGCCCGATCGGTTGAGCGAGAGCGAGCTCCAGGTGGCCATGAAGGAGTTCCTGGACGTCACCCGGACGGCTCTGCGCCTGGGCGCACATGAAGTCCACCTGGTGGCGCTCGAGTCACTCGAAGAAATGCCGGCCTTCGAGGACGAGATCGAAGAGGCTCTGCGCGAAGGCCTGAAGGTCCATCCATCTCTCGGACCCCAGCGATTCGTCGGCGAGAACGGCAAGGTGGCCGGCCTGGAGACGATCCGTTGCACGTCGGTTTTCGATGTCCAGCACCGCTTCAGCCCCACCTTCGAGCCGGGCACAGAAAGCATCCTGCCCTGCGACACGGTCATCCTGGCAATCGGCCAGGCCTCGGATCTCTCTTTCCTGACGCCTGCCGACGGGATCGAAACAACGCGCCAGGGTACCATCAGGGTCGACCCGGAGACCTTGATGACCACGGCTCCGGGGATCTTCGCCGCCGGGGACATCGCCTTCGGGCCCCGCTTGATCATCAGTGCAACGGCCGACGGCAGGAAAGCGGCCGAGCAGATTGACCGCTACCTGCAGGGGGCCGGCTGGAAACCCAAACCACGCTACGTGCAGATCACGGTATTGGCTCACCACCAGATGGCGGCGGACTTTGACGAATACTCCCGTCTGCCGGTACCGACTCTCCCCATTGACCGCCGGACCGGAATCGTCGAAGTCGAGACCGGCTATACGGAAGAAGAGGCACGGCGCGAGGCATCACGGTGCCTGCGCTGCTGGATCAACACCATCTTCGATGGCAATGAGGCCGAGGGGAGCGAGTGCATCCTCTGCGGCGGTTGCGTGGACGTATGCCCGGAGAACTGTCTGAGTCTCGTTCCCATCAGTCAATTCGGATTTTCGCAGGATGTCAGGACCCGGCTCGCCGAAGAGGCTCCATTCCTTGAAGCGACCACCTTGCAGCATCTCGGCGTGTCGGATTTGCCATGCGAGGAAGGATCGGTAATGGTCAAGGACGAGACCATTTGTATCCGGTGCGGATTGTGCGCCGAACGCTGCCCTGCGCACACCATTACCATGGAAGCCTTTGAGGTTTTCGAACGGCCGCCAGAGGCACTGGCCTAATTTACCGGGTAAACCCCGGCTTTGCCGGGGGGCTCACAGAGTTTGACAATTCGGGGAGTAACCAGACGAAGTGTTTTTAATGAACCATCCGAGTTGAATCGGGAAATCCAGCCCTGCAGGGGCGGCGCAGCAAAGCCCAGGGCGCAAGCCCTGGGTTAGGTAAGTGCAGCCGTCAAGCCCTGAAGGGGAGTCACAGGCTGTGTCCCTTCAGGGCTCGATCCAAATCGCACCGCGATCCCAGGGCTTGCGCCCTGGGCTTTGCCGCGCCGCCCTTTCAGGGCTGTGTGAGCGTGAGAATAGAGGAAGTTCAATGAATGCCGGATAGACAGGTGATGCCGCTTTGAGCGGTTCACAGAACATGCCTCCGGCTTTGCCGGAGGTTTCTGACGGAAACGGTGATTCTATGGCTGAGAGCGCTGCAGCTTCAACCACGACGGGGTCACAGGCCGGGGAAAGCGGCACGGGGATCGACCGCCGGGACTTCTTGAACGAGATCGCAGCCGCTGCCCTTGGCATCGCTGCTGTGGGCACCGTTGTGGTCACGATCCGGTACCTCTCCCCCAATGTGCTCTTCGAGCCTCCGACCAGCTTCAGAATCGGAACGTCGGACAACTTTGCCGTGAATTCGGTGACCTACATCGCCGACCAGCAGGTCTACATCGTAAGCACGGCCATGGGTTTTTTCGCAGTGTCGGCTATTTGCACGCACTTGGGATGCATCACTCAGTGGAAGCCGGACCTGGATCTGATCGCCTGCCCTTGCCATGGCAGCAGATTCAATAAGGATGGCATGGTAGTGAACGGGCCCGCACCGCGTCCGCTTCCCCATTTCGCGATGAGACTCATGCCTGACGGAAATCTCCTGGTCGACAAGCTGGAGATCGTCCCGGAGAGCCGGATTCTGAAAGTATGAAAAGGCAGATGGCAATGAGGCGACACCCCGATTTTCCAGTGGTTGCGAAGAGGATGGCCATGCCGGGCGGAAAATCGGAATGCCACCATTCTGAGCTTCGGAAGGGATGCGACTGATGGCTGCAACGAGGACTCAAAGCATGATCATGAAGATGCGAGGCACCCGCGTCTGGAAGTCCGTTTTTCGCCGCGGACCGGCATTCACCAACCGCACGCGGAGCCTGGCCATCTTCGGCAACCTGTTCCTGCATGTCGTGCCGGTCAAGGTGCGCGAGAAGTCCCTGCGCGTGCGCGCAACCTATTACCTCGGTTCTTTCTCCCTCTTCCTGTTCCTGATTCTGACGGTCACCGGCATCCTTTTGATGTTCTACTACCATCCCGCCGTGCCGCAAGCCTATCGCGACATGAAGGACCTGCGCTTTGTCGTCTCCAACGGCGTCTTCCTGCGCAACCTGCATCGCCTGGCGGCACACGTCATGGTACTCACGGTCTTCTGGCACATGTTTCACGTCTTTTATCGAGGAGGATACAAGCCTCCGCATGAATTCAATTGGGTCATAGGCGTGGGATTGCTGCTGGTCACTCTGTTTCTGAGTTATACGGGCTACTTGCTGCCCTGGGACCAATTGGCCTACTGGGCCATCACGGTGGGCACCAACATTATCTCTTACGTTCCGATCCTTGGGAGTCCGATGCGCTTCCTACTCCTGGGTGGAAACGTCATCGGGGAAAATGCTCTCCTGCGCTTCTACGTCCTGCACTGCGTGATCCTGCCGGCGGCGGCGGTGCTTCTGATTGCAGTCCATCTGTGGCGAGTTCAGAAGGATGGCGGCTTGACCGTGCGAGAGGAATATGAACGAGAAAAACAGCTATGAGACAGGCTTCGAATCGGATGCGACGAAAGCCCCTCAGCGCATCGTCTTCATCACCAGGAAGACCTCCGCGAAGGTGACGGGGGCAGCGGGACGGCAGCTCATGTCCTACCCGCATGTCGTTCTGCGCGAGGCGACCGCCTTCCAGTTCCTGACGATTATCCTGGTGCTCATCTCGCTCCTCTGGGATGCACCGCTGGAGCAGCTGGCCGACCCTCTGCTGACACCGAACCCGGCGAAGGCACCGTGGTATTTTCTGGGGCTGCAGGAGCTGCTCCATTACTTCCCTCCCCTGGTGGCGGGTGTAGTGATCCCGACTCTGGTGATCATCGCCCTTGTGATCATTCCGTATTTTAATGTGAACGTGGCCGGCGCGCCGCTCTGGGCCGACGCCCGCGGGCGGAGACTGTTGATCTTTGCGGCGGTGCTGTTGGCCACGCTCGCATTCTTTGGGATTTACAGGGCATGGACGATCATCGTCCCGACCGTAGCCGTCGGAGGCCTGGCGGTTCTCTCTTTTTTCATCCGTGCCGGCAGAGGGCGATTCCCGGACTTCCTGCGCTCCCGGGCTCTCTACTGGTGGGTCATGACCTGGTTCATTGTCGTCGCGATCATCCTGACAGGCGTCGGCACCTTTTTCCGGGGACCCGGCTGGTCCTGGGTATGGCCTTGGAGATAGCATGACTGCTGAGAAAATGGGAAAAGCGCCGAAACGGCTGCGTTTTGCATTCGCGGTCGGGAGCGTTTTATTTTTGGCCGGCCTCGCCGTTTCTCCGCTGAAAGACCTGCTGCGTGAATGGAAGCAGTACAAGAGCGAATACGCACGCTTCGTAGAAAGCCGACCGGACACCAGGGTATTGCTGGCGGATTTTCATTCCGGGGTCGACCAGATCTGGACCCCCGAGCTCGGAGTAACGGACCGCTGCATCACATGCCACCAGGGCATCACGCAGCCGAGCCTCCTGGACCCGTCCGTGCCGGAACCCTTCCGGGCTCATGCGCCGATCCCACACCGGGCGAAGGAGTGGGGCTGCGTCGTCTGCCATCGCGGCCAGGGTCTTGCTACGGAAGTGCGGGAAGCCCACGAAACCACCAAAGCGTGGGAACGTCCGCTGCTGCCGGTGAGCTTTATGCAGGCTTCGTGCGGTGTCTGTCACCGCGCCGGCATCCCTGAAACGCCGCGCCTGAGCCGGGGGCGCGATCTCCTGGTAGAGCTCAACTGCGTCGGCTGCCACCGTCTGCAGGACATCGAGCGCCCGGCAATGCTGGGTCCGAATCTGACCGACGTCGGGACCAAGGTGGACCGGCAGTGGATCTACAAGTGGCTGAAAGAGCCGCGCACCATCAAGGACAGCAACGGCAACGTCACGGTGGATGGCTACGAGAACGGAGAAGAACCGAGGATGCCCCTGTTCAGGCTCGGCGAAAACGAGATCCGGGGTCTCTCTGCCTATCTGATCTCTCTGAAAAGCAAGCCCATTGAGACTTACAAGTTCAATCCCCAGGTGGTTGCTGCTCTCGAAAAGAAGCCGGATCTGATGGATCAGGGCCAGGTCCGATTCCGCCAGATGTTCTGCACTACCTGCCACTCCATTGCGGTCACCCGCGCGGGCGAAACCCAGTTGATCGGGGGCAAGATCGGACCGGAGTTGACCAAAGTCGGGAGCAAGGTCAATTCCGATTGGCTGGTGGCCTGGCTGCGGGACCCTCAAGCGTATCTGCCTCACGCCCTCATGCCGCGTTACCGCTGGTCGGACGAGGACCTTTACGTAGTGACGCGGTACATCACGACCAGCTTGACGGATCCGGATCTCCTGAGTGATGTTCCCAAACTCGGCGCACCCGGCCCCCAGGAAATTCAACTGGGCAAGCGGCTGTTCGTAGAGAAGGGTTGCTCGAGCTGCCACCTCGTTGCCGGCACCAAGCCTCAGACCGATTTTGGCCCGGATCTCACCAACGTGGGGAGCAAGACCGTTTCGCAGCTCGAGTTCGGCACGTCCTCGATCCCCCGCACCCTGGTAGCCTACATACAGGCCAAAGTCGGCGAACCCGCATCGGTCAATCCTTCGGCGCGCATGCCTCAGTATCAATTCGAGACGGGAGACCTGGAGGCTGTGACGACCGCTTTGCTAAGCATGACGGGCCGTTTGGAGACGCCGGGGCTCGCTGCCCTCGTCGTCCCGGCCGCCCGCCCTGAATTCCGGCCTGCAGGTGAATTCGCCTTACTGTATGAGCGCTACAAATGTTACGTCTGTCATCGCTTCAACGGGTTCGGCGGAACCCTGGCCCCCGACCTTTCGGATGAGGGGAGTCGCGCACAACGCAAATGGTTGATTTCTTTTTTGAAGAATCCCCAGACGATCAGACCCACGCTGACCTTGCGCATGCCGCAATTCAACATGACCGACGGAGAGGCGGTTACCATTGCCGATTATCTCGAAATGGTCATGCAGAGTCCTGCCGTCAACATCGGAAGCGTGGACCTCAAGTCGTTTACGCCCCAGATGGCAAGCCTGGGCAAGCAGCTCTATGATGTCAAATATCAATGCCAGTCCTGCCACACCATCGGATCCACCGGAGGATACGTCGGACCCAATCTGAACAATGCCGGAAACTGGCTGAACGCCGCCTGGATCGCAGCCTGGCTGAAAAATCCTCAGGCGCTCGCTCCCGGAACCATCGAACCGCGTCGCGAGTTCACGGACCAGGAACTGCAGGCGCTGACAGTCTATCTTTTGACCCTGCGCCAGAATTCTCAGGCTGGAGGTACAGCTCGCACTGCAGGCGCAACCGGAGGCACCCGATGAAAACCAAGGCTGCCGCCGCACTGGCGGGTTTCATGGCTCTCATGTTCTACGTCTCTTGCGGGCGCGAGCCCGCTCCCCCAAAGCCGAGCGCGCTGCTGAATGCTTATTACTTGCAGCAAGACTGGAACGATCCCAGTCACCTGATTCCCCTCGGCTATCAGCAGGCGCAGGGAAGACGCCTCTTTTTCGATAAGTGCGTCTGGTGCCATGCGGACTCAACCCCCGCAGGACCCTCGAACCGCTCAAATCTCTCGCCGGCCCCCGCGCTCATCAACGATGGCACGGTCTTGAATGCCCTGGGCGACGATTATCTGCGGAATATCATCACGCTCGGCGGGAGCGCTCTGGGAAAGTCCGCCATGATGCCCCCCTGGGGCAAGACTCTGACGCAGGATGATATCCGCGCCTTGATCACATACGTGCGGGCAGTAGCTCAGCCGCCCTATCAGGCTCCGGCCAGGCCGCAGCCCCAGTATTCAGTGAGGTGAAAACCAATGACCCTCCGCCAGCAATCCACAACCGTGCGCGCCGGCAAGCAGACCCTTTCGCGCTGGCGCACATCCACGGGATTTTGCGACTCACTCCGCGCTCCCTCGCGGCTGCGGCTCTCCCCGACATCGCCGCACCCGTTGCTGCGGCGCTTCATTTCCGTTTCCCTTTTGGCGGCATCACTTCTGATCGGGAAACACGCGGCCTGGGGCCAGGTGGGTCCAGCCGAAATCACAAATCCTCAACTCAAGGCCCTGGAAGCCGCTTATCTGCCCCAGCTCGTTTCCATGAGGGAGGAGATCGCAAAACTCCAGTTCCCCTACCCGCTCTTCTTAAGCCGCTATGTCGGGCTGGATCCGAAGCAGCAGGCGGGAGCCGATGCTCGCGGACTGGAGTTTGTGCTCTTTCACGAGCTCACGGTTCTTAAGACCTCTGGCAATTATAACGCGGCCTTCGACTCCGCACTCCTCACGCAGAACCAGCGGGCGAGCCGGGTCCTTGAGGAGGTTGTCGCACCTATCCTGCGGCTCATTCCGGGCAGATTCACGACCCAGGCAAACTTCGATCGTTTCGGCTTTGAGATCTCCTATCACGTGCGGACGCACTCGAGCAGCTACGATTACGAAGGAAAGGAAATACTCGCAGTTGTCATGGATAAGGCGGATGCATTCGGCTATCTCAGCGCGCAATCCGACTCTGCGCGGCAGAAGATCTTGAATGCTTCGGACATCTATGTGAATGGCAAGGAGTTCGGCCTGGCGCTCCATGCGGCTCAGCCGCTCGGTCGGGACGAACTCGATATGCTACGACAAGCTCGCGATGCCCGCGCAAAGGAACCTGCACCAGTGGCGCGGCCTGAACTTGTGCCGGCAGTCTCTGCTACGGCTGTTCCCACGATGGGCGGCAGTTCCGACCCGCGCTCCGGATCCGGCAAACCGGCCGGACAACGGGATGCCGTCCCGACGGCGGCCGGGAGCCCGCCGGGCGTACTGGCTGCCCCGCCGAAGAATGCCGATGCCGAGGCGCTCCAGAACCGGCTTCAGCCCCAGCTCGATGCCCTGGGCAGAGAAGGGATAGCCCGCTACCATTTCGTGGATTACGCACCCCCGTCCTTCGTTATCTTCCGGAACCGCATCCATCTCCAGATGACGCTGCGAAATCCAAGTCCATTTGATAAGAATACCACCTCTATCTATAAGAGAGCGGCGCAGAGTTTCGACCTGTTCCTGGCGCCCCTGCTCAAGGCGCTGCTCGATCGGGCTCCCGTGGCCGAAGAAATCGCGGGTTTCGACATCACGGTTCTAAACGAGTTCGGCATCAATTCCAAAGACTCTCCGGAAGCTCTCGAGTTTATCTTCCCGCTCCAGCCCCTTCGTAAATTCACCGATGCTGAAATCACCAATCAGGACCTGATCAACCAGGGCATCGTCCTGGTAAACGGGGTGCGCATTGCCCTGGACCTGCAGCAGGTCGAGTAGCCGCCCCGCTCCTCAATCTGCGGAAGATTGCTCTTCTGCCTCTGCCAGGTTCTTGAGCTGGCAGAGCGAATGATTCCAGAGGACGTCATGCACAAAGGAGGGAAAGAGGCGCCGAAAGAGCCACCAGAGCGGCCGCGTCATCGGCGTCCCTCCGCGCGCGAATTGGAAGGCCACGTAAATCGACAGATTGCAGATCTCATCGGCATCCTGCTCGACCTCGAAGAGCAGCACACCGCCCCTTGCGAAGCCATCGCGAACCCGGTACGCCAACAGATGTCCTTGCACAATCTGTTCGAGCTGAAGACAGAACGAAAACCTGTGGCCGAACACTTCGTAACGGATCAGGCAGCCCGGTTCGTTCGGCACACCCGCGATTCTCTGGACCTGAACCCAGCGGGGGCGGAAATAGCCCCGGTCGCTTTCTCCAAAACGGCCAAGCTGGCGCAGAACCTGGGCGCACCTGGCGCGGATTCTGATCGTGTACATGCGCTCGAACTCCAACGGGTCGGGAACAGCCGTATCGCACTCGCCCAGTTCGCGCCTGAAGGCCACGCGTTTGGTATCAAAGTGTTCCTTCGCCACTCCCGTCGTGAAGCGGCCAAAACCCTCCCAGCTTAAATTGAAGAAAAGTTCGGTGAGATAGTTGCGCAGCGTGATCCATAATCCGCCGCTCAGGATCAGCCAAAGAGTTGCAGGGTGGATCATCGAAAGAAAGGTGGCCTCGTACTGATCATCTCCGCTGGCGATTTTCCACAGGATCTTTTCGAGGCGGCGCCCCGGTGTGGCAATCCTTTTTCGTTCCGTGATGACCGCCTGGTAGAGGACACGGCTCAGTATTGACGAACCGAACACCATCCGGTGCAGGAGGAAGACCAGCGCGGCAAACCGGTTGTCCCGACGAAAACCCTGAATGACAGGTGCGTATCCTTCCTGGAGACTGCGCCGGTCCACGCCCCGGACGAGAAGAGTCTCGGCCAGTGCGCTCGCGGTGTGGTGGGCCGACAGGATTCCGTCCTTGTAAAGTCTGGAGGTCACCATGTCACCGACCGCTGCAACCCGGTCTGCGAACGCGTGCCGGGCCGAGCCGACCACGAGCCGGGGATTGCAGACGCAGGCCATGCGCAGTTGCATGCTGGGCACTACGAGCTTGCGGATATGGGGGAGTTGGAGGAATTCGTTGATGATTTTCACGTTATCCTCCGGGCCGGTGGAGGCGTCGACACTCGGCCCTACGAGGACCACCGTGATGTATCCCCGCTTTGGCAGTAAGGAACACATCTCCAGGCGCAACGCCGCAGAACCGTATTCCACAAAGTGCAACTGGCCCTCGAGGTACGTCGCGGCGCCCGGTGCGGCCTCCAATTCAAAAATCAAGGCCGGGCGCAGGCGTGGAGGCCGGTAATGAGGCGCCAGCCTCTGCAACGCCGAAAACAGGGACCCGCCACGCTGGCAGGTCTCGGCGCACTCATTGACTCCGCCGGCAAAAACGGCGAAGTCCGCTTCCAGCTTGGCCTCCGCTCCCTCAGCCCGGTAGCTCACGACCGGCCGGCCCTGCGTCGAATACTCCACGTCATACACCTCGCCGCCCAGGAGCACGGCCCCTTCCTCGAGCGCGCGTTCGAGCAGCAGCGAATCAAGACTGTGCTGCCGGTCGAGACGCTTGGCGGGACGCACACCCCGGAACACCGACAACATTTCCCGGCCGTCGGGCACTTCCAGCTCGATGTTCTTCCAGTAGCCCTGAACCGTGATTGAGCGCACCTGGCTCTGAATCACCTCCGCAGGCAGCCGCAGGTCGAGGCGCTTCAGTGCATCATTCAGCTTGGGCGACAGTCCCCCGGCGCAATAGCTGCAGCCTCTCCACCCCGCAACGAAGCCGGCGCCAGTCTGGCCGACACCCTGGCGGCGCCGCTCGATGACCACAACTTTCACCGCGCGCTGCAACTCGCGGGCGCGCCTGAGTAGATGAATGGAGAAGAAAGCCCCTGCGGGCCCTCCACCTATGACGACTACGGTCCCGTTCTCCTCCAGGGGTTTTCGCGTCCGGCCGAGATGGTCGTACATTGAGGCCTTTCCTCCGGCGCAGCGCACGTCTTCGAGTTCATGCGGCCACCTGGTTTGTCCGCTTCTGCTGCAGATTGCTTCAGGAGTGTCGTTCCCCAGCGTTTGTGATCGGGCTGATAGGAATCGTCGCGAATTCTTCCAGCTGAAGTATCGGCTGCAGGGCACTGCAGGCAGTTGCTTACGGCAGAGCGTCAAAACCTGGTCACTCGCGCTTTGCCCATACTTCGCTCCGGCATCTAGATCAGAATAGCAGGCGAGAACTCGTTCTGGAAGAAGATCACGCCAGCGGGCATTGCCTGTTTGGGCAGCTGAGACTCTTCATTGCTCTTGGACCGTTTCAATAGTGGAGTTGATCGCCTGGAATTGAGTCTCAAACTATATTACGCATGCGAGTTACGCTCAGGCTGCCAACAGTCGATGGAGGAAGCACCAGATTCACTTCCAGGTGCTTTTGCCTTCGGTGTGGCACAAGCCTTTCCAGTCCATCCGCGTGCATCCGCGTCCGGCACTTTTTCACTTTATGATAAGCCGGGCTAACGCGTCGGCACGCTATCAAGTATCCGCTTACTTACGCGCGCGGCTCTATTCTAGGGTGAATTTCAGGCTCCTGGTGGAGTGACAAAGCGCTCTACGTTCTCGCGCAGGATCAGCACGTCCTTAACCGACATCCATGGATTCGACAAGTGCTGAATGATTTCCGATTCGCTCATTCCGAGCCGCAGGCCTTCCTCAACCGCGACGGCATACCCTTCAATCTCGGTAGGGCGGTCTACATACCGGTAACTTTCGTCCCACAAATCCTGCCCGCTTGCGAGCTGCCGCAGATGCGTGAGTTCGTGCAGCAGGTCGAGGTACAGGTCGCGTTCATTGCCTAAGCGGTAATATTTTTCTACCAGCACGATCGCAGGCGCCTCGTCATCCACCCACACATAGCCGTCTCCCGGCTCGATCCGCACCCTGGCCGTTTTCAGCAGAGAGCGGATTGGAATCATGGCGCATTCAATGCGCCGTGCTGCCGGGCTTTCTTCGACCCACGGCAGGATCCGGACGAACGGATACTCGCCATTTGGCAGGGATCTCGTGATGCGGGCGAAGCCTGGCAATCCGATCATGTTTTCATTCTAGGAGCCCGTCCGAGAATTAGGAGGGGCCGCGTTCCGAGCGCCGCGGTGGCAGATGCAAGGCGGCGCGACGCAGGCGATGTCTCGGTACATCGTCGAGGAGCGCCAACGCCGCAGATGCCCCCG